>CACWZA010000047.1 GCA_902765215.1 uncultured bacterium | reverse complement strand
CAAATTTCTAATATTTTATAAATAAAACATAAGAAATTTGACCTCTCCCACTGAGAGGTTATTTATAAGGCTATAAATTCGCTTCGTCATTGTTTATCAGCAGGTAGGTCAGGCAGTGCATGACAATATCATTTACCCCTATTTACCAATAGCCCAGCGGATTTTGGCAAGTGCGACGGTTGCGAAGCAACCTAGTCACGTCCCTGTGAACAAGCTTATGAAACGACAAAATTACAACGTAATTTTATAGTGGAATGAAAGCTTGTGAACCGCCAATAATCCAAGACTCTGGGGTAAATTGTTCTTACGCCTATTACGTACTATTTACCGATTGCCCAGCGGAACCCAACAGACAGCATTACACCGTTACGTCCGCCGTTTCTTATCATAGCCTGACCATAACCTGTGAATCTTTCACCCCATTTGCGCTGTAAACCAACACCATATTCTACATACGGTCTGATACTCATATCAGGTATTGATACATCAGGTAATGAAAAATGTGTCTTATCCATTATATTCCATCTCATATTTATTCCCAAATATGGCTGCCATCCTTTTGGTAAATTTGCGATGAATTTTATCCCCGGTGCTACCTGTATTGCATGCAACGGTGATGAACTTACTCTATGTCCTATCCCATTCTTATGTGAAAACGCATGGACAAATGAATATGATAACAAGATACTTGGCTGAATTACAAATTTCCCGTTTTTAAGCTCCCAATTATAACCTGTCTTTGATGCAACACCTGCCATTATCATAGGGAAGTTCTCATGTCCTAAATCAGTCTGTGCCATTGCGGAATTACCGCTCACGTTTACAGTCAAACCCGTAAAGAAATTATTCTTATACCATACCTCTGTAACGCCGATTGTTCCGCCATTTTGGTCTATACTCTGTCTGTCATAATCCTGTGTAGATCCGTTATATCCGATATATGCGCTGAACTGTCTTGACCAGCCGTTTCTTAACTGTTTAAGGTCAGCATCTCCTCCGAAGAAAGTACCATATCCTATACTTAGCATCTCCTCCGAAGAAAGTACCATATCCTATACTTCCTACCTTTGGTCCGCCTGATAAATTTACTCTCTCAAATGTTGCATACGGTCTTGCCCATAATCCTTTACCGTTTTGATTGATTCCATTACTAAACTGAGGAGAATATGCTAATTTTTCATCAGCATAATTTTCCATTTTCCATTTTCCATTTTCCATTGGCAAAGACGCCGTTCTTGCAGACATTTCTGCTTTTCTCTCTTCTAAGGTCTTTGTCATATTCATATCCATATTCATAAACGCTTGGTCGTATGAATTTATCTGAGTAAGATATCCGCCCAATTGTGCTGCCACAGGTGCTGCCAATGCACACGGTTTTGCTTTTTGTCCGTAGGCTACAGTCTCAAGCATTCCGCCTGCGCCTAATCTTGATTTTAATTTATATGTTGCTTCTTTTGTTTCTGCATTTGTTGCACTGACTGATGTGACCTTTGAATCTTCTCCTACCTTGATTGTTACAGGTGTCTTGCTATCTGAGACAAGGTTTACTGAAGATACGTTAAGTCCGCCATTGTTAACTTCATTAGTATCATTGGCACTTATTTTATCTGATGAACCGTTTTTTAAGTCCATATCTATTGCAACATTTGGAACAGCATTATTTTCAATCATTAATGATTTTAATGAAAGTTTTCCGATTTTATTATTTACTGTTGATAAATTAGAAGAATTTCCGAGTAATAATGATGTTCCCAGAACACCTGATTCATTTAATATATGCAGAATACCATTATTTACAATAAGGTTAACTCCTTGTAATGTTGCCGTTTCTGCTATACTTACCTGACCTGTAACAGAATACTTACCATTTCCGTCACCTGTTATATCGCCAAAGATTTTAACCCAATGGTTATTATTTCCAACCAAATGAACGGTTGCATTATTCAAATAAATATCGTTGGCAACACCGTTTGCTTTATTACCTTTAAAGGTTACATCTTTGTTTTGTGCAACTACATACACCGTACTCCCTTCATCAGCATAAATAGCACCGCCTTTTTCAAGTGCACTGTTGTTAGTGAAACTTGTATCTTTTATGGTAACGGTTGTATTTTTATCGGCATAAATTGCGCCGCCAAAAGCTGATGTATTTTTATCAAATTTTGAATCAGCGACAAATAATGTTTTCCCTTCTGCAAGATAAATAGCCCCACCTGTTGAAGTTGTATCATTCACATTAGAGATAGTTTTTGTACCTGATTTTTTACCTGTTGCGATTGTTGTTGTATATTGTTTTTGAGTAATTTTATTAACGGTTGTATTAGATGTAAAAGTTGAATTTTCTATTGACAGATTGCCATAAGTAGCGATTGCACCGCCTTTTTGACCTGCTTTGTTTGATATGAATGATGAATCTGAAACAGTTGAGTTATCTGATGTATTATAAACAGCACCACCATTTCCGCCATAACGTGTTGTAGTTGTTGTAATAGTTTTTAGTCCGTCTTCACTTGGAGTCTCTGAAACATTAGTCAGAGTCGTAACTGCGTTATTTGATTTAAAAGTGGAATTTGTAACTGTTAATTTATTTGTGTTATAGACAGCACCACCATTACCACTCTGATTAATATCTTCATAAGTCAAAGCTGCATTGTTATTGTTAGCTTTATTGCCTGACAAGGTTGTATAACTAACTGTCAAATCGCCTGTGTTATAAACCCCGCCGCCATATTTTGCCATATTGGATGACATTGATGAATTA
>CACWZA010000046.1 GCA_902765215.1 uncultured bacterium | reverse complement strand
CCCTCAATAGTAACATTGCCGACTTTACCTTCTAACAACTCTATTTTTACGGTTTCGTTTTCTATGGTTTGTTCGGGCAAATAGGCTCTCGCAGTTACAAACCCTTTTTCAAGATACAATTTATTTATTTTATCAACAATTTCTTGTAATTGTTCAAAAGTAAGATTTGTTTGAGTGTATTCGTCAATAATATCTTTAATTTCTTGCTCGGTTAATATTTGCGATGGTGCAACTTCAATATTTTCTATATAGACACCTTTAGTTGCATATTCTTCTGCTTTTGCCTTTTGAACTTTGCCTTTTATTTTTTTTTGTTTTTCAGGTTTGATTTTACCTTCTTTTTTGCGTTTTTCGTAATTTTGGTAATCCTGCTGAACTTGTTTTTCGATTTGTTGTTTTCTTAAAGTATCTAAATCGTGTGTGTTTATAGATCCGGCTTCAGGAACAATATTTGGCAAAACATCAGCCGCAAATGTCGGAATTTGCAGTACAACGCAACATATTAAACTGAGTAAAAATTTCTTTTTCATCTTCCCTCAACAACATGTATAATATCACAAAAAAATGCTGGTTTTACAATAGTTTACATATTGTAAAATTTTATTAAGCATCAATCGTTTTTGACACTTAATATAATGAAAAATGGAAATGTTTGTTAGATAATTATTATGTTATATAACAATAATTTTAGGAAAAGAAGTGATGGAAAAGAGATCTCTGAATAAACTTATTGCCTCTATTTTGTGTGCAAACATGTTCGTAATTAATATGCCTATTACGGTAATGGCATCTGAAATTGTTTCAGGTCAACCCGGTATTACTCAAAATGGTAATACATATAATATCGAGGCTGCTAAAACATCAGGCTCAACAGGTTTTAGACATTATGACAAATTTAATCTGACACAGGGAGATGTTGCAAACCTTATTTACAAAGACAATTATACAAAATTTGTCAATTTGGTAAATAATCAGGTCAATATTAACGGTATCGTTAATACAATGAAGGGCAATAACTTTTATAATGGACATGCTATTTTTGTTTCTCCAAACGGTATTGTTATAGGTGCATCAGGTGTTTTGAATGTAGGTTCTTTATCACTTCTAACCCCAAGTCAAAGCAAATTTGATGATTTTAAATCAGCTTACAACTCAGGCAGTTTATCCCCATACGAATTTGGATCAGACAAATATAAAGCGTTGATAACAGATTCTCATGGAAATGTTGTAATTAACGGTAAAATATTAGCAAGAGAAGAAGTAAATGTTTATGGTGATACCATTACTATTAAAGGTACTGGTGCCAATAAAGCAGGTATTATAGCAGGTTGGGATGATACAAGTACAACATTCTCTGATGTTAATGCTGCAAAACAAGTGTTCAATAGTCTTGTATCAAATAATATAACCGATGCAACAAATTATGCTCTTGATGAAAAAGGTAAAATAAAAATCGTTGCAGGATTTAAGGATTACACAGGTTCAGGAGATGATAGAAAACCTGACGGTGCTTCTGATAAAGCTGAAGTAATTATTGAAAATGCTCAAATTGGCGGAAGTGATGTTGAAATTAAAGCAAACACAACAAAAGACGGTTTATATATTTTGGCTGATACTGATGAAGCAATTTCATCAAAAATTGATATTGCAAAATCAGATATTACAGGAAGTAATATAGATATTTCGGCGGTTTCTGAATCTGATTTAAGCAGAAACCTAAATTTAACTGTTCCGGCTGTTTTAATGTGGGTATTTGATTCCGATTCTCATGTAGATGAGTTTTTCTCTGACAATGTTTATACAGGATTTGAGGGTGTAAGAACTGCTGCAACGGTTAATATTACAAATTCTATTTTGAATTCAACGGGTGATTTGTCAATATCGGCTGAATCCTCATCTGATACAAATATCGGACCGCAAGCACTCGGACCAACGGAAGTATCTCAGTTCGTACCTGCAATATTCTACGGTTACGGTACACAGACAGAATCTAAAATAAATATCAAAGA
>CACWZA010000045.1 GCA_902765215.1 uncultured bacterium | reverse complement strand
TTCAGAGTTCAGGGAATCTAATTTTACTGCCTGACCTCCGATAGTATAAGTCCCCCCATCTTCAAAGTCACTGTAGCTTCCGTTTTGATCTACATAAACGAGGTAGTAACCTGCTTTTGTAAATGTTGCATAATCTGCAACATCTTTGTAGGTAACTGAACCGTCAGGATTAAGAGTTTTGACCTGAACTTTAGTTTTGTCTAAAGCTTCAAGGTAATCATTATAAACCTTTCTTGATTCATTAGCCATTTGTAATTTCATTGCTTCAATTCTTGCAGCATTGTATTCAATCTGGTGCATTCTTGAAGTCAAATTCAATAATCTAGCTTGTGATGATGATAAACCCATAATCCGTAATCCTTTATTGAATGCTTTCGCATTCGCTTCCTGTATTTTGTATTACGGCATACTTTTGAAAAACTTTAGGATTTGGTTTTATTTCTGTTACATAACTTAACATAAATTTCAAAAAATACTATAAATAAACGGTTTCAGTCACTTGTAAAAATGATATCATTCTTACCATGGGCAATAGTATTTCGTTAAAAACTAAGCTAAATGAGTTTGAAAATTACTTCAAAAAAATTTCAAAAAAGAGTAGTTTTTCATCAGATTTGTTAGTCAATTTATCAAAAAAATATGACGAGTTAGAGTTGTTTTTGATAAAAAATTCAAAAACTCCGTCTGTAGTTGTTGATTATTTGTGCGGGGAAAATGAAGTTTCGTTGCCCGAAGAATACAAAATTTTATCGAAATATGCTGATTTTCGTGTTTCCCTCAGGGGTAAAATGACCGCTGATATCACTTCAAAAAAGCGAAAAAGTAAGTTTGCAGATGTTTGTGAGGATATTTTATCGGCATCTGATTTTGATTCATACTATACGGGGCTTGTAAGTCTTTATGAAAAAGAGTTCCTGAAGGTCAAAATGAATGACGATTTAATCAAGGCGTTCAGGCTTTCCTTTATCAGTACATCTGATGTTAAATGGCTTGAGAAAATCGGTGATGTCCAATATATGAGTAAAGACTACAGTTCCGCACTCGACAGTTATTTCAGTTATGCGGAAAACTCTAATTTAACATCTGGAATATACAAAAAACTTGCCAAAGTGTTTGATAAACTGGGTGACGAGGTTAGTAAAAATGCATGTTTAGAACAGGCAAAGATTTTAGAGGACTCTAATGAATAGCACAGAAAAGTATTTAGAAAAGAAACTTTATGAATATTCAAAGATTTTTGAGGCGACTGCGTTGTTCTCAAACTACTCTTTATCCTGCCGAAACTTTGATGCAGTTTCTTTTTGTCATTCTAATCTGTGTGATATATATGAGCGAATTACTGCCCTTTTGAATGAATTATGCAGCGCTGATGAGATTAAACTCGTTGAGGAGCAGCAGTTTGACAAGTTGCCAGAATATTTGGTGTCATTAAAATCGATTGAGGCATACAGAAAAATTATTGCGCTGACTTATTCTAACTTCCTGTTTGATGATAAGCGGAATATTTTACTGAATAAAATGAGTCTTGAGCTAAACTCTGAAAATGAGCTCCCATATCTGAATATCGCTCAGATATTAGCAAAGTGCAAAAAATATCCTGAGGCAATTAAACTGATTAATTACCTTTCCGAATTGCGTTATTCCGCACCGGTACTGTTGTTTATGGCTAAAATGTATTCCGGTATGAAGCGATATGATAAGGCGATAGCAAACTATAACAGTTATTTGGAAATCTATGACAGAGATAAAAAAGCAAAGAACAGTCTGAATAAAATTTATGATGAGGTTTTTTCATAAGTGGATAATAAAAAAGAAAAAATTTACAAGTTAAACAATGTTATAATATCGGCTTTTGGTACAAAATCAGATATTTCAAAACCGCTGATTGAGCAGAACGAGTCGTTCAAAGATGTTGTGTCAAAAGATGCGCTTACAGAGTTTTCTGAGATTAAAAAAGGTGCGAAAATGGATATCTCAGTTCAGCCAAAGCCTTCTTTTGAGTCTGCCATGCAAAACCTCGTTGATAAAAATTATGCAAATGCAATTTGTCAGTTTGCCGAATTGTATAAGAAAAACCCTGATGATTTTAAGGTTTTGAAATGCATGGCATCGGCTTTACTTGCGATATCTGCACTTTATCCGCTGAATAAGTATTTGCTGAAGGATTTGGAAAAACATTCAGATGATGTTGATATATTGAATATTATTGCCAATTCGTATCTCGGTGATATGAAGTTATCTTCTTACCGACGGGCGTTACCTTTGTTTGAAGAGCTTGTTCAAAAGAACGAAAATTTTGATATTGTTTATAAATTTATGTATGTTTTAGAGCGGGTTTATCAGAACGAAAAACTTGATTTACAGATAAAATACGCTGAACGCGCCTGTGAACTTGAAAAAAACAGGGGTTCTCATAATGCGGAAATTTTTATCGCCAAATTGTACGCAAGAAACGGTCAGGTAGATAAGGCATTAAAAGTGTTAGACGGTGTTCCGGAAAACGACAAAAACAGGTTTCCTTTGCATTTTGCCAAAGCTATGATTTTGATGAAATGCGGCAGAATTACGGAAGGGTTTGATCATTACCGTTACAGGTTTGATTATGAAAAGGTTAGTTATCCTGTGGCACTTGTCCCTGAAAAACGGCTGCAAAATATTGAGGATGTAAAGGGTAAAACAGTTATTATCCACTTTGAACAGGGCTTTGGCGATTCCGTTATGTTTTCTCGATATGTTCAGGATATTTCTAAGTATGCGAAGAAAACAATCTTTGTTGTTCAGAAGAACTTGATTTCACTCTTTAAATCATCAGGTTTTGAAGATTATTGCACCCTTTTATCGCACGAGGCAGATATTTCACCTGACGACTCAATGAAGGACGATAAAATAAGCAGAAGTTCTAAGATGATTGTAACGGGTGCCGGTATGGCAAGAATTGACCACGATTATCATATACCACTGATGGATACTCCGTATTTGTTAAACATTTCGCCTGAAAACATCGGTCATGAAGAAGGTTTTTTGTGCCCGAGTGAGGATAAGCTCAAAAATATTAAAAAGTATATTAACAAAAACAAAAAATTCAAAATCGGCATCTCTTTCCACGGTACAAAAGATTCTAACCCGACTTACAGAGATATTCCTGTTTCAAAACTTGCTCCATTGTTTGAAATGGCAGGGGTTGAGGTTTATTCGTTGCAGGTTGATGAACATTCGGCAGCGATAACTAAGATACAAAAGCGATACAAAAATTTAATCAATCTGAAACCGCATTTGTATGATTTTGAGGATACGGCAGCTGCTATGATGTGTATGGATTTGATTGTTTCAACCGATAATGTGGTTATGAACCTTGCCGGGGCATTAGGTGTTCGGACTTACGGGCTTTTTAATGTTTTCTCTGAACATCGTTGGTATAAAACGGAAGGTGATGATATTGGCTGGTATAAGTCTGTTAAACCGATTAGAGCCAAAAAGTTTAATGACTGGAACGGAGTAGTAAAAGAGGTCATAAAAAATATTAAACAAGAGTTTGATGTCTAAATAATAATTTTAACTGATTTGTTGCCCCTCACCCGAATATCTAATAATTTGCAGGCAAATCACAAGATATTCGACCTCTCCCGCGGAGAGGTTATTATACATTTACCCCAAAAAAAATAAAACCACTTTGGGAGAAGTGGCGTGTGAAAAATTATAGGGAAAATTATAGGGAAAATTATATTTTTGAATCTTGCTTTAAAAGATAGCCATGCAGAGAATAGTCAGACACTCATTGAGCGTGCTGAATAAACCCGCATAACAATCTTCTTATTCGGAGATAGTTAATATCCTACCCCCTATGAGAACAGTTTGAATGTTCTCTCTACGTTATCCTTAGCTACGGTTTGTAATGTTTCCATCTCTTGTTTAACGGCATTTCTTTCGTTATCAAGAGCAGCC
>CACWZA010000044.1 GCA_902765215.1 uncultured bacterium | reverse complement strand
CTATTCAACCATGAGATAATTACCTTAGACTTTTTGAACTGTAGTTTTTGGACTTTTTAAACCAACTCTACTAAGCGAGGTGACAAAACTCATGGACGATGTAACTGCCGTTAAGATGAATTTCCGGAAAGAACAGTGGAAACAACTCATCCTGGAACGCCAGGCCAGTGGTCTTTCTATTAATAACTGGTGTAAACAGCACGGTTTTAAAAGAACTACCTATTTTTACTGGCTTCGTCGTATTCGGCACGAAGCCTGCCAAACAGTACCGGATTCACAAGCTATTGCGCCAGTTCCCTTTGTGCAAATTGGAGCGGAAACAGTTCCGAATACTGTATCGAATTCGTTAACGGAATCAAAAGAGATTGCTTCGGAAGTTGCCATCCGTATCCAGCTAAAAGGAGCAGACATTACAATTCCGGATGTAACCAATCCCCGAACCATACGGGCCACATTGCTTGCCCTGAAAGAGTTATGTTATGTATATGTACATCTGCTATTTCAACAGTCTTTTCTATATTGATCTTATAAAAATCATGTATGGAATTATCCAGGGAAGGATATTCTCTAAGATCTAACGCTTCAATGTCTGCAGCTTGCATATTAGCTGCAAAAAGGCGTCTTCTTCTTTCTTCATCAGTTGTATTAATCGCAAATAGATAAAATGCCGAATATCGTTCTTTGAAGAATGTAGCTTCGTATGGATTGCGAAAAGCGTCAATAACAACCAGTACTCTCTTTTTCTCAGCAATATTTCTCCTACGAAGAATTTTAATTAAAATGTTTACACGCTGCGCCAGCTTTAAAATACATGCTGGATCAATATCTGATTTGTATGCTGTGCCAGAAGATCTTATATTATCTCCGATTATTTGCAATAATTTTGTATATAATGAACGCTGAATTGCTTCTTGAAATCCTTTATAAAAATTTGGTATTTTCTCAAAGTATAGATTGTATAAAGCGTCGTCACCAGGCACATTCTCGCCTTTTTCGGCTTGATTTGTTATAATTTCTTTCCAATAAATAATATTTTTATGCAAATTGTTAAAATCGTTTTCAAATTTGTCTAAGTTTTGGCTTTTTCCCTCAGGAAATTTATTAATAAACTTAATAAACTCTTTAAAATCTTCTTCAAGTACAAACGTAAAAATAATGTGCTTCATCTCAATAAGATGGAATGATTCCCATGTTTCTTTTGCATATTCATAACCTGTCATAAAAGCATCGATTGGCATTTCAACTGTTATATCCCGAAGATCACCAAGCTGTAAGATTACCGGATCATAGTTCAAAATCATTGAATTGGCTTCTTCCTGCTCAATTCCAACTAAGAATGGATTATATTCTAAGGCTCCAAAGGCTATTCTCAATTCATTCTGATATGCCTGACTTTCGTGTTTACAGAACAGAGGATTCAGCCACTGTGTCCTACTAAAGTCAAATACCTTTACTCTATCAAGCATTGAGATCAGCTTCGGATACACTTTAAACAACGCCCTTGCATACCGATCAAGAAATTCATAGAAATCTGTAACAACAACTGCCGTATCACCAAAATTAGCCATACGATAATCTGGCTGGATAAATCGCTGCATCTTATCATCAAATACCCAACAATAGAGGGAGAGAATTTTAAAAAACTAGATATCACTTTCATCAATTAGGCAACAATTATCTATTTGCTTCTCTTTTGCTAATCTTGCAAAATAGCAACAGTCATTTGGAGAAGTAAATACGGCAGTTACGCCAGAATATAAATCGCCGCGAAAACTGTTCTTCACTACTTAGTTTTTCTCAGAAATATCGCCCCAAGAATCAAATTCGTGAAGGGCTCGCATAAAAATATCACCCTGAACAAATTTGTCAGCATACTTTTTCTCTGTTATTTTCACAGGAATAAAATGTTGCATTATAGTTTGTTCCCTCAACCCTATACATTTTAGTCAATAAAGTTTAATTTTGAAAACCGGTTCGCATTATCCTTCTACAAATTGTATCTTTCAATCATATAGACTATTATATTTTCTTTACTTATCCCAATTTGTTCTTGAATTGCTTTAGAAATAGCTTCTGGCGTATTCCCTCTCACTAACAGTGAATTATATCCACAAAGCGGTTCATCAAGAAAGACATTATTACCATGATTGCAACCTGTAATCCCAAAAAACCTTCTTTTATAAAATTGACCATTGATATCAATCATTTTTCTTTTGAAAAAGCAGTTATGTACAGAGTATAACCTGCTAGTATCAGTACTACTATATTTGTAATTAATCCAATTACACTTGCGAAAGAAGAGAATTCTTCAGATAAAACAAACTCAGTAATCAAAATGTAACCTTTCTTAAAAATAATTTCAGAATAATAAAGTTTTCCATAGCTATTACAGATTCTTCTGTACAAAAAACCGGTTACATATTCTTGCAACCGGTTCAGCTTAAACCATCAAATTATATTAATTATACAGCACACTTTAACTTCTTCACTTCATATTGCCCTAACAGATTACACGATACAAAGCCTGCAGCTTCTAACGCAGCGAGAAAACCGCGCATCTCAGTGCATTTATAACGTATAGCCTTGTCTTCCGGCCAGTCAACAAAACCCTGCCAAATTTCTTCCTCTGTACGCTCCGCTTCATTTATAAGGTACAATACAGAAGCAATACCTTCTAACTCATGATCGTCGGTTATGCCATTCACAAAACCAATCGCTTTATCCACTGGCATATTCATTCGTAAGATTGTATCATCTGTCTTTTTACTACAAATCGTCTGATAAACCGCCTCATACAACAAGTTAGCATCATTAATATTATAATATTGTCTGTACTCAGCTATACTTTTTGCAACAATATCAATATCGTGAGAGTAAGGCCCATACTTACCTTTCTCAAAGTGAAAATAAGAACTACCCAAGTAAAAATTAGTAAAAAAAGCAGTCTTTTGCATACGAAGTGTTGTAAAAGTATACAGTTTCTGTTTCATTTTTATGAGCAATAATGCAGAAGGATACAATATTGGAGGCTGTTTAATCTTAACAGGATAGTTTCCGGAAGAAGGCTCATAAATGATAATCTTGTATTTTTCCTGTAAAAAACTGATGGCATCTATAATAATATTTTTTACCCTGCACCAATTTAAACCGCCGTTGCCGCTGCCTAATGGCGGTATGGCTATTGATTTTACTCCTAAGACAGGTAATACTCTCACCAATTCCTGCATACCGTCAATAATATATTCTTCTTTGGAATTCTCTCTCCACTTATCTTTAGTAGGAAAATTGATTATGGTTTTACCTTCTTCTTTAAAAACAAAAAGCTTTCCCGGTTTCAGTGTACCCGACCGGCATTCTTTAACATATTGTTTATTATTTTCCGGGAAACGTATTTTAAACTGATAAGCAATGCCCTTGCCCATATAGCCCTCACAGTTCACGGTGTTGACAAGACAATCTGCATCGCTGTCAAACATGTTTCCAGTTCTATACTCAATCATGGCACACCTCCTCCCGCAAAAAACTATTGTAGCATCAGTAAAATATTAAGTGCCTCAAAATATATTTAAAAAACTATACCTTATATTCTTACAGTTCGTTCAAAGCAAACACCTCTGACCAGATATTGACATAGGGTGGTTGCCTTGTAAAACCTTTAGCCTGAAATAATGCTTTAATATATTTTTCCGTTTCTATATCAGGAACAAACACGTTATGAAATGATGAAACCGGAATAATACAATCAGCAAGACATTCTGCCATCTTTGCACTCTTGACATGAGGATCACAATTTCCCGATGTTGCTACAGCTTCCCAATCAATCATGTCAAAACCTGTTTCATAATCATAAAGAATCGGAGAGAAAGCTTGATCAGACAACGGATGCGACGGGATTACTTTAAACCCTTTATCTCTTGCATAATTTCTTGTTATCGTAATATATACAAACTTAATATCTGGGTGGCTATTCTTTACTGCAAAATCAAAAGCTGAATATGGATGAAAATGAAAAGGAATATAGTCACCTAACTGTTGGCAACTTCTCTTGTCAATTATTTCCGGATCAGCAATATCAATAAACGCATTCTCATTTCCGTCTAAAAGGTTTCTTGGTTTTAATCCATTTTTAATAATAGATTCCATATTGGATAACGGCGTCAGATGAAACAGTAGTTTCATTATTTTTGCATTTTTCAGTGTCATAAACTCCCCCAGCTTTTTTATTGTAACATAAAACAATACCTTTGCAAAGAATCCCGTACTACTTTAATAAGGATAATTGATTGTTCCATCCTTTATTGAACATTTGTTCTTGTTTTATTTTACTACATATGTACAGATATGTAAAGCCTTTTTTAGAAAATGCATAATACTTTGGTTTCTTTCTAAACTTGATAACTTATTGACAGAAACCAACTCTTACATATGCTCTGCATTATATTTGTTTTTGGCACTTTCGTGACCAAAATGTTCCGTAAGAAGTTCATCACATTTGTGCACAACATTTCCATTATCCGGATCAGTCACTTTTTCATGATATCTATTATTCTTGCGGTCAATAACTCTTTCTTTTTCCATATACTTATGTGCCTGCTGTGAATAATCTTAGCCATAAATAAATTCCTTTGTCGGCTTTTTTACCCCCTCTTCTCTTACTTTTCCACTAATTCTTTCCTTGAGAGACAGTTCTTCTTTTACCTCTAATATAATGGTATATTCTTCACTGCCACATTTTGGACATATGCCCCTTCAACATCTAATTGATAACCACAAGCAGTACATCTTATTTTTTTATCCATTATTTGTACTTCCTTTCTATCCAAAAATAATATATCACCGCAACCACAACTATATTGTTAACCCTTACCAAAAAACAGAAAAACGGAAACAGAAACCACTGCTTACTCCCAAAACATAGAAATAACTTGAGAAACACATATGGTAGATTTTTTCTAAACACCCGTTTGCATCTATTTTTATTATATCACAATCACCTACACACGAAAAGGATAAGGTACAATAAGTTGCGCAAAATTAAATAGACATGGTGTAAATCCTTTTGTAGAATTAAGTTACCACACCAAATCAACAAGGAGGATTTACCCA
>CACWZA010000043.1 GCA_902765215.1 uncultured bacterium | reverse complement strand
AGGCTTTCTACGATAATCTTTTTCTATCCTCGTATAATTTTACCTATTTAGTTGTACCCTGTAATAAGTTATCCCTTATGTATATATAAAGTATATACTCATATAAAAATTGCCTTTTTATTATTTTTCATGTTACAAACTCGTAACAATAGGAGTGAAATGCTGTTATATCACGCTTTTATAAAATGTTGATACAGAAAGGGCACAGGGATTAAATACCCCTCACCGATTTTTATATATTTTTTAAAAAAAGTAACCACAAAATAACCACAATTTTTAAAAATTAACAAAAAATTTCAGACCGCGCCCGAAAAAATAAGGGGCGGAAACCCGCACCCCTATTGATTAGAATAAAATACGCGCGGTGGGAGTCGAACCCACGGCAGACGCGGTTTAGGAAACCACCGCTCTATCCTACTGAGCTACGCACGCATATAATCATTGTAAAACCAGTATAGAGTATAAGTCAATATTATTTATTCCCCTTTTTGAAAAGAATTAAAATGTGGAATAAAATATTAGTATAAATCTAATGTAAAGATACAACGGATAATTCTTTACACGACACTATATTTAGTTGTAAAATTCTGATAAGGAGTAAATTGTGGTCAGCGGTTACGAGAGCTTTGATAATACAGAAATGAATTTCAGAAAAGATGCGCTTATACAGGAACGTGTAGGGCTTGTTTCTACGCACATGTATAAAGAGTACCTTGATTATCAAAATGCAACAATCAATACTGTTGAGGTATTTAAGGAAATTATTGATGACCTTAAACTGACTGTTGATTCTCTGAAGAAGTCTTTCACTTCCCGCGGACTACCGCACCAGACTAATATCCATGTTGATTTTGATACCCAGAAGACAGTTGTAACACTGGATATTCTCTGGCACACAATCAGTTTGACGACAAGATGTAACTTCATGCCACAGGCATTATACAGAGAAAACCAACAACCGTTTCCATGCGGCAGAATCATGGCGATAAAAGGCAACTATAACGAGTTAATGAGAGATATTAACGACAAAAACAAGGGCATGGAAATACTGCTCGATAACGAAATTGCTTCGCTTTATGTTCCTGCTGATAAGATGCAAAATTCTATCCTGAAAATAAAACCTTTTTCTAACAGGGAATTCCCGCTCACTGCACAGGATTCGGCAAAAGAGTTTGCCCTCAAAGTAATTGAGATTGTATGCGGAAATGTCATTTACCATGAAGAAGGTTCCCGTAAGAGTTTCAATATATAGAATATTTTCCACATCCAATCGTATACATACTTTAGTATTTTTGCAGAAGTTCATACATATACACGATAAAAACATTTCCTAAATAAATATAATTAGAATGTAACACTTATTTATTTTGGGAAGAGGAATGGAGAACGAGAACAGTTTTAGCTCCTATAACAACATCAAGCGGCTCTCGGACGATGAGATTGTAAAAGTCTGGGAAGCGTATCTTGCCGATCACAGCAACAAACAGTTGCGTGACACGCTTATTGTTCAGTATATTTACCTGACAAGATATGTTGTAGGCCGTGTTAAGGTGGCACTTCCTCCAACCTTTACTTTTGAAGATATATCCAGCTATGGTATAGAAGGTTTGATAGATGCAGTCGAAAAATATACCCCTCGCTCGGGTGCAAGATTTGAAACTTATGCACTGGTGAGAATTAGAGGGAATATTATCGACAAAATTCGTTCGCAGGATTTCTTACCTCGTAGTGTAAGAAGAAAAATTAAAGATGTAAAAGAGGCACAGGAACAGTTAAAGAAACAATTCGGCCGTCCTGCCACTAATTCCGAAGTCGCGGAACTTTTAGGAATGGAGCCTGAAAAAGTTGATCAAATTCTTGCAGACGATACAACAATTACATCTATTTACGAGAAAAAAGGCTCAGGTGATGATAATCTTGAAGTTATCGATACAATAAGAGATGAAAATCACAAAGCACCTCATGAGGTTTATGAAAGCAAAGATATTAATAACCAATTGGAAGCTGCTTTGAAACGATTACCTGAGAGAGAAAGAATGGTCATGGTTCTTTACTACCATGAAAACATGACATTTAAAGAAATTGGGGAAACAGTAGGGATTTCAGAATCCAGAGCATGCCAGATTCACGCTCAGGCAATCATGAAATTAAAGAACTTGTTAAGCGAAAACCGTTCAGCAAGAATGAAACAAAGTATAGTTTAAATGTAGTTAAGATATTAAGCAATTAAGCGGTTAAGAAATTTCCTAATCTCTTAATATTTTAACCACTTTTAAAAAGGAGAAATTTATGAAATATGCAGAAGATGGTCTACAATATCATATAGCGGTAAGAGAAGGTGATGTCGGGGAATTCGTTATTCTTCCCGGGGATCCTAAACGATGCAAAAAGATTGCCGCATATTTTGATGACCCTAAACTTGTTGCGGATAACAGAGAGTATGTAACCTACACCGGTTATCTGAACGGGGTTAAGGTGAGTGTAACCTCAACAGGTATAGGCGGGCCGTCTGCATCTATTGCACTCGAAGAACTTGTCAAAGCAGGCGCAAAACATTTTATCCGTGTCGGTACATGCGGCGGAATGGATATTGATGTCAAAGGCGGAGATATTGTTATTGCAACAGGTGCAATAAGAATGGAAGGAACAAGCAAAGAATATGCTCCTATTGAGTTCCCTGCAGTTGCAGACCACGAAACAGTCAATGCCTTGGTTGAAGCATCAAAAAAACTCGGATATAACTATCATACAGGGGTTGTTGAATGTAAAGACTCCTTCTACGGACAACACGAACCTGAAAAAATGCCTGTAAGTTATGAACTGATGAACAAATGGAACGCATGGTTAAGACTCGGCTGCAAAGCTTCCGAGATGGAATCTGCGGCACTATTTATTGTCGGAAGTTACTTAAGGGTAAAAGTCGGCTCGGTATTTTTGGTTGTAGCAAATCAGGAAAGAGAAAAGCAGGGACTTGATAACCCTGTTGTCCACGATACCGAAGGTGCTATTAAAGTTGCGGTTGAAGCCTTTAAAAATATTATTGAACAGAACAAATAAGAGAATATTCTCTATCATTTAAGCCGTATAAACCGGATATCCTTCTGTCAATTTGGTTATATTTATCTTTTGACGGTTTATTCAGCATATCATTTACCAGCCCGATTATTTCCTGCTGAATGTTTTCATCAGGGAAAGGTATCGGAATACTCTCTATATGAGAGCGCAACACCTTGATTGAGTTATATTTCCCTCTGAAATAAAACTGTGCAACCCTTGAATTTAATACCGCCATAATGTACTTTACATCAAGTCCTGCAACTTGCGGTATCAGGATATTACAACTGTTCAGAGATAAAGTTTGTTTGTTATCGTAAGCAAAAACGAGTTCTGATGATATAAATTTATAAAAAAGTTTTTCCTTCGCCTTGTAAAATTCAACAGGAGCAACCTGCTGAAATTTTTCGGGGGTAAAGGTTATATATGTGTCTGAATTTTCATAATTATATTTATGTATATTTACCCCTTTTAGTATCATTTCATTTTTGTTATTTTTTTTATCCGAAAGATATTTTTTATTATCCCCTGTTACTATACCCAGAGCGAATTTCGACCTGTTTTTCAGGGTGATTTTGTTTGAAATATTTTCTATTTTTTTTATGATTTTATATTCCTCATTATCAGAAAGGAAATTAAAATATTCAGAATCGATTTCCCTGTTTTCATCTATCACAAAATCTCTGTCCTTCGTGACAACACGCATCCCTTTTGTA
Source organism: uncultured bacterium (assembly GCA_902765215.1). Lineage (GTDB taxonomy): Bacteria > Cyanobacteriota > Vampirovibrionia > Gastranaerophilales > Gastranaerophilaceae > UBA2883. The sequence goes on along the minus strand of CACWZA010000043.1, from coordinate 2,164 downwards.
TCGAAAGGTTTATCATTATGCAAAATCTGAAGAATAACACTCGGACACTGTACCCCGTCAAAAATATCGCCTAAATACTCAATATATTTTATTGAATTATTTTCAGATATAACCTTTCTTATTTTATTATGAGATTTAACATTCAAAATCGCCTCGGGCAGAACAAAAGACAAAACCCCGTTTTGTTTCAAAAGACCGAGTGCCTTATCCGTTATAGCATCATAAGATTCTTTATATTTTTTATCCTTAATATCAGCGCCCCATGGCGGGTTTCCAATAATAAAATCATATTTCTTTTTATCCTCAAAAGTCAGAAAATCATTGTTTGTTATATGTAAATTGAGCAGGGCTTCATCCGTTACACCGTATTTTATAGCCATATTAAGGCGGGCAATTTTAACACTCATTTTATCGATATCATTCCCGAAAATATCGTTAAAATCGGCATCAGCCTGCAAAAGAAAATTCCCTGTTCCGCAGCAGCAGTCATATACAGACTGACCTTTTTTCAGATTCAGATTACGGCATAACTTCTTAACAACATTTGTCGGGGTATAATATGAACCCTTTGATTTTCTGTCACCTATATTTTTTAGAGAGATATAAATTAGCCCTAAAATATCTTCATTTTTTTCGGGGGTAAATATAAATTTATTAAATTCAGACTCCTTATATTTTTTAGAAATATCTTCAATCAGAGGTAAATATCCTTTCATATTTTCCTCTGCCACACTGTTTTTAATAAGCGAAAACGCACAACAGGAAACAATTTCAGCTATTTTGTTTTCTGTTAATTTTATCCCGTTTTTATCAATATAATCAATCAGCTTTTGTACGGTTTCGGTATTTTCAGATTCGTCTGAAACATAAGAGGAATAGAGTTTGTTACCTGACACATATTTTTTGTTTCTGCGGCTTTTCAGGGCAACAATTTTACCGTTTTTTATGTTTTGTTTCAGTTCTTCGACAAAAGTTTTATCAAAATAATGTTTATTACCGGATGTAGTTACAGGCACAATTTTACCCAGCCTTACCCAGTTTTTACCGGTTGCAGGCGAGATGGATAATTCCTTACATAACTCTTTTAACGATAACTTTTCCGCCATATTTCCCATTAATTAGAAAAGGGGAAACAGAATACCGTTTCCCAATTTCTATACTTTATTTTTAATTCCTTAAAATTTATCCTTAAACTGCAACTTTCATTGAGTTAGTGATAATTTCGTTGAAGCTGTCAGCTTTAAGACTTGCACCACCGATTAAAGCACCGTCTATATCAGACATAGACATTTGTTCTTCGATAGTTGCAGGTTTAACAGAACCGCCGTAAAGGATTCTGATAGAATCAGCAGTAGCGCTGTCAGAAATTTCTTTAACAACATTTCTTATCATAGCGATAACTCTGTTAGCTTCAACAGAATCACAAGTTTTGCCTGTACCGATAGCCCAGATAGGTTCATAAGCGATAACAGATTTAGCGATTTCTTCGTTAGTCAAACCTGATAATGCTGCTCTGATTTGGCTTGCGATATGTTGATCAGTAACGCCTGATTCTCTTTGTTCAAGAGTTTCACCACAGCAGATAATAGGTAACAAACCGCCTGCTAAAATAGCTTTTGCTTTTTTGTTAATCATTTCATCTGTTTCTGAGAAGTATTGTCTTCTTTCAGAGTGACCGATAATGATATAAGAACAGCCTAAATCTTTAAGCATCCCAACGGTAACTTCACCTGTGTAAGCACCTGATGCTTCCCAGTGACAATTTTGTGCTGCCAAAGCAATCTTTGAATTACCTGAAATCATATCAGATACTAATGATAATGAAGTGAATGTAGGTGCTACAATAACTTCAGGCATTTGTGCTTCGTTTAAATCTTTTATTCCTGCAAGTATTCCTTCAACCAAAGATTTTGCATCCGCTCTAAGGTTGTTCATTTTCCAGTTTCCTGCCATAATAGGTCTTCTTGACATAATTAATTCTCCTTATTTAGTAGTCGTTACCCCTTCAGTCTAAAATAAACATGATTTACGAGCAAGAGGGGGTAGGGGGTAAATATATAATTAGCCCTCACCCGTATTTGTAAGAAATCAAAGATTTCTACAACTACTCCCTCCCCCTTTACATAGGGGGAGGGTAGGGAGGGGGTAATCCGACCTTTTCGGA
>CACWZA010000042.1 GCA_902765215.1 uncultured bacterium | reverse complement strand
TACCCTCCCCCTATGTAAAGGGGGAGGGTGTAGTTGTAGAAATCTTTGATTTCTTACAAATACGGGTGAGGGTTAATTATACATTTACCCCTAAACAATAATTTATCTAAACGATAACAAGAAAACCTTTTTCGGGTTATAATTGATAAAAAAGGAGAAAGTATGATAAAGAGCTTTATCTTCAGTGCGTTGGGAACAGCACTAATTGTTTTGGGAATAGGATTTTGGGTAAACAACTGGTTCCTTCAGGGCTATAACTGGTTATGGATAGCAATCCCGTCTTTTTGGGTATGCTGGCAGGTATTTTCAAGACTGTTCAAAGTCCTTGATATACTGATAGGAATAGGAATAATCGCCCTGATTGTAATATTACACAATAACGGGATAGGTTTCCCGACATTTGGATAAAAAAAGACAGGATATAAATCCTGTCTTTTTTGTTTATATATTGATTATATTATAAGTGAGTTGTTGCAGTACTTGTTGTTGACATATCAACTGTATATTTATTATCTGCACCCTTTGTCAAACCTGTAAGAGCATATCGTTTGCTTGCCCATCCGCTATCAGCAGTACCTGAAGTTAATGTCGGTTTTTCTTTTAATTTATATACAGGTTTTTCGCCTTCAAGTTTATCAAATTCATATACATACTTATTATTGCCGTTTGTAGTATCAGTTACAGTAAATTCTTTCGGATAATTCTTAGTATCATCATTCCCATCAACAACATCACTTATATTTCCTTGTATAGGTTGGTTGTTTCCGTTAACTGCTTTTGCTCTACCTGATTTAAAGGCATTAGATATATCCGTAACCGAAGTAGGACTTGCCGCCGCAGCTCCGCCTGCACCACCGGCACCGCCTGCACCTTCAGCAGGTTTAGTTGGTTCTGCTTTCTTTTCTTGTTTCTTTTGTAATTCTTCTGATGCCTTTTTTTGTTCCGCTACTGCTTGAGCCTGAGCTTTACCTTTAGCATTCTTTTCTGCCTGTGTTCTTGCAGCAGCTTCTTCATAAGTTTCAGGTTTAAAATTAGCATATGACATACCTGATGCATTCAATGGATTTACCCATGAATTAGCAGGATACATGCCTGAGTTGTAGCCACCATATCCGCCGCCCCAAGAGCCAATCATATTATTAAACCAGCCACCGATTCTTGTTTGGCCCATAGCATTGCCGAATTTTGAAACAGCATAGAAGCCCAATGCAACTCTTGCAAGTCCAAATATGCCACCCATAACGGTTTCAAATGTACTTGGACCTCTGTAACCGCCAAATCCGCCATGAACATTAATTCTTATTCCGGGAGGTTGATAACGAACATCAAACGCATTCTGTTCCGGTCCACAATGTAGATTTGCAGCAGAATAGTTCATATTAGATTGCGGAGCCCCGAAATCGGGTCTTTCAAACTGCAATCTGCTTCTTCCATGATCATATTCTGGGAAACCCCAACGCATGATGTCGTACTCCTTATTTTAATATCTCTTGTATATATAAAGTATATACTTATATAAAAATTGCCATGATTTTTTCATGTTTGTAACATGTCTTAACATGTCGAAAACCATGCTGTGACATGCTTTGCGGGGGATTTGGTTGACAGACAATCATACTGCAGATAACAGAGTTATTAAAAAATGTAAAAAATATTTACCCCTGTCCTTATGAAATTCTTCTTATCATTTCATGGGCTTCTTCACATTCAGGGAAAATGTCGGTTAATTCGTCCAGAACTTTTAATGCTTCGTCAATATTACCCATTTTTTCATAACATTTTGCTTTGCTGAGCATTAATGAAATATTTTTCTTCACAACATCAAGCAGTGCATTAAATATATTAAGAGCCTTGTCATACTCACCAAGTTCGTAATATGTGAGCGCCAAAAGGTTTTTTGTTTCTTTATCCGGATTTTGCTCCAAAGATTTAATGAAATATGTTTTGGCGTTTTCATAATCTTTCATTGAATAATAAATTCTGCCTGCCAAAAACTGTATATACTCGTGCTCAGGCTGATCGTTCAGAGCAGATTCTATAAGTTCACGCCCTTCGTCTAACTGGTTAATTTCCAGTTTATTGATTGCACTCAGGGCTTTTGCAACAACATCATCCTTAAGTTCTAATGCTTTCGTATAGTATTCATCCGCCTTTTCATATTGAGAAATTGCATACAAATAATTTGCATATTCAAAAACTATATCAAAATTATCAGGTGCAAGTTTCAAAGCCGTATCAAATTCATCCTGCGCGTAATCAAACAGTCTTTGGTTTAAGTATATAACGCCCAAATCTTTGTGTGCATTTGCGTTTTCAGGATCCATTTTTATAACTTTTTTAAATATTTTTTCTGCAGTTCCCGTATCATACAACTGGGTTGATAATATTGCGTACTGATAAAGTATCTCTGATGACGGAGCAGATTTCAAAATAATTGAATCGTACAAATCTTTTGCCTGTCTGAACTGACGGATTTCAATATACAACCCTGCAAGTTTCTGAGCCATAGAAACAGACTTCGGGTTTCTTGAGAGCAATTGTTTCATTATAATAATTGCCTGCTCATAATTCTTCGACAATTCATAACAAGATGCCAGATTATACTGGAAAGAATCTTTTTCAGGGTGCAAAAGTGCAAGTGCCTTATAGTGCTTTGTTGCATTTTCGATATGACCTGCCTTTAACTCGGAAAGAGCAAGTGACACCAAATAATTTTCTTTATTTTCAAGATTATATGCTTTTTTAAAATAGTCTGCAGCCTGAGTATGTTTGTTTTGAATCTGATAAATAGAGCCGATATTATAATATGAAACAGAATCGTCAGGCTTAATTTTTATAGCTTTTTTGTATGCATCAATCGCTTTTTGTCTTTGACCGACGAGCAAATATGCAGTTCCCAGGTTGTTATAAATCTGAAAATGTGACGGGTTCATAGCAAGTGCCTTTTCTAAATGCGAAATGCCGTCATTATACCGTTTCAGAGCAATACTTGCAGTACCGATTAAATAGTCAAATGTATAATCTGTCGGGGCGAGAGTTTTTGCCTTGCTTGCAAGCTCTATTGCATTAATTTCCCTGCTTGTTTTCATATAAATAATACACAAATCTTTGTATGCATTTATATAATTTTCTCTCACTTCCAAAACTTTTTTATAATACTTTTCTGCCTCAAGGAGCTGACCTAAATTATCATAACAACTTGCCAAGTAAAAAAGTGCCGTAGCATCTTTCGGGGATAATTTAACAGCATGTTCAAAATCGGGCTTTGCATCTTTGAAGTTCTCTAAATTAACCAAAATAAGCCCTCTGAGTTTGACTGCTTCCAAATCATTCTGATGACCGCCTTCAATATATTTGTCAACTTCAGTCTTTGCTTCATTATAATTTTTTACTGCTATTAAATCTTTTATTATCTCTAACTCATCCATAAAGCACCTATTTTGCCATATTTAAAAGATTACAGTTTTCACTTCTGCGTCTTTCTTCGTCTTTATAAATTCTCGTTCTGTTAATAACTTCGTCAAAATCTATTAAATGAGCATCGAAATCAGGGCCGTCAACACAGGCAAATTTTGTTTCCCCACCTACAGTCAAACGACACGCACCGCACATGCCTGTTCCGTCAACCATAATCGGGTTCATAGAAGCCTCTGTTTTTATACCTGTTCCTTCAGTCATTTTAGCAACCGCTCTCATCATAGGCATAGGGCCTACCGCTATCGTATAATCGACTTTTTCTCTGTCCATAATTTCTTTAAGAACAGTTGTTCCGAACCCTTTTATACCCAAAGAACCGTCATCGGTTGTAATATAGAGTTCCGTGCAGGCATTTTTCATTTTATCCTGCCAGAAGATTAAATCTTTTGTTCTTGCACCCATAATCATATAAACTTTGTTACCCGCATCTTTGAATGCTTTTGCAATTAAATAACAAGGTGCAGCACCGTAACCGCCCGCAACACAGACGACTGTACCATAGTTTTCTATATGGGTAGGTTTCCCCAAAGGCCCGACTAAATCGACCAATTCATCGCCCACTTCAAGCTGAGCAAGTTTTTTTGTTGAATAGCCGACTGCCATAAATACCAAAGTTAAAATACCTTTTTCCTTATCAACATCTGCTATTGTAAGAGGGACTCTCTCACCGTCTTCTTCTGCTCTGAAAATAATAAATTGCCCTGCTTTTGCATTACGCACAACATAAGGTGCATCAATAGTTATTTCATACTGATTAGGACATAACTCTTTTTTTGATAATATTTTATATGACATCACTACCTCGCTCATCTTTTCTAAATACACACTACCACAAAGTTGAAAAGAGGTAAACTAAACAAAAAAGTCCGAATAAAAATTCCGGACTTTTTTATATCATAAAATTTTAATTTTATTTCATCATATTTGGCTGCTGAAGTTTTATATCAACGACAGGTTTCTTTTCAGGTCTGGTCATTTTATTTTCATATTTGACCTCTTTAGGTACTTCATTCACTTTTACCTCTTGCTTTGAGTTTGATTGTGTATCTATTTTTTCCTGAGTAGCCTGAATGTCAGATTCGAGTTTTGCATCTCTTGCTTTGTGTTCAAGTTGATATTGTGCATCAAATTCTGCCTGAATTTGTGCTTCCATTTCTGCCTGTGCTCTTGCACGGGCTTCAGCTTCTTCTCTTGCCTTTATGGCAGCTCTGATTCTTTCGCGTTCAGCTTTTTCTCTAGCCTTATCCTGTCTTGTTTTCTTCTTAGGTTTAACTTTTTCTTTATCTTTGTTAATCTTAGTTTCAGAAACAGGTTTTACAGTTCCGTACAATGATTTAACTTCAATTTGCGGAGTAGGGTTTTCAATACATGGAGGGAGCGGTTCTTCTTCCATTGCATATCTCAAACCGAGAGATACTGCAACACCGTTTCTTCCGCCGCCTCTGAGCATTGCCTGCAAGTAACCTGTCCATCTGTCACCGTAGTGTTTTTGGATACCCAAACCGTATTGGAGATATGGTTTTACAGACATATACGGTAACTGAACATCAGCAGCCTGGAATTTAGTCTTATCCATAATGTTCCATACTAACTGAATACTCATATATGGCTGCCATCCGTTTGAAAGATTACCGATAAATTTCAAACCAGGAACCATATTTATTGCATTTAAAGTATCGTCTTTGATTTTTATTCCTGCCGCATTTGTATAATCAAACGCATCAACAAATGAATATGACATCAGGAAGCTAGGCTGGATAATGAATTTGCCTTCTGCAAGTTCCCAATTGTATCCTGTCTTAGCAGCAACACCGCCTGTCATCATAGGGAAGTCTTCACTGCCACCCTTAGTAGATGCATCAGCAATACTGAAGCCGATACTTGCTGTTACACCGCCGAAGAATCCGCCTTTATAGAACATTGCTGTTACACCGGCAGCAGCACCGTTTTGGTAAATATCGTTACCTGAGTATGCCTGATGAGAACCGACATATCCAAGATATCCTGCGTACTGAACACTGAAACCGTGTCCTATGTCATACATCTTGCTTTCACCGCCGCCAAATGTACCATATAATATGTTACTTACTTTAGGGCCGTTGCGTAAGTTTACTTTTTCAAATGTTGAATATCCTCTGAGCCACAATGCAGGTTCTTGTTCTGCAATATATGTAGGTGAGAAGACCATAGGAGTTTCTGCTGATGCATATTTGTTAGCAAACTTGTATGCTTCTCTTTCCTGTTTTGTCATCAACATCTTCATATCAAGGTTCTTGAAGGCTTCATCATAAGTATTCAACTGAGTCAGATATCCGCCGATTTGTGCCGCAATTGGAGCAGCCAATACTGAAGGGTTGTAGTTTCTGTAATCGTTTCCGCCTGCAGGTGCATAAGACAGATATCCGTTTTCGACTTTACCCTGTATCTTTCTTATAGGAGTCATTATTGAAGGTAATTTGATTTTTTCTGATGTTACATTGTCTGCACCGAGTCCTGTAGCATCGCCTAAGTTAATCTTGAAGCTATCCTTCAGAGTGTTGCCTAATACAACAACATTTGTGATATCAAAGATACCGTCGTTATTGGTTACATTAGCCGTAAACGAGTCAGACTTCAGAGTTTTCAGGTCAAAATTTATTGCCAAACCGATGTTACCGTTAAGGTTAACATCACCCAGTTTAGTGTTGGTTACCTTGTTATCAAGTACATTGATTGCACCGTTATTCAGGTTAATTTGTGATGTATTAGATAAATCAGCATTTTGACCTAATGAAAGTACACCGCTGTTCAATGAAACCTGATTACCTGTTATAGCGTGATTCAGATTGAAGTTAGAATTTGTATCAAGTATAACATGGCCGTCAGCCGTACCTTTAATATTATTTGTAGATGCAGTACCTGCATTATAAGTTAATTCGCCATTATTGGTTATATCATTATTTGTAACAATGCCTGTTGTTGCAGTTGTAATATCACCGTTGTTTGTAAAGTTATCGGTAGCTATCACACTGTTATTAGTCATTGTACCGTCGTTAGTAACCTTAGACTGAGAAATCGGGTTAGGGTTATTAAATTCACCTGTGTTAGTGAATGTACCGCTACCTGAAATTGAGCCGTTATTTACACCGCCGTTTGCTGTGATATTACCTGAGTTATTAATATTAGCACCGCTTTGAAGTTCTGCATTTAAATCACCGTTATTTTCTAAAGTTATACCGTTAGCCAATGTAACCTTGTCCTGAGTGATTGATGCATTATTTGTAAGTGAAGCAGATACATTAGTTTCACCGTCACCTGTAATATCTTTTGAAACAGTACCGCCTGAAAGGTTGAGTTCGCCACTGTTTGCAATTGTACCGTCAATATTTGATGCATTTGTATTAACAGTACCTTCGTTGATTACAGATGCTGTAATCATACCGCTGTTATCTAATGTTGTACCTTCTTCAAGTGTCAGTGAACCCTGTACAACATTTACATCTTCATCAACGGTTAAAGTGCCTGTCTTAACATTTGTATCACCGGTACCTGTTAAATCACCTTCAAGAACGGTTGTTCCTGTCATATTAAGATTAGCATTGTTAACAACATTAGAATCCTCATCAACGGTTACATTATTGAAGTTTGTAGTACCTTCGTTTACAACCGCATTATGCAGGTTATTAAATGTTGTATCGTTAACATTCAGAGTTTGACCTTCGGCAACGCCTATACCTTCGTGTCCGTTACCGATGATTACATAGTCATTACCGTTAATTGTCAGCGTAGAGTTTTCACCACCCATTGGTCCAAGGTCTTCTCTGACATCTTCATCTCTAACCATATTATAACTTCTGTCAGGAGCAGTTGATGCTACAGCACCCTTAAGACCGTCATAGTTGAATTTCAAATTACCTGTTTCTTTTGAATATGAAACAATATAACTGATTGTAGGATCGAAACCTATAACTGTCATTTGTTCAGAAGATAATCTGACTATTGATTTTACAGTATCGTTTGCAATGTTTATATTAAGCGGTAAATCTTTTGTTGAATCCGCAATTACCGCAATTGACTGAATAATTATGTCGTGATTATTAGAAGTTACTTCATCAGCAGCAATCTTATCAGCAGATTTGTTGATTAAATCAACATCAATTGATAAGGTTAAATCTTGATTCAATATGAGTGAGTTAATATCTGTTGTTGCTGTTTTTCCGTTTTGCAGACTCAAAGCACCGCCGTTTACTGTCATAGTTCCAATATTAGAAAGTGCACCGTCTTCGCCGAGTCCGACATTACCGCCTGCCATTTCAACGGAATTACTCAATGATTTTCCTACGGTTACATCACCCGTAAAGATTGTTGTACCTGTACCTGAAATTGTATTTTGAGTTTCACCGCCTGTTAAGGTCAGAGTGCCTGCGTTATCTACTGTGCCAAGTATGTTAGATGCATTTGTTGTTATTCCGCCTGTTGCACTGTTTGTTATTGCACCTGTGATTACTCCGTTATTTGCTACAGTACCGCTATTATTTAATGCTCCATCTATCTTAGC
>CACWZA010000041.1 GCA_902765215.1 uncultured bacterium | reverse complement strand
TTTTTCCGCATTATAGCGTGCGACAACATCAGCAAATAATAGTGCCATATCTTGCTCTCCTTTAATGATAAATTAAACTCTTTGTCCTCTATAATTTTTTAAATCAAAAATATAAAGTAAAAATTTAAGTAATTTTTTAAACTCTGTGAATAATTTTTAAATCTCTCTTATGTATATATAAAGTATATAACTCTAAAAAAATTGACTTTTTTATAACATAAATTTTTAATTTGTTTACAAAACTTAACAAACATTGGAGGTGTAGTATGTTCGCTATTTTCAGGAAGATTTTTAATGCGGCAAAAGAAATAAAAAATCTAAGGTATCAGGTAGAGTCGCTAAAGTGTGATTTGCAGCAGGCACTGGCGATTACGGAAAGATATATGACACTTTTTAAAACAACAGATAAGATTCAATTACTAATTTTAAGGAGGTCTTTATGGACAAAGAAATGATTACAAGGTATGCTCCTGTAATTTTGATAGTCTTTATTATGTTTTTTCAATACAACCTTTTTGTCACCCCTCAGGAGTTGGAAATCCAGCACAGACAAATTCTTGAAACCGTTTCGCAAAAATATATGACAAAAGAAGAGTCAAATAATCTGAAGGTGCATATTTCCGATATGCAAAAAAAGGTTGATAAGATTTATGATGCCATAATTGGCGGAAAGGAGTAGATATGGATTTAGTTGAATTTGAAGCGGGGAGTCTTGTTTTGTCCTCAGATGTGAACAATAATTTCAACTATTTAGATTCAAAAATTAAACAGTTAAATGCGTATATTACAAACAGGGTCGCAACATTTATATCGACAATTTCAGGATTTCGTACATCACTTGGTGAAGTATTGGACAAAATGAGGTTTTTTGTTCCGGTCGGTGCGATTTTAATATATCCGAGTACAGAGATTCCTGAAGGGTATTTACCGTGTGACGGAGAAGAGTATTCAAGGACAGATTACCCCGATTTGTTTGATGTGGTGGGTAATACTTTCGGAACTCCGGGGTCTCCGGCGTCTTTTGTGATGCCGAATATAACCCCAAGCGTCATATTTGGTGCCCCTGCTGCGAATGAGAAGTATTCGGTCATGATTAAGTATTAGCGGAAAGGAGTTATTAGTGGAAAAATACAGTTATTTAGAAATAATTAGGGGGTGATTCTGTGGGGCTTAATATTGATGACCGTGGTAACTTATATATCCATCAGGGTGATACGGGCGATGTTGTTGTAACAGGTATCGATACCGATAAAAATTACAGAATATATTTCGGGATAAAAGATGCCCGCAGAGTTACCGTAGGTGAGGAATTAATGGTTGAGTCAAATTTTCAACCCACTGTGACAATCAGGTTAGAGAGTGAATACACCGATTTATTCAATGTTCCTGTTGATGAGCCGTTTAGTGTTTATTATTACGGTTTGAAAAAATGTGCGGATAATGATGTCGATACATTATTTCTCGAAAACTGCACTTACGGTCGGTTGTACAAATTTGTGGTTTTCCCAAAGCTAGTGGAGGGAGAATCAAATGAGTAACAATGAATTAAAATTGGCTAAAACCTGTAATAACAATGTTGTTCAGGTGTCTAATTCCATATTGATTCATCTTACAAAAATTGTTCGGGAATATGTAGCAGAAAGTTATCTGAATAAAAATGAGATGACTGCTATGCTCGCAGAATGCCGAAGAATAAAAAATACGATAATGGATGATGTCGGTTTGGAAATAGACGATTTGGAACAGTTTATACTGGATATTTTAGGGGATTCAAATATTATTACGATTGAAAATTAAGGAGATTTTATGACACTTAGAGATGATATACAAACGGTTTATAATACTATAATCTCAAGGATTAATAGTAATTTTTCTGCATTAAAACAGGGGCTGGATGCTCTGACGGAGGTCGTCGGTACTAACAAAAATAATTCCGTCACTTCTGTTACGGGCAGTAATGCCGTTCTTACGGTTACAAAGGGGAATAACACAACCTCAACAGTCACAATTAACAATGTAGCAAATGCGGAAAGTGCGCAAAAAGATGGCAGCGGGAATGTCATTACAACTACTTATGCAACAAAAACAGAACTTGCGGCAATTCCGAGATTTTCGCCGCTTAAGGTTAATGAATTACCTGTAACAGGTGATTCTACCAAGTTATACCTCGTTCAAAAAGCAACAAGAGGTAAAGAAAAAGATTACTGTAATGAGTATATCTGGACAGGTACGGATTATGAGTTAATCGGGGATACTGTTATTGATTTGTCTGCGTATTATACATCTGCGCAGGTTGATCAATTGTTGTATGACATTTTGACGGGAGCATCAATAACAGTTTTAGGGGAATAATTTTATGACAACATTATTAGAATTAAAACAAATTTTCAAAAATTTGTTTGATAAAATTGATGCCAATTTTTCCGTGTTAGCAACAAGAATATCGAGTAATATCAGCGGGTTAAAGCTTTTAATAGAAGGGCCATCTTCTTCTGATAACAATTCTGCTTATTATAACAAGTTAAATCTGAAAGATAAAAATAACAATGTTATTTCAACCTTGCTGCTGAAAAACCTTTTTGCAAACGGGCATACAGCGGGTATTGTTGCTCCTGATGATGACACAACCGTTGTCAATAACGGGTACTTATCAGTTAATCCGAATAAGTATTATAACAAAACAGAAGTTGATACCCTCGTCACTAATGCGGTTACAAGCGGTCAGGTCGATTTATCAAACTACTATACATCAAATGAAGTTGATGCATTACTTTCAAATAAGCAAGCTGCTGGGAATTACGCAACATCAGGCAGTTTGTCTGATTTTAAGACCTCAACCGTGCTTGGGCATATTGCTGATTATAGTGATATAACAAATCCGATGATTACTTCAAACGGTTCTAATATTACGCTGAAAAATGGCTGTAAATTCGGTGCTTATACTCTGGGGCAGGATGTTACCTTAAATGTCACAACAACAAACCAGACTGTGAATACTTCAGCAGGCAGCGTCGGTACTGTTTATACAAATACCGCATTTGCAGGCACGACAGGGCTTTACCTTATAATGTATGATATATCAAATCAGGGTCAAACGGTGCGTGTGGGGTTCAGACATATTGACGGGTTCAACTCTGATTCTGCGGCATATTCAACTATGGGGTATATGGGAGAGTTCTATTGGGATGGTACTTCAATCAGTAACCCAACCTATTATCCGAATAATGATATGGAATATAAGCCGAGAAAACTTCTTTATAATGCCGCAAATACAAACGCCAACTTTAAAAAGTTGTATGATGACCTGCAGGATAAAGTAAACACTACTGATTTATCAACTGTTGCAACAAGCGGAAGTTATAATGATTTAACTAATAAACCGACTATTCCTGCAGCACAGGTACAGGCTAACTGGAATGAGACAAATTCAAGCAGTAAAGCTTATATAAAAAATAAACCGACAATACCGACAGTTCCCGTGAATGTATCAGCATTTACTAACGATGCGGGGTACACAACAAATGTTGGTACGGTCACAAAGGTAAATAATACAACTCCCGATAGTAACGGAAATGTATCAATAACCATTCCGACAGTACCTGCAAATGTATCAGCATTTACTAATGATGCAGGGTATACAACAAATGTTGGTACGGTCACAAAGGTAAATAATACAAGTCCTGATAGTAGCGGAAATGTATCAATAACTATTCCGACTGTACCTGCGAATGTATCAGCATTTACTAACGATGCGGGGTATACAACAAGTTCTGCCGTAGTTGATTTATTACAAACAATCTATCCTGTTGGTGCAATATTTATCGGAACAACTTCAACCTGTCCGATGTCTGCGTTGTTTGGAACATGGACTCTTGTATCAGGCGACAAGGCATTGTGGACAGGTGATGGAACTAATGCTAATACAACCATTTCGGCCGGATTACCAAATCTTGCAGGCGGAACCGGTGCTAACTCTTATAACAACTATGTTCCCGTATCATATCCGTTTTACAGAACTACGACAAAACATAATGTTGCAAAAGATGGTACAAACCAGCCTTACGATGTGTATTTTGATGCAAGTCTTGCAAATTCAATTTATGGAAATTCGACAACGGTACAACCGCCTGCTTATGTGGTTAATGTATGGAGGAGGACAGCTTAATGATTAAATATTGTTTTATTAAAGATGAAGAAACAGGACTTGTTCAATTAGGTGCAGGGTGTTCTGATGAATACTATATAGAAATAGGAATGAGGCAGAGAGATGTTGAACAATCAGAAAAGGATTATCAATGGTATCTGACCGAAAAATGCCCGCATTTTACAGAAGAAGAAAAACTTATAAATGCGAAAATTGAAAAGGCGGAAGAAAACGACTGCCTGCGTGATGCGAAACTCTTAGAGGGTGTAACTTATAGTAATGTCTTGTTTGACAGCGATACAGAGCAGAAAACAAACCTTACGGCAAAGTTTCTTATGATGGGTGATACAGACACTGTCGTTTGGTACGGAATGGATAATACGGCTTTACTTTGCACAAAAGGTGACTTAATGGCAATAGGTCGAATGATAGAAACTCTGCACACCTTCTGTTGGGAGAATAATGCATACATTAAAGAGCAGATTTCTAATGCTAAAACGGTTGAAGAATTAGAAGCAATTGAAATAGATTATGGAGGTTAAAATGGCTGCAAGAATTTTTAATTTGATAAAAAAATCTTTTGAGAAATCGTTCTCAAAGGTTAATATGAAACTGGTTTTAGATTTTATGAAAACAAAAATAATAGAGCAGGCAAAGGAAGAACTGCATGGCAGCGAGAAAAAAGAAAAGGTTGACAAGGCAGTAATTGATTTTGTTCTGAAAAATGTGAAATCCGGAAACCCGATAATAAATGCGTTCATTGGTATTCTGATTGACTATATCCCTTCTGTATCTCAATGTGTTTATGAATATTTAAAGAAATATGTTGACGGTTTAACAGAGGTTCAAAACTGATTTGGTTAACTACAAACTGCTTGATAAACAGAAGGAATTTATAGAGATTCCTCACAGCTATCCTTTGGATGTTGCTATTTATCAGGGAGGATACGGAAGCGGTAAAACTTGGTGCGGAGCACTGTTAGGGATAATGCTGGCAAAGAAGTATCCGGGGTCAAGAGGCTTAGTCGGAGCAAAAGAATACGAACTCGTTAGGAAAACCACCTTGGTTACATATCTTGAACATCTTGAACGGCTTGGATATAAGGAAAATATCCATTTTTCGTATAACAAGGTTGATAAGATTATTAAATTTAAGAACGGTTCGGAAATTTTGTTCTCCGCCTTTGAAGATCCCGAGAGGTTTAAATCTCTGAATCTGCATTGGGCTGAAATTGAGGAGGCATCACAGATTGATGACTCCTCTTTTAAACAATTACTGGGCAGATTGAGAAATACATACAGAGGTAAAAACTGGGGAGATTTTCGTTACAGACTTTTTGGGCATACAAACCCGCAGTCTGATAAAGGCTGGATATGGCAGAGGTTTGTTGAACAAAAACGGGAAAATTACAGACTGATAATTGCCCCGACAACTAACAATATTTACCTTCCCCAGCATTTTATTTCATCGTTAAAAGAAAGTTTTGACGAGGATTATTACAGAATAAATGTTCTCGGAGAGTTTGGTGATTATTCCAGCGGTCTGGTTGTAAAAGGGTTTGGCAATGATAATCTGAAGCATTTAAAATATTGTGCTGATGTGCCTGTCCATATAACATGTGATTTTAATGTCGATCCGATGTGTTGGCTTTTAGCGTATACTGATGAGGAAAATGTATATTATTTTGATGAGATTGTTGTTGAAAAAACTACAACAGAACAATGTATTCAGGAATTCATAAGGCGTTATCCGAATCATAATTCACAAATTATAATAAACGGTGATGCGTCAGGTGATAACCGTTCAACCCTCAGTGAATATACAAATTATGCAATTATCCGCAGGGCGTTGTATAATCACGGATATGACAGAAAACAGGTGAAATTTCACCTGCGTGATTATAACCCACCGATATTAAACAGAATTGCAGCTTTTAATTCAAGAGTAAAAAATTCTAATGGGGTAAGACACCTGTTCCTTGATGAAAGGCGTTGTAAATGGTTTTTATACAATATTTATAACCTCTCTTTTAAAGAGGGAACGAGTATTGTTGATGTGCCTACATTTAGTCAGATAAAAAGTAACAGAGAAAGTAAATTTCTTGAGCATCCTTTTGATGCGGCAAGTTACTTAACAGAATATTATTGGCGTATAAAATAGTTATAAAAAGCGGACGAGTTCTATATATGAGCTCGTCCGTTTTTATTTATAAGTTTATTTTACCTCACCCTACATTTTTTCAGGTGCGGTAACTCCAAGAATATCAAGTGCGTTCTTTAATACGGTTTTAACCGCATAAATCAGGCAAAGTCTTGCTTTCATTAAGTCTTTATCTTCGCAGATAACTCTGTTTGAGTTATAGAACGAATGAAATTCCCCTGCCAAATCCTGAACATATCTGCAAATAGTATAAACCGCTCTTGTTTTTGCAGAATAATCAATCATTGATTTAAATTCTTCTAATTTGAGAATTAAGCTTTTTGCAGTAGGTACCGCTTTAACCATCGCATTTGCATCAAAGTTTTCCAGTGTTGATTTTAATTCACTCTCACTCATAGGAGCAGGAGAAGTTTCACCTGTTTCTGCATTAACCTTTTCTTTAACTGCATTTCTCAATATTGAGCAGGCTCTGGCATGAGCGTATTGAACATAAAATACAGGGTTTTCGTCTGTTGAACGCTTTGCAAGTTCTATATCAAAATCAAGAGTTGTATCAATACTTCTCATTGACATCCAAAAACGAGTCGCATCAACCCCGACATCTTCAATCAATTCGTCAAGAGTAACCATTTTACGGCGTTTGCCCATTCTGACTTCTTCCCCGTCAATAATCAGGTTAACAAGCTGACCTAACAGAATCTCCAGTTTATCAGGGTTTCCGCCAAGTGCCTCAATAGATGCTTTTACTCTTGCAACATAGCCGTGGTGGTCTGCCCCCCAAATATTGATTAAACGGTCAAACCCTCTGTCGAGTTTATCCATGTGATAAGCAATATCTGCCGTAAGATATGTGTTTGCACCGTCTGCTTTCTTTAATACTCTGTCCTGATCGTCGCCGTATTTTGTGGTTTTAAACCATACAGCACCGTCTTGTTCGTATAATTCGCCTTTGTTCTTCAGTTCGTTGAAATAGTGTTCAACCTTGCCTGATTTGTGCAAATCAAGTTCAGAATAGAATTTGTCAAAGTGTACGCGGAAATTTTCCAGCAATTCCCTTTGTACTCTTTCCATATATTCTTTTGCATAATCAGACAATACCTGAATGTCGTCCGTCGGTTTGTTTTCTTCTAAAAACTTTTTGGCAACGGGGATAAGATATTCACCCGCATAATAATTTTTTCTTTCTTCTTCGTCTTCCGGAAAATCGATTTTTTCACCGAGTTCCTGTTTAATTCTGATGTTTAAAGAACGACCGAGTTTTTGGATTTGGCTTCCCGCATCATTGATATAAAATTCCTGATAAACATCGTGACCGTAGAATTTCAAGAGGTTTGCAAGAGAACTTCCCATTGCTGCCCATCTGCCGTGTCCGATATGGAAAGGCCCTGTCGGGTTCGCTGAAACATATTCAAGATTTATTCTTTCTTTGTTTATTTTTTCAGGTTTTCCGTAATCTGATAATTTTTCCAAAATTTCTTTTATTACACCTGAGAGAACTTTATCTGTAAGTTTAAAGTTGATAAAACCTGCAACAACACTTGTTGTATAGTTTTCTGTCGGCAGGTATTTAACAATTGCGTTAGCAATCATTGGCGGAGCAATTCTCGCAGAGCGGGCAAGAGATGATACATTAACCGCAAAATCACCAAAGTCTGCATTTTTTGGTTTTTCTGATGAAATATTTACTTCATCATCAGCACTCATTTGTCCCAGTTCATTGTGGCTTATAGCCTGTTTTATTGCTTCAAGCGTATCGTTTAATACTAATTCTTTAAACATCTTAATTCCTCTCTAAATACTTTATTGTAAATATTATAACACAGACAAATAATTGTTTATCGGACAACTTCGTTGTCTCTAAAATGGGGTTAAATATAAAAGCAACGATTATGGGTTTGATGTACCATTTCTTTGACCGCAAAGAAATGGTACCGAAAGAAACTCTCCGACCTGACTCTCCGTAATCAC
>CACWZA010000040.1 GCA_902765215.1 uncultured bacterium | reverse complement strand
CCCTTATCGGTTCTTGTGTATGATGGTTCACCCGCTGTGATGAGTTTATCAGCATCTGTCATACCTGTAACAGAACCTGTACCTGAAATTGTTTCAGCAAATCTTGTACATTCATAAGTACCTGTGAATGCATCTGTCAATGTAACATCAAGAGCAGCACCATCCGGTATATCAACATCATTTACTTTTGCGATTTGTCCTTCAGTAAAGTAATCGGTAATTGTTAAACCATTAACAGTAAGTCCGCCGTCATTCAGTCTTGAATAACTTGCTGCAGCACCGTTAGTTGAAACTGAATCATCAGCAGTCATACCTGTAACAGTACCTGTACCTGAAATAGTTTCAGCATATCTTGTTGCTTTGTAATCGAAGTTATCAAGTGTAACCGTGATGTTAGCGTGTTCTGTTGAAGTACCGTTAACATTGAAGTCAACACCATTTTCAAAGAAATCAAGAACTACGAGGTTGTCATTGATTTCCAGACCGCCGTCATTGTGTCTTGCAAATGCTGCAGGTTCTGTACCGTCAACGATTGAATCTTCAGCAGTCATACCCTTAACAAAACCTTCACCGCTGATTACTTCAGGGTAAGTAGTTGCGTCATAAGTGTAATCGTTCTTAATCGTTACTTTGATTGTAGCATTTGCTGTTGTACCGCCGTTAACCTTGATATCGTGTTTACCGTCATTTATGAACGCAAAGTCCATAACGGTAATCTTGTCATTCAGTAATTCACCTGTGAACCCTGATACTGTCAGACCGCCGCCGTTAATTCTTGAGTATTCAACTTCACCGTCGATAGCAAGTTTATCGCCGTCTTCCATACCCATTACATAACCGTTACCGCTGATTGCTACTCTGTAACCTGCATAGTCGCTTTCTGCTTTATTGAATGTTTCACCGTTTGTAAGAACTACATTAAAGACTGCATCATCCTTGATAGATTTTTCACCGTCTTTTGCAATAATAGTATCAACTGGTGATTCAGCATTGAAGAAACCGCTTATTGTTGCTTGGCTATTATTACCAACAAAGATTTCTAAATCGGCATTGTTTCTTACGAATATTAATTCGTCAAAATTATGACCTTGAACAACTTCGCCGTCTTTTCTTAATACAAATTCTAACTTATCGTTAGCAGTTGCACCATATATAGTATCTGAACCGAAGTTATCATCTGACAAGATTATTCTGTTATTACCGCCGTTCAAGTGAATTTTGTCATCACCTGAACCGCCCCAGATAAAGTCATTACCTGAACCTGAGTTAATTTCGTCATTACCTGCACCGCCGTAGATTTCTACATCAGATGTGTTATCTTTTGCATAGAGATAATCAGCACCTTCTCCGCCGATTAAGGCATCTTCACCTTTTGTTGAATAGATTTTATCATCGCCGTTTGCACCTGCAAGATAATCATTACCATCTGAATCATAAATCGTATCATCGCCTAATTGACCAACGATAATTGAAGCCAATTCTTTATCTTTGCCCAGTGCCAATGTGTAATGATAACCTGCATCATCATGAGTTTTTGTGATATCGCCTGATGATATTGCATTCAATACAGCATCGTCGATATTAATATTTGACAAGTTACCGCTTGTTACATTGATTATTTCTTTATAACCGCCAACCTCTGCTGTTGCAGTATCATTAACCACGTTATAACCCAAGAAATATGAATCAGCATTTACGTTGATTTCTGCATTATTCAAGATTGATACATCACCTGAGCCATTAAATTTGATTGTGTCAAGGTGAGCAGATTTATGAACATCTGCAGAGAAGAAACCTTTAAGTGTTACTGCAAAGCCCTCTTTGTCTGTTGTAATAACCAAATCACCCAATGCGTTTCTTGTATATAGAACTTTAGCAGCATCAATATCGGTAAAGTTGAGTTTATCACCGTCTAATGCACCGATAATTATATTATTACCTGTGCTTTCAGTAGAGAATGAAAACTCTGTTGCATCGTTACCTACAGCAAAACCATAAGTTCCGTCACTTGTTGTGATTGACGAAAGTTTATTTGTTGCACTGTCGTAACCTGCAAGCAATACTAATGTATTACCATAAGCCATATCAAGTCTGCCATCTCTGTGGAAGAATGTGATATCATCAAAATTTACATCGTTCAATGTGATGCTATCTTTTTGACCGTCTAAATTATGAATAATTACATTACCTGCAATACCACTTGCGATTGTATATGCTTCTTTATAATCTGATGCACTGTATTCACCTGCTTGGGTTATTTCTACATTGATTACCGCATCATCCTTGATAGATTTTTCGCCGTCTGTTGTCAAGATAGTATCTACCTTTGAATTTGCTCTGAAGAAATCGTCAATGGTTGTTACATCATCACCGACAGTGATTTTTAAATCGTCACCGTTTTTAGTAAATGACATATCTTCAAATTTAGCACCAACAGTTGTATCAGCATCTAATCTGCTTACAAATTTGAGTGTATCATTAGCGGTTGCACCAACGATTGTATCATTACCATAAGATGAACCATTATCTTCTACCAACATAATAGTGTTTTTACCACCGTACAAGTTGATTACGTCATCACCGCCGTGAGCCCAGATGTAGTTTTCGGTTGTATCTTTACCACCTGCATAAATCATATCCAAACCTTTTCCACCGTAGATTTCTACACCATCTTCGTTTGGCTTGAATTTATTATCAACAAATGTACCGGCATAGATTTCGTTTTGACCGTCACCACCTGCGAGCATATCTTTACCACTTGCTCCGCCTACAATAAGATCATTACCGTCACCACCGTTAATCCAGTCGTTGCCTTCTGTACCGTAAATGACATCGTCACCGCCCATGCCTGCAGCGTAAGCATCTATCTTAACTTCACGATTACCTAATACGTTGCTTGTATATTTGCCTGTTTCTTCATCATAGTTAGGGAAATCACCGCTTGCGTTTTGAGGAATTACACCTTCTGTTAATTTTTCAAGATAAATGTTTTCACCCTTATCTGTACCTGTGATATTTGATACGTTTTCAATTTCTGTAACACTCAAATTACCCAAGGTTGTATCTGCTGATGTTGTATCAACCTTAACACCTGCAAACTGACCTGCAACACTCATATCAGTTAATGTATAGTAACCTTTGATAATTGTATATATCTCATCCTCACCTGCTTTGTTAATTACATAAAGGTTGTTACCGTTTCTTCTGTATGTAATGTTATCAGCAGTAGTATCAAATACTAAGGTATCTTTGTCAGAGTTTTCTGCAAATTGAATTGCTGTGCTTGCTTTTGTTTTAATTCTTTCAGCATAACCACTTGCAGAATGATAATCATCGCCAATGATACCTGTCAATGTTACATCAATAGTCATGTTTGTAGTTAATTCAGTTATCGTACCGTTTGTAACCCTGAAATCAGTACCGCCTGCAAAGTTGAAGCCCTTAACAGTGATATCTGTATCATCGCCTTGAACAAAGTGCAAGTCCCAATTATTTTCTCTGGTGTAATGTATATCTGACCAACCATCAACATAAACTGCATCTTGTGAAAGGTCAAACGGATGGTCACCTGAAAGGTTTACAATACCTTTGCCGTCAATATATTCTTTATAGCCTGTTGACTGATATTCAGTCGGCTCTCCACCAACGTCACGCAATGTTACATATATAGGATAATCGGTACTTTGAGTAGATGTGTTACCATCAAATATTCTGAACG
Source organism: uncultured bacterium (assembly GCA_902765215.1). Classification (GTDB taxonomy): domain Bacteria; phylum Cyanobacteriota; class Vampirovibrionia; order Gastranaerophilales; family Gastranaerophilaceae; genus UBA2883. The sequence continues at coordinate 7,100 of CACWZA010000040.1, read as the reverse complement.
GATTTGATGTGCTAAAATCAAAGTTCTTGATAGTTATACCATCAACACTCAAATCAGTACTGTTATTTTCTCTTATTAATACAGGTGAACCTTTTGGTACAACACCGTCTTTTGAGTTTACAAAGCCTGTTACACTACCAACACCACTGAAGATTTCAGCATAAGAAGTTGCAGCGTATGTAACTGTACCATCCAAATCAACATTCAAAATCATATTTTCAGTTGTGCCGTTGTTTACAGTGATGTCGTGTTCTCCGTCAAATATAAAGTCAGTAACAGTAATCTTATCTGTTTGTAACTCACCGTTACCTGACCATACAATAAGACCGCCGTCATTTTCTCTCATATATTTAACAGTTTCACCTGATGTAACTAATTTGTCATTAGCACCCAAGCCTGTAACAGAACCTGTGCCACTGATAGATTCAGCGTAAACTGTTGTTGTGTAAGCGTGACCGTCTGTCAATGTTACTGCAATTTCTGTTGATTCGGTAGATGTTAAATTACCGTTTACGTTGATGTTCTTTGTAGCACCTCCAAAATCAAAATCTGTAACTGTAATATCATCAGATTCGCCATACTTAACGTGTAAATCACCATTATTTTCTCTTGTAAATGTTGCATCACCTACTGTAACAATTCTGTCTTTGTTTGTACCAGCAACACCGATAGAATCTGCCGCAATTATACCTTTTCCATGGATAGTTTCTTGGAATTTCTCATGTGTTGTATATTCATTTTTTGTATCAGCAAGAGTTACGTCTAATGGTTTAGACAATATTGATTTACCTGCACCCACAGGATCACTTGAATCATAAATCAAACGAGCAACGTAGCTTTTACCAAAATAATCATTTACTGTAATAGTATTTGTGCCATCGGTAAGAGTAAGCGCCCCGTTATTATCTCCGTCAAAAGTTCTGCTCAATTGTACATTATCATAAGTAAGTTTAACTTTATCGCTTAACGCATTTAACCCTGAAACGACACCTGAACCTTCAAATACTTCTCTGTATTCTGTTGCTTGGTAAGTACCATTGAATTGGCTCAAATTAACGAACATTTCTACGTTAGCATTATCATTTAATACACCACCAGCTGCTGAACCATCATTACGGAACGAAGCCACAACTTTATTGGTTTCTGCAAAGAAATCAGTTACGGTAACTTGTCTGTTATCGTTTGTAGTCATAATTAAATTATTATAATCTCTGCGATATGTAATATTGTCTTGGGATGTAATACCACGGAACCAAACACCGCCATAGTTTGCACCTGCGATTGTTGCAGGTTCAGCACCTTCAGCCAACTCATAAACTGCTCTTTTTGTAGCAGATGCTATCATTGTATCATCTATCTTTTTGTATTCGTACGTATCTTGGTCAATAGCATAATATGAGAAGGTTGCTTCTTCATAAGATAAACGTTGTGTTACGTTACCGTGTGTAATACAAACCTCATTAGTACCTGCTACCTGTGTAAATTCTAATTCATCAACAGGATATAACCAAGTCAATAATGGTCCTGTTGTTGAATTAACACTAAGATCACCTATTGTGTATGTTGGATAAGACTTATTTTCATCCGTCCCATTATATAAAGCCATCATTTCTGCTTCATATGCAGTACCTTTTAAATCATCTGAACTTGTATAACTTGTACCCAATGCAGTATTTGCTTTACTAATGAGCGTACGCACTTTACTTATCAAGTTATTATAATTGAAATTAACTTTTTGTTCGCCTGCTAATACATTATCAATGTAGCCTGCACCTTTATCATAGTTTCCGCTTGCATTTATTGTTAAATGATTTTTTGCAGTTACACTACCGGTTGCATTTGCTGATGTACTTACAAATGCCACATCAACACCGCCTTGGTGATTTACTGCTTCTGCTTTAGTATAAATATTAAAATAGGCAACTTTCACACCGTCACCAGCATTTTTAATATATAATAAATCGTCATTTGTGTTTTTATCTACACCGCTTACAGTAGCGTAGTCATTAATTACTACCGTTGTATTTGTTAGGTTTTCAACAACAAACAAATCGTTGCTTGTTGTATTATCCTGAACTGCCTGATCAGCGTTGTTATCCGTAATATTAACACCTGTCACACCATCTTTGATGATATATGAATCAGCAGCACCTGCTGTAAAACCGTAATCACCACTTTCCGTAATTGTTGTTGTAGCCATTTTAATTTTCCCTTTCTTTTGTATATTTGATTACTACTTTATTTTTCTTTTTTTATTTGTTGGGTTGTCCTCTCTCCCCCTTCGGGTACTCTCTCCAACAAGTTGGAGAAAGAATATTTATAGATTTTTGAACTGCCCAACCTACTTTCTCGTTCATTATGTTGAATTTTCCATTTTCAATTTTCCATTATCCATTTATTAAAACCCTACCTTTGTCGGCTTTGTCCTGTCTAATAACAAGTCTATCGCCTTATATATCTCGGACTTATCAGCCTCGTTTTCTTTGCAATAATTCATTAAATAGTTTTCCAAATCAGTCAACCGTTTTGTAACCTCTTTTTGCTCTATTGCAAACTGCCTTAACGCAATGAATGCCCTAACCACTTGAATATTAATTTCTATCGCTCGCTTACTATGCAACACTCCGGACAACATTGTTACCCCGTGTTCAGTAAACACGTATGAATTTTTAGAACTAAACTTTAATGTTTTTAGGTGGTCACAATTTGTGACCAGTTCCTTTTGTTCATTATCATTGAGTTGGAACATAAAATCGTCAGGAAAACGCTCAATATTACGTTTAACCGCTTGATTCAACTGCTTTGTTTCAACACCATATAACTCCGCCAAATCACGGTCAATCATCACACGATGACCACGTATGGTGAAAATCCTATTTTGTATTGCCTGTATTTCTATAAGGTCGTTCATTACTTTCCTTCTGTTACCCTGAATTTATTTCAAGGTCTTGTTTAGCCTCTTTCGAGTTTTTTGTCAGGCACTGCCTGACCTACTACTTGTGTAAAACACAAAAAAGAGCAACACCGTATCAACATCGCCTATTATGGTTTGCTCTAATTATACTATTTAACACTGTGACTTGGATATCCTCTAAATAGCCCATTAGTCTAAAAACGCTTTCCCTTATCTAAACTAAATCGCTGTTAACAATATAATCACATCAAACAACCCTTTTTGCAAGAATTATATTAAAAATTTTTTAACCCGATTTCCGCCCATATTCAGCAATCACAAAGGTTTTAGCCATGTAGAATATGTTAAGAATTATTAAAAAACCTCCGAGATTTTACGATATTTTCGGATAATGCGTCAGTTTCGGTGATAAATTCCGTCGGTTTTTGTCGAATTTTTCCCGATTTTTATGAAATTTTTGCGATTTTTTACTGATTTTTTATAAAAAATTTATATTTTTTATATATTTTTGATTACACCATGCCATTTCCGCCCTCTCAGGCATGGGGTTTGCGAGGTGAACATGTTTATTTACCCTCTCCCCTATCCCCTCCCCAAGGGAGGGGAAATAATCTCCCCTCGGGGAGAGAAATTTTTCGGCGTTCGGTGGTTATGTGAGAACGCCTGAAAAATGAGAGAGGGTTTCTGTTTTTTTACCCTCTCCCCTTACCCCTGTCTTGAATTATGCAGCCGCTCGCAAAAGCGTGGTTTTGCTCGTTGTTACGGGCTAAAGCCCTACTGCAAATTCGCTCTCCCGCGGAGAGGGAATTAACCATTGCCCTCTCAAGGGGAGAGGGCAGAATTTCTTAATGAGGTACGAATTTAGAAATTTTGGTGAGGGGCATCTGCTTTATTAAAAAATCACCCCTCTCCCTTACCCTCCCCCGCGGGGAGGGAACAGTTTTTAACCTCCCCGAGGGGGAGGTCGAATATCTTATGATTTGCCTGCAAATTATTAGATATTCGGGTGAGGACAATAAAGCTCAGTTCGTATATTTATCTATTATTTCAAACACACCATCAATATTATTATCTACTTCATTATTCCAAAATCGTAATACTTTAAATCCTCTTGATTCAAGATATTCTGTCCGTTTATTATCATATTCAATATTTTTATCTTCGTTATGTTGTCCGCCGTCCAGCTCTATTATCAGCCATTTTTCCCGACAAACAAAATCAACTATATACTCCCCAATCGGTTGTTGGCGCTTAAACCGTAAATTTTTATATTGTCTGTTCCTCAACAAAGACCATAACTTCTGTTCCTGAGGTGTAGAATCTTTTCTTAACTCTCTTGCATTTTGCGTTAATCTGTCCATAGCAAAATTATAACACATTTTTCAATCACCCCTCACCTTGTCTTATGGCTACCCCTCACCCTAACCCTCTCCCGCGGAGAGGGAATATTCTTTTGCCCTCTCAAGGGGAGAGGGCAGAATTTCTTAATGAGGTACGAATTTAGAAATTCAGGTGAGGGGCATACGCTTTATCTTAAAAACAAATCACCCCTCAGCAGCGGAGAGGGAATTTATTAAAACCTCAAAACTACCTTAACCGCAACTACTGTACAGGCACAAGATTCGGAATATCGTCATACTGAACAGGGGCTGTCGTTTCCACCACAACATCACCGCCGGCACTCTGCCAAGCGCTGACTTCCTGCATCACCTCATTAACCGACGGAGACGGACAAGTAACCGTCCAATCTACAGGGAACGGATTATCTACAGGCCGATATTTACAAATAATATCCATTGTCAGCCCGACTAAATCCGGACTCAACTCCTGCGTAAAATCAGGTGCCGTAACAGTTATCTTATTCTCTAAATTGCGTTTAAAATAATTATCAATTATCGTTGTTTCCGATTTCTTACCATAATTCCTTATAATAAGCATATCGTTCCCGTCACGATCAAACGACAGACTATCCGCCTTATCAAACACAATCTCTGTAGAGTCGTTGCTCCTCAATATAACCAAAGTGTCGTTTCCGTCACCCTTATTAATATTTATCGTTTTGTTTCCGTTAGCAAGAATTATCTTATCGTCACCCTTGCCTGCGGTAATCGTGTCGTCACCGTAATACGAAGTTATTCTGTCGGCTTTCTTACCGCCCTTTATAATCTCGTCATAGAACGAATCATTTATTTCCAACGATTTTTTAGACTTCGATTTATCAACCGTAATCACTTCGTCCTTAAAATACTGCTGTAAAGATACATCGCCGATATAAACGCTGTCCTCTCTGTATTTGAAATAATCTTTCAGGACAATCTCGCCCATAAACATTCCCCAATTAGAAGAATCAGTCATTGAGTAATGTATAATCGGGTTCGGAACAACCGCCCACGATGTATACAGAGTGTTCTTTCCGACTTTTACGGTTACATTATGCTCCTTCTGGAACGATTTCAACTCGTCCGCCGTCATTGTTTCCGTTGTTGCACTACCGTGAGATGCAAACCCGCTTCCCGTAAAATAGTAACTCTGTTTCTTTACGGTATAACTGCCGTCTGAGTTCTTTTTAACAACCCATTCCTCTTTCCCCGTAGAACGACCGCAAAGCTCAATGTGGTGTCTGCCCGTAATAACGGCATCATTCCCGCGTCTTTCGTAAGAAAGTGTTGAACCCGTATTCTTCAAATCAAGTGTAAGGTGTGTGCCTTCCACAATCTTGATAACATCTTTCCCAAACTGATACGGCGACCAACCCATTAGTCCGTCGTTTTCAAAATGGATAATATCGTTTCCTTTGCCAAGAATAAAGGTTTCGTTTTTAGCCGAAGAGTATGCCTCGTCATTAAAATCAGTACCCTTTATGACCTTTTTGCCCGTTGCTTTGAGGTAAGCACCGCCCTCGGTTATACCCTTAGTGAAATCAGAAACCAAAACCTCATCACCGTTTGAAACAGTGATTGTGCCGGATTTATCCATATTTTTGAAATAATCTTTTATTACGGTCTGCTCTTTTGAGTCATAATAATCTCTGTTTAAAATCAGGTTATTGCCCGATTTTGTGAAATAAACCCTGTCAGCATCAACGCTGAAATTGACAGAATCTGCGTTATGAACCCCGTAAACTGCGTCTTTGCCGTCGCCCTGAGCGAGCACAATGGTTTTGTTGCCTTCCCCGAGGTAGATTTTGTCGTTACCTTTTCCGCCCTCAATAGTATCATCACCCATTGAAGAATATATCTTGTCCGCTCTGTCGCCCCCATAAAGGGTTTCGTCAAAGAAAGTATCATAAATATTATAAGGTTTTTTGCTGTTGGTTTTTAGCAAAGCCGCAAACTGTTTGTTGTTCTTTATAATATCGCTCAACAGTCTGTCACCCACAAAAATAGTGTCTTTGCCGTATTTGAAATAATCTTTCAGAATAATCTTACCGTTTGCAGGCGCATAGAACCCGCAATCCTGCATATGATAATAAATATTCGGATCAGGTAAAACAGGCCAAGTCGTATAAAGTGTGTTTGCCCCGACATTAACGGTAACATTATGTTCTGTCTGAAATTCCGCCAGTTCGTCCGCAGTCATTGTTCTTGTTTCGGTTGACCTCGGCTCATCTGCGTAACCATAGCTGCAGCCTGCCCAAGAATATTTGCTCACCTCTATTGTATAGGTTGAATCTTCGTTTTCGGTCACAAACCACAATTCTTTGCCGTAACCGACACCGAGGGGCTGCATCACGGCGACATACCAGTCATCGCCGATAATCAAGTCGTCACCTGCACGACTGAAAGCTTCTTCAAACCCGCCGTGGACATAGTCAAGGGTAATCTTTGTTCCTTCGGTAACCTGAATGGTGCGAACACCATAATCAAACTGGATTTGGTAGATTTCCTCACCCGTTGTATTGTTGATTACCTGAATAAATGTATTTTCATTCGGTTTTGCCATAACTATTACCCCAGCTATTAATATTATAATGCTTAAAAAAAATTTTTAAAGAGGATAGGGGAGGGGTAAATGTATTTTTATCGCCACCCCCCTCTATCCCCCCTTCGGCAGGGGGGAGGGTAAATAAATATTCCTTCCCTCCCCAACTTGGGGAGCGAATTTGCAGTAGGGCTTTAGCCCGTCACATCGAGCAAAACCACGCTTTTGCGAGCGGCTGCATAATTCAAGACAGGGCTAGGGTGGG
>CACWZA010000039.1 GCA_902765215.1 uncultured bacterium | reverse complement strand
AGGCTTTCTACGATAATCTTTTTCTATCCTCGTATAATTTTACCTATTTAGTTGTACCCTGTAATAAGTTATCCCTTATGTATATATAAAGTATATACTAACCCAAAAATTGCCTTTTTATTATTTTTCATGTTACAAACTCGTAACAATAGGGGTGAAATGCTATTATATCTTATTTTTAGGAAAATTGTAATCACAAAATTTTACCAAAAATCACCCTAATTTGTAACAAATTATTACAGAAATGTTATCAATATTCTCATTTTGGGTATATAAAAAGTATATCATAGAAGTCGAGCCTTATGAAAGAAAAAAAGATGTGTCGGAAGAATGCTCGTTAGTCTAGGTATACCCTTAGGTAAATAATGCGGTTCAAATTACTTACAAAATAATTATTTACCCCAACCAAATAAATTGTGTACTAAATAAATGTGTATGGGCGAAGTATTCTGTCCAAGAACAGAAGATAAATTATTTCGTTTATCCTATCTTGCCCAAGAGGAGTTTTTATGGCTAACAACGATTTACCTATTCAAATGAAAAAGACAACTAAAGCAACAAGACCATCTGACAATGTAGTTTTAAAATCATGCACCGATTCTGATTTAGCGCGTTATATCAGAGATATAGCAAAATTTCCGGCGCTATCTACTGAAGAAGAACGTGAAGTGGCAAAAAGAGTTAAAGCAGGCGATGAGGAAGCTAAGAAGGAATTAATTCAAGCAAATTTGAAGTTAGTTATTAGTGTGGCAAAAAAAGCAATTCACATGTCAGCATTACCATTAATTGACCTTATTCAAGAAGGCAATTTAGGTTTGATGGTTGCTGTAGAAAAATACAACTGGAAGCTTGGATACAAATTCCAAACTTATGCTACTTGGTGGATTAAACAAGCAATGTTTAAGGCTATCTCAGAACAATCTCACAGCATGAAAATTCCTGTATACATACAAGAAACGCTGTCTAAATTCTCAAAAATCAAAGCAGAAATGGAAAGAAAATACAACTGTCAGGTTAAAAACAAAGATGTGGCAGAAAGAATGAACATTTCTCCTGACAAATTAGACACTTTCTTGTCTGCATACTCTAAAACCATTTCTATCGAAGGCAGTATGGAATGCCCTAACGGTAAAGAAATGAATGTTGCAGACATCCTTGAAGATACAAAAACAGATGTATTGGCAGCAGTTGAAGCAGAAAACTTAAGACGTGACTTAGAAACTGTTATTTCAACATTAAAAGAACGTGAAGCAGACGTTGTAAGAATGCGTTACGGACTTGGGAACATCTCAAAGAGAACTCTTGAAGAAATCGGAAACATCTATGGCGTAACCAAAGAATGTATCCGTCAGACAGAATTGAGAGCGCTCAAAAATATGAGAAACAACAAATTATTAAGTTGTTATGCAGACTAGGGGTTAACCCTAATAGCCATGACATAACAAGGAGGCAAAACAATACGATAAACCAACAAGGTGAAGTGAAGTAATGTAGAAATGCGGGAGATCCGCAGGTTGAGTACCCAAATAAAATAAGCGGTACAGTATGAAAGGAAAGTTCATTTTATAACTTTCCTTTTTGTTTTGAGAGCAAATATAAAATTTTAGTCATCAAACCAGTCCCCAATCAGAAAACCCAGCAGGAAAAACAAAGGGATATTATCATCATCAGTATCTCGAAACAAGAGCCATAAGATAAAAAGAACTACCAAAAAACTCATATAATACTCCTTTTATCCTAAGTATAAATCATGCTCGCGTCAGATACGGACGCATATTATTTTTTCTTCTTCTTTTTCTCCTGCCAGTCAGGATCAGGGTTCATTAAAAGGACAAAATCACCCCGTTTAAACTCTTTTGACATTTCTTCGTTCATAACTTTGTTATTCATTCTCATGCACCCGAGAGAAACCTTTTTCCCGATACTTGATTCGTCTTTGTTCCCGTGGATAAACTGACCGATACGGCTCAATTCCCCCGTTTTAGGATCAACAATATCAAGTATTATAATGTGTTTCCCGTAAGCACGAGGATTGCGTCTGCGTTTGCTCCCCGCAGGTGCATATTTGTAAGGATAGTGTTCTATATGCGAAACCCGTCTTATTCCGGGTTTTGTTCTTGTATATTTCCCGCCCGTAGCAATTAAATACGCTTTTTCAGGGTTCCCTTCTTTATCATATTTATATAAAGTATTATTTCTTATATCAACGACTATTCTTGCATTTAAAGTATCACCTTTTACAACAACTTCAGGTGAGGGAGCATTTTTCAAAACTTCAGGGTTTGTTGTACCTTCAGGCGGAACAGAACGCTCAAAAGTATCAACCTTTATTGTATCGGTAACATTCTGTGCCGTAGCACGATTAGGGGTTACAACGGCTGTCGCCGTAACCGCTCCCAATGCTAATGCATACATATAATTCCTGATGTTCATACCTATATAACGCCTGAAATAAAATTTTTTGCCAATAATAAGTAAATAAAAAACTCTTGATTTCCCAAGAGTTTTTATCAGTTTAATTATGTTTTATATATTTATGCAAGAAATAATAAACTTTTTACTGCCTTTAGCAATTTTGATACATTTGAGCTTTTGGCAATTTTATTAACCATATTTGTTTCTTTTGGAGTTTTGTTTTTCTTTATTTTTAATTCAATAATATCCGTTTGAGGGTAGGCATTTTCTATCCCTTCAGGGAAAACCAATTTCCCGTCTTTAACTTGTACTTCCTGAAATACAAATGGCCCGACCACAAATCTTTCAGGTGGCGGTGGCATTGAATCGTAAGGATTAACATAATCTTGAATAGAGTACATAAACACACTTCTTTCTGCTAAATATTTAACCTGTACTTATACAAAAATCCTAAAAAAATTTTTTGCGTGTTCTTATACTATTCTATAAAATTTTGTAACATTCCAAAAAAAATTATCCATTATAACTGATATTTGTCTTTTTCAAATACGAAAATATTGATTAAAGAAAATACCATAATAACAACCAGAAGGACAACCGCCAAGGCTGATGCATAACCTAAATCAAGGTTTTCAAATGCGCGTTCATAAATATAATAAACAATGGTTTTGCTTGAATTTAAAGGGCCGCCCTTTGTCATAACATAAATTTCAACAAAAACTTTCATCGCAGAAATTATACTTATTGTTGAAACAAGAGCAATTGTCGGAAGTATCTGCGGAACGGTTACAGTCAAATGTTTTCTCAAAAAATTTGCGCCGTCAATATCACAGGCTTCATAAAGCTCCTGCGGAACACTCATAAGCGCCGCAAGATATATCATCATATAATAACCTACCCCTTTCCAAATGGTCACTATAGCAACAGAAAGAAGTGAAAATCTTGAATCTGTCAGCCAGCCTATTGGTTTCAGTCCGAACATTGTCACAAAATAATTAAGTATACCTTCCTGTGCGTACAACCACTTGAAGGCAATCGCCGCAACAACGATAGATACAATAACAGGAAGATAAATCAATATTTTATAAAGTGTTATCCCCCTGATTTTTTGGTTAATAAGTATCGCCAAAAATAACGGAAAAACAACCAAAAACGGCACCGCCAAAATCAGGAACAGAAAGGTATTTCCCATAACCTTATAGAAAAGTCCCGAATGTAAAATGTTTGTATAATTTTGCACCCCGACAAATTCAGGATGATAAATACTTGTTGAATAATCATAAAAGCTCAAACCTATTGTCTGAAAAAAAGGTATAAAGAAAAACACCGTTAATACAACCAACGCAGGCAATAAAAACAAATATGGAACATATTTTTTATAATATCTGAACATAATTTTATTATATTGAATTTACCCTGTGGTTGCAAGGATAAATTATTGTTTAGGGGTAAATATATAAAACACCCCTCACCCGAATATCTGATAATTTGCAGGCAAATCATAAGATATTCGACCTCTCCCGCGGAGAGGTTATTTCATTTTTAAAATTATTGTTTAATTATCATTCCCTCGCCCTTGAGTAAGGGAGAGGGTTAGGGTGAGGGTTTCAATTAATTCATACCTCACCCGCCTTTTAGGCACCCTCTCCTATTCTTTAGGAGAGGGGAAAATGTGTGATTGCCCTCCCCCTATGAAAAGGGGGAGGTTGGGAGGGGGTTAATCCGACCTTTTCGCAGTAATCCGCAGATGTTGGATTTCACTCAATGAACTCACTGTTTGAACGATTTTACTAACATAAAAAATATCCGTAAAATCGTGAGTTTGAGTGATTAATGTAAAATCCTAACAGATGAGTGATTACGGAGAGTCAGGTCGGAGAGTTTCTTTGTGAACCGTTTCTTTGCGGTCAAAGAAATGGTTCATCAAACCCATAATCGTTGTTTTTATATTTACCCTTATTTCAAGGTGAACTTCGTTCACCTCTAAACAATAATTTACCCTATCTTACCTTCAATCTTATCCAAAATTGAAGAAAATATTTCCGAATTATATTTATCAATAATTTTATGAGCATCGGCAATTAACTCATGAACTTTTGCCCTCGCCTTATCTAGTCCGTAAAGGGTTACATAAGTTAATTTACCTGCTTCTTTATCTTTTCCGATAGTTTTACCGAGTTCTTCAAAAGTCGAAATCTCGTCCATAATATCGTCATAAATCTGGAATGCCAGTCCGAATTTTTGACCGAAATCTTCCATTTCTTTTATTTTATCATCACCCGCACCTGCAATAATAGCACCTGTTTTAAGCGCAAGCTTAAACAAAACTGCAGTCTTATTTGTATGGATAAATTTCAAAGTTTCTTCATCAGAATTATTTAATTTACCCCTGCCTTCTTCCGATTCGATATCCGCAACCTGACCGCCTATGAGCTGATAAACACCTGCAGAAGAAGTAAACTCTTTCAAAACCTTCAGAATAATCTCAGGCGATAATTCTGATTTTTCTATGATAAGCTGTGGCGCGAAACTCAAAAGTGCATCACCTGCAAGAACGGCTATCGCTTCCCCAAAAACTTTATGATTAGACGGTTTTCCGCGTCTGAAATCATCATTATCCATACACGGCAAATCATCATGTATAAGACTTTGAGCATGCAGCATCTCAATAGCACAAGCAGTCGGAATTGCCTTCTCAACCTCTCCGCCCATTATTCTGCACGCTTCCATACACATAACAGGACGCAATCTTTTCCCCGGAAGTGTTACGGTGTATTTCATTGATTTGAATATACTTTCGGGATATTCCACAGGCATATATTCATCTAACTTTTTGTCAATTAATTCTATATATTTATTCATCGTCTAATTCCTTATATAAACCTTGTTTCAATGTTCTTCTCGAACCCTGCCGTTTGTTTACACTTATTTTTACCGCCGTTTTGTTATGGGTTTGTTTAAACCTTGTTTCCGTTTTATTTCCCTGATATTTAATTCTTTCTTTATACTCTTTTGCTTCCTCAACAAAAGCAACATAACTTGAATATCTTGCCGTTGAAATCTCGTCTGATTTTTCGAGTATACTACACCCGTCTTCGTGGATATGCAAACAGTCCTGATATTTACAAGTATTGAGATAAGGTCTGAACTCTCTGAACAATTTTGCCACATCCTGAGGGAGTAAAAAATCAAATTTCAGATTACTAAACCCCGGCGTATCTATTATTCTGACATCATCAGAAATAGTCATAATCTCACAATGGCGGGTGGTATGAGTACCACGCAAAGTTTTTTCACTCACCCGTTGGGTTCTCAAATCGAACTCAGGATTGAGTGAATTTATAAGACTTGATTTCCCGACGCCTGACTGTCCGCAGAGAACGGATAATTTACCCTTCATAATTTCTTCAAGTTCGTCTAACTCTAACCCCTCTAATGCAGATGTAAAAACAATATCATACCCGAGTGGTTCATAAATTGAAAAAACTTTTTCTATCAAAGTATCGTCAGAAGATAAATCATTTTTATTGAAACAAAGTTTTACCTCAAGCCCGTAATACTCGGCAAAAGCAATATATCTGTTAAGCTGAAGGAAATCAAGTTCAGGTTCTTTTACCGCAGAAACAATAATCACCTGATCGACATTTGCCACCGCAGGACGAGGAATATAGTTTTTTCTCGGGTAAATAGATGTAATATATCCGTTATCAAATTCTACAAAATCACCGACCAGAATTTTTTGAGCCTGTTTCTTTAAAACTTCTCTTATCTTACATTCAAAACTTCCGTCCTCAGAATGTATATAATAAAAATCAGAATGTATTTTGTAAACTTGTCCCTTCAATAAATTTCCCTTTTTATTTTAACTAGCCCTAATCGTTATATTTAGAAACTCTGTCAACCAGCTCCATTATATTCTTAAGGGCATCAGGTTTTGCCAGCTGAGAAGATTTTTTCTTTAAATCTTCAACTTTTTCAGGATTATTATATAAATCGAGAATAATCTTTAACAACGAATTAGGATCTGCGTCATTATCTTCTAAATAGATACACGCATTATGCTCCTGAACATATTTTGCATTCTTTCTCTGATGATCTGCTGCCGCAAACGGATACGGAATAAGTATAGGTGCAACATCTGATGCAAAAATCTCTGACAAACTAAGCGAACCTGCTCTTGAAATAACAATATCAGATGCTTTTACAACCGTAATCATATCCTCAAAATACGGTCTGACCATAACATTTTTATCTTTATCAAAATCTTTGTAGATATTAATCAAACGGTTTATAACCCCGTCAAAATTCTTTTCACCTGTTTGGAAAATAATTTGGATACCATAATCATTAGACAACTCTTTTATAATTTCCACAAAAGCTCTGTCAATTGATTTTGAACCCTGAGAACCGCCCATTACACAAATCAGAGGTTTTTCAAAATTAAACCCTAATCTTTCTCTTGCGGTTTTTTTATCAAGCATTTTAAACTCAGGTCTTAACGGGTTTCCGTTTATATAACAATTTCTGTTTTTGATAAACTTTTTCGCTCCTTCAAACGCAAGCGAAACGACTTTTGCGCGTTTTGCCAGTTTTCTGGTAACAATCCCCGGCTGCATATCACAATCGTGAAGCATATAAGGAACTTTTTTATTAATATTTGCGGCTATAAGAACAGGTGCAGAAACATATCCGCCTGTTCCGAATATCATATTCGGTTTATATTTTAAAAGATAGAAATAAGATTTTATTATTGCTATCAATAACTGAAAACCCCAAATAATAAAATTAAAGCTTAATTTTCTCGGCATTCCCGTAACCTTAACAGGCAGAAAATTATAACCTTTTTTCTGAGCAATGGAATATTCAAGATTTTCAGGATTCCCCACATAATAAACATCATTATCGGGATTTTTTATCAATTCATCGGCAACTGCAATAGCAGGATAAATATGCCCGCCTGTACCACCGCCAGTAATAAAAAATGTTTTTTTAGACATTTTGACTTTCCCTTATAGTTTTAACTTTCTTTCTGGATATATTTAACAATATCCCGACCATCCATAATGTAATCATAACGGAAGAACCGCCGTAACTGATGAACGGAAGCGGAACACCCGTTGCAGGAAGCATAGAGCTTGCTACACTCATATTCAAAAATGCTTGGAAACATATAGAGAATGTAAGACCTATTGCTAAAAGTTTACCGTACATATCAGGACTTTTAGAGGCGATATCAAACCCCCTTTGGAGCAATGTCCAGAAAAGCCCGATAACAAAAACGCAGCCGATAAACCCGAGTTCTTCACCTATAACCGCAAAAATAAAGTCTGTGTGTGCCTCAGGAAGCCATGCCAGCTTCTGCTTAGATGCACCGTAACCGCAACCCCACAAACCGCCTGATGCAAACGCGACCATAGACTGAATAATATTATAACCTGCACCTAACGGATCAGATTCAGGATTTAACCAAATCACAATACGCTGCAACTGATACGGCAGCATAAAACTTGCCCCCTTTGCCATTCCGACAACAGAGCCGCCCAGCATACTTGTTACAGCTAAAACAACCAGACCGATACCGCCAAAGAAAACTCCGCCAACCAGCTTAGATGAACCGCCTGCCGCAAGATACATTACAACCGAAGTCGCAAACAACAGTATAACCATACTAAGGTTCGGTTGTTTTAAAATCAGCAGAACCATAATAATTATCAAAAGGAAAGACGACCATTTCTTTGAATCCATCAGGTCAGCATCTTTTGTAAATACTTTTGCCAAAAGCATAACCACCGCAGGTTTTGCAAACTCGGACGGCTGCAAACTCAACGGCCCAATACTTATCCATCTTTGTGCACCGTTAATACAGTCACCCGTAAACAATACCAATACCAAGAGTGCGATTACACCTATGGCAAAAACATTGGTAAAGCCCATAAGTCGTTTATAATCGAACCTGCAAAAAATCCTCAGCCCGATATACCCTGCAATTACACCCAATAACTGTATAAGTGTAAAGTGCAAAGGTGACATGCCGGCATTTATACATTTAGGCACACTTGAAGAAAATACCATCATTAGGCCGATAATAACCAAAAATAATACAACAATAGACAACACCTTGTCAGGTTTTGTTATTGAAATATCCTGAAGAGTGACAACTCTCAAATTACGGTTATTATCTTTTTGATAGTACATAATCTTTAAATACTTTCCCTCTCTGCTCATAGCCTGTGAACATATCGAAACTTGCACACGCAGGCGATAACAGAACCACATCCGGTTTTAATTCTATTGACTTATCAATAGCAGATTCCATTGAACCTTCTTTTATTATATTACTAAAACCATTTTTTTTCAGATTTTCTTCAAATCTTTCTGTTGCTTCCCCTATTAAAACAACTGTTTTTATGTGATTATTGACCGAATTACAGAACTCATCAAGACTCGTTAACTTATCTCTGCCGCCTGCTATCAGAACAACATTTTGGTTATTGAAAGAATCAATTGCAACAATAGATGCTTCGGGGTTTGTCGCTTTTGAATCATTGTAAAAAGTTATCCCGTTATATTCTCTGACTTTTTCCAATCTGTGCTCAGGCGCTTTGAAAGACATTATTGCAGATTTAAGATTTTCATTTGTTATTCCTGTGAGTTTAGCGATAATCACCCCGCACATTATGTTTTGATAATTGTGGTGTCCGACAAGCGAACAGTCTTTTAAATCAATAATCTTTTCTTCTTTACCCTCTCGTTTGAAATATATAGAGTCATTTTTTATATATGACGAATTATCTGTTTCTTTATCGAATAAAAATATTTTACCCCTGCATCTTCCGCTTTGGGCAAATTTTAATAACTCACTGTCTGCGCCGTTCAGTATTGAAAATTCAATATTGTTTACCTCAAATATTTTTGCTTTGGCATTAAAATAGTTTTCAAGAGTTTTATGCCATGTTATATGGTCAGGCGTAAAATTAGTCCAGCAGGCGATTTTTGACTGTAAATATTTACTGTGTTCCGCCTGATAAGAACTCATTTCGCAAACAAAATAATCAGGGTTATCATTTATTAAATCACAAGGGGGTTTACCTATATTCCCGCATTCCGGTGCTTTATATTGAGTTGATAAAATATGAGAAACAAGTGCCGTTGTAGTGGTTTTACCGTTTGTACCCGTTATTGTAATGAACGGAGTTTCGCTGTCTAAATATGCAACATCAGGCTCTGATATTATATCAACCCCTTCGTTTTTGAGTTTTATATACAACTCATTATCAAGCGGGAACGAAGGACTCACAACCGCAACATCTACCCCTGATGTAAACTCTGCAGAGTGTCCGCCAAATTCTGTTTTTACACCCATATTCACTAATTCTTTAATATCTTTTTCATCTTCAGGTTTCTGTTCTCTTGCCTCTGTGATAAATACCTGCTGACATTTTTCGCTTAAATATCTCGCAGCTGCTTTCCCACTCAATGAAAAACCCAATATTAAAACTTTTTTATTAGCCCAATCTCTCATCTTTATTCCCATAAATTATAAGCCTTCTTCATAACAATTATAAATGATTAAGGCTGAAATGCAATTATGAAAAACAATGTTTACAACAAAACCACAAACTCCATTGAGGTTTCAGTTTTTCGTATCATTTTTAAAAAATTATTGTTTCATTTTAAAATAATAATTACAACGATTTTAGGGTTTATGTTTGAAAAATAGTTATAATTTAAAATCTAATAAATCTACTAATTCAACTTCAAAAGCATCTGCTATCTTTTTAAGAGTTGAATATTTTGGATCAATAGTTCCACATTCTATTCGACTAATTGTTCGTGTAGTTAACCCCGTTTTTAAAGAAAGTTCTAATTGAGAAATCTTTCTCTGACTACGCTCAAACTTTATTTTATGTCCTAATTTTAGAAATTCTTTACTATCCATTCTTAAATTTTATATTATTGACAATAAATTTACGATATACTACAATTCTATTTATAGACATAAAGTATATAATAAGGAAATTTAATATAAATTGAAAAGTCATTATAAAGTCGCACTAATATTAAACGATATAAACTGGATAACTGACAAAGAAACAGGTTCAAAACATGGAGGAGCAGGTGTTGTTATCAGAAATTTATACCTTGCTCTTACGGAAAAATTAAACTGTCAGGTGGATATTTATTCTAAAAATATATCACAATATCCTTACAATATGAATACAACAAAAGAGTTTATGATTAAAGATTTTATTAAACATAATAATATAGTAACTTTGGAAGAACATCTCTCAACACAAAATTACGACAAAATTATTTCTATGTTTAAATCACCTTATTTTAACGGAACAATCTTGCAAACTCACACCATAAAATATCGATTTAATAAAGTCCCAATGATTATTAAACCTTTCAGATATTTAAAAGACAAAAATAAAATAAAAAAACAAGAGGCGGAATTTTTTAAATACGCAAACTCAAAAAACATGATAGCAATATCAGATATTGTAAAACAGGACTATATAAAAAATTGTAGCGTGAAACCATCTCAAATAACTGTATCTTATCCGGGATGCGAACAGCACGAATATAATAAACCAACACAAAAAGATGCTATTTCGTTTGGAATCGTTGCAAACAGTTCCATAAATAAAGGAGGACACTTATTTTTATTTGCGTTGGGTATAGCAAAAATATTCAAGGCAAAATTTAAAGTTCACATTATTGCACCACTATACGATAAAGACATTTTACTTAAAGGACTAACAAAACTTTTTAACCTAAAAGAACAAACAACCGTCTATAACAAACAAAAAAACATGGAAAATTTTTATAAAAATATTGACTGTCTTGTTGTACCGTCTAAAAACGAAACTTTTGGACTTGTAACATTAGAGGCAATGTCCTACGGCAAAACCGTATTAGTATCAAATTCAGCAGGCTCAAGTGAGATAATAACCTATAATAACGGCTTTATTTTTAATAGAAATTCTATTTATGATTTTGTCCAAAAAATTATCAAAATATCAAAAATATATTTAAACGATTTTAAATATTTTACAGAATTATCAATTAATTCATATAAAATATCACAAGAATACACTTGGGAAAGTTTTACGAATAAGATTTTAGAAAATATCTAAAAACTAGCCGATAAACTTAAACAACCCGACAGCAACTATTCCGCAGAGCATTGAAAAGAGGGCAAACCCTGTTACGATTTGTTTTTCATTAAACCCGCAGAGTTCAAAATGGTGGTGGATAGGTGACATTTTGAAAATGCGTTTTCCTGTTGTTTTAAAACTAATTACCTGTAAAATTACCGATAAAGTTTCAATAACAAAAATACCTGCCAAAATTATCAGATAAACCTCAAACTTACCCATAACAGCAAGAACACCCAACAGACCGCCGATTGCCAAAGAACCCGTATCGCCCATAAACACTTGTGCTTTTGGTTTGTTATACCTCAAAAAACCGAGCAGTGCACCCGTTACGGAAGCAGCAATTATCGCAAGATAATTATATCCCGCTAACTGTGCAATTACTGCGGTTGCAAAAAACGCAAATACACCCGTTGATGCTGCCAAACCGTCAAGTCCGTCAGTCAGGTTATATGCGTTTGATGCACCTGTTATCGCACAAACAGCAATAACAGGATATATCCACATAAAATCGATTGAATATTTACCGAATGTGATATATGTTCCGTGATCGTTCGTAACCATAACATACAAAACAGGCAGGACAGCAATCAAAACCTGTCTTAAAAATTTACCTCTTGCGCTCAGACCTTTGTTTTCGTGACCTTTAATCTTAAGAAAATCGTCCTGAAACCCTGCAAGAGCATAGAACAAGAAGGTTATCAAAACTATCCACGCATTTGTAGAAAACTTTTCTGCCATACAAAGAGCAATAACTGAACCCAGAAAAGCTGACAAGATTATAAATACACCGCCCGTTGTCGGAGTACCTTCTTTTTGTTTATGATTTTCAGGTGCCAAATCTCTGATATATTGTCCTATTGTTTTTTTCTTCAAAAAATCAATGTACGGAATCCCTAATAACAGACATAATATCAAGCCTAACAAGAAGGCCACTATCATCATTATCATTTATTGCTCTCCTTTAAATCTTCAAGAATTTCCTCAAACTTCATTGAGCGTGAAGCCTTTAAGAATATTGTAGTACCAACTTCAATATTATCAAGAATGTAACGCGCAACATCCTTATTCTTTTCAAAACTCTTTGTAAAACAAACATTTATTTCATCCGATATATTTTTGGCAAGATGTCCTACCGTTAATATTTTCGGAGATTTTTTATTCTTTTTGTTTATAAACTCACCAATTTCTCTATGAAAAACGGCTTCATTTTCCCCAAGCTCACCCATATCACCCAAAACGATTGTAATATCAGTGTACAAATCAAGCACTGTGCTGAGCGCGGCTTTCATAGAATCAGGGTTAGCGTTGTAACTATCATTTATTACATTGTAACCTGCAATATTTTCAATCTCCCAGCGTTTTTCGATAGGCTTATATTCAGCCAAACCTTTCCTGATTAACGGATATTCAATATCCAAAAGTTTTCCGATATTGATAGCCGCAAGCGAGTTTTCAATATTATAATCACCCTCTATATTCAGTTCGTATAACTCATTATTATATCTGAATTCAGAATATCCTATTTCCTTTTTTGTTATCTCAACATCATTTATTGAGTAATAAATTTTTTCACCCTTAAAATCAACTGTGGACTTAATTAATTCATCATTGTGCGCAACTAAAACACCATTCGGGTTTTGATACGATGTTATTTCGCACTTTGCTTTTGCAATATTCTCTCTTGAGCCCAATCTTCCGATATGTGCCGTTCCTACATTGGAAATGATTGAATAGTCAGGTTCTGCATATTTTGAAATAAGCTCGATTTCACCGAGCCCCCTCATGCCTGCCTCTATGATAAGGATTTCCGTATCGTTATCCATAGAGAACATCGTCTGACAAAGCCCTATTTCGTTGTTATGATTGAGCGGAGTCCTGATTGTATTATATTTTTGGCAAACAACCGAATAAACAAGTTCTTTTGTTGTTGTTTTTCCTGAGCTCCCTGTTATCATAATAACTTTTGGATTAATTTTTTTTCTGTACCAATTAGCAAGTTTTAGATATGCCTCTTTTGTATCGTTAACCTTCAGACCGACAACACCATTTTCCGACAGAGAAGAATCTATATTTACCCCTACATAGCCGACAGCTCCGTTTTCAATTGCTTTATCAATAAACTTTTCGCCGTCAAAATTTTCACCCTTTAACGGGATATAAAAATCGCCCTGTTTTATGGTACGGGTATCGGTCGAAAACACATCAATTTTTGTGTCTAAGACATCTTTTGGCAAATTATCAGCATTCGCCCCAACTACTCTTGCTATCTCTCTTATAGTAATCATAGTTCAATTTTAGCACAAAGGGGGTAAATGGTAAATTAATGTTTATTGGACAACGAAGTTGTCCTTAAAATTGGGGTAAGTCTACAATCAACGATTATGGGTTTGATGTACCATTTCTTTGACCGCAAAGAAATGGTACCGAAAGAAACTCTCCGACCTGACTCTCCGTAATCACTCATCTGTTAGG
>CACWZA010000038.1 GCA_902765215.1 uncultured bacterium | reverse complement strand
ACCACAATATTAAAATTATCCGAAGTCAGAAATCTTGGTATTTCATCAAGTTCCTTAACAATTTCTTCAAGCAGCCATCTCCCTGTCATAAGGTTTGATACTCTTAAATAAATTCCGTCATATTTACAAGATAACCATAAAGCTGTTTGGGATTTACCTAATCCGGGTTCGCCATAAACTAATCCCATTTTAGGAATATTTTTCGGTTTGTTAATCAGATTTTCAACAAGTCCGATAAAGTTTTTCACATTTTGAGTTTTTACAAAAATCTTATTCATATAACAGCCTGTACTCCTTTGTTTTTCTGAATTCCGTTATCCAAGAATTATTCGGATCATGTGCAACTAAATACTCATATTTTTCTGAATTATTTTTGAACAGCGTTTGAACTCTTTTTGAATCCGTTTTGAACGGCATTTGAATTTCAACAGATTCTATCTGTGTTTCAAGGAACTTAATATCTTCCGTTTCCAGATATTTTTTAACCGATTCAACTGTTTTCTTTTTCAACTTACGCTGACGGACTATTTTCTGTTTGTAATCTTCATAATCTTTGACATCACCGAGTAACTTTGCCATCGGGTGTGTTTCGGTTACTCTTTCTGCGGTACACAGATATTCGCCTTTTGGGGTGTAAACTTTAATGCTTGTAAGGTCAAAAAGATTATATTTTATTAATACTTTGCTCTTAAATCCGTACAATCTTTCATCAAAATAGTCACAATTTAAGAACCTTATGCCGTTTCTTTGAATTGTTTTAACTTCGGTTGCAAGCATTAAATCATCAAGTGTATTAATATCAATGTTTTGTCTTTTTCTTCTGGATAAAATTTCAGCTATTGTTTTATCCGGTGCATTCGGGCAAGGCTGTGAATTCTTAAAACTCAACCACATATCAATCATTTTTATTGTTTCTTCAATAGTCGGGATAAATTCCTCTTGGTTGCTCGCGTTAAACGGGTCTGCACTTACGTTCCGCCCTCTGCTCGCAATCCGCTTATGCCAATTTTTATGGAATTTTTCGTTCCTCATCATATAAGCAGGTTTATTTTGAATACTGCTTCCGATATAACTCGGCAAAAGTTTTTCAAAACCTTCCTGAAATTCTTTAAAAAATCTTTCAATAACTTTTGCTCTTGCATTGTATGGTCTTGCAAAAACTGTTTCTATACCGAGTTTTGAATACAATCCTTGAAAACCAAGTTCTGTAAAACCTTTATCATCGGTAAAGTATTTTGCTCTAAATGCTCTGCCGTTATCCTGATAAACAACTTTCGGTATCATATCAAGATTTATTATTGCGTTACGAAGTGCACTTGCGATACACTGCGTATTTTCTTCAAGCATAATTTCATAACCGACTAACGCTGTTGATTTCCAATCCAAAAATCCAACTAACGTTGCTCTGCAGGGTTTGCCCGTGAACGAATTAATCACCTGAAATGCTAATTTATGACCATCGGCGACAAGAATATCTCCGACTTCAAGCAAACTCGCATCACGTTTTATATATGGTTCGACTTTATCTGATAATGCTTTTTCTCCGTCACGAGCGAGAATCCATTTGTCATAATTGTTATTCTTAGACCACTTAGCATATCTTCTAAATGTAATATCAGCCGGAATAAAACTTTGTCCTTGTTCTTTTAATTTGTATTTTGTAAGAGCAGTAGCTTTCCCGACAGATAATCTATTAGGGTGTAAAAGCAATCCCATAAATATCTTTATTTCTTCATTATTCAGAACAGTTCGGTATTCCCGAACAGTTGAATATTTATATTGTGGCAGAAGTTTTGTATAATCTTCTGTTCCGTTTAGCATAGCAAGCCAGCGGTGTAAACTACCACGGGAGATTTTACCTAAAATCTCAAATAGGTGAGAATTTGAAGTATTATGTAATTTTACAAAATCATAATCGGCTTGAAGTTTGTTTTGAGATTGTTTTCTAAACTCAAGCCACTGATGAACGACATCAAGTCTTGCGAGTGCTATTTGTTTACATTTTTCTGGAGTAAAATCTGCCATGCGTATGCTCCTTTGCATACACATTAATCGCTCTTGTTCGCAGAAACATCAAGTCCTAAATCTCAATCTCAGAGACAATTCGACACATATCAAACTAAAAGATAAATTATTTTTGCACTTTATTGCACTTATTTGCACTTGGCTCAATGCTAAATTCCATGCTAAATATACCCTGAAACAAGTTCAGGGTAACAAGTTTTTGGTGCAAAATAGTGCAAAAATTGGGACAAAAGTGCAAGAATAGTCCGGTAAATCTCTACACTATAAATCTAGCTCTATCGCCCTAAATTTAGGCATATTTACCAAAAAACTTCAATCACAACTGTCCTGAAAAGTTATAGTATCTTTGAAAATAGAGGATGAACACCCGAAGTTTTGTTAAAAACTTCATGGGGTTCAAGTCCATACACAACAAAAAGCAAATAAAAAATGCCGGAGGGGGGACTTGAACCCCCACGGATTGCTCCATACGCACCTGAAACGCACGTGTCTACCATTCCACCACTTCGGCATTTAACTATTAAGTATCATATTCCCGTGACAGAGTACCAAATCAGTACCCATATCCTCTTACATATTTATTATACACCAATTCAAATTAAACGCAAAATTATACTACCCACCTTTCTTGACTGATTTTGTAATGAAAACACCTGAGAAGAGAACAATAATTTATTAGTCAGTTTGGGGCAGGTGCCCCGTAAAAGGAGGTTAAAATGACGATTAAAAAACTTACTGTGGCAGCTGCAATTGCCGTTGGGATAACATCATGTTCTATCACATCAGCAATGGCAGCATGTCCATGTGAACAAAAACCTGTTGTTACAGCACCGTCATGCGGCTGTGCACAGGAAAGACCTGTTGTGACAGGTCAGGCATGTCCATGCGAAACAACAACCCCTAAATGTGATTCGCCTGCATCTGCAATATGCCCGAGCACTTTGGGGTTAGACAAATCTAATATGCGTCAGATTTATGCATACCCAAGTTCAATCTACGGCTATAATAACTATATTGGGGAGGATGCCACAAACGGTGTGTTTCGCGGGGACGGATTCTCGGTTTCTGCAAGGGGATTATCTGAAACGACAAGTGGCTCAATGGTTAGCTCAGACAACTCAGTAACAGGTGCAGCCGCTAATATCCCTTGCCTTAATGATATTTCTTCTCATAACGGTATCCGTATTAATAGAGATGAATCAAAAATTGACGGAAATGGAACTCCAATCCAAATGGAAACCCGAAACTCACTTGAAGCCATTAAAAAAACTCTCGTTCCTTACGACCTGAACAAAGAAGGCTGCGTAACAGGCGGTGCTGCAGGACTTCAAAGGGAGTTCAAAGGAACAGGAAGTTCTTTTCCTGATGTATCATCAGGTTACTGGGCTTCCTGCGATATTACAAAACTCGCAATGAACGATGTTGTTGTGGGTTACCCCGACAACCTGTTCAAGCCAACAAGAAACATATCAAGAGCAGAGTTTGCAACTATGCTTATAAAAGGGTTTAATAAGGAAAATTGTGCAAGTATAACAAATGCATTCAAAGATGTACCGTCAGGACACTGGGCAAACAACATGATTGGGCAGGCAGTACACGAAAACCTTATGAAAGGTTACCCTAACGGCTTATTCAAACCGTCTAACCCTGTAACCAGAGCGGAAGTTCTCTGTGCAATCTCAAAAGCAGTAACTTGCGATATGGATAACTGCAAGGCTCAGGAAATTCTGTCAAAATACTGTGACGGCAAAACCGTACCTTCGTGGGCTCAAATTCCTATCGCAAAAGCACTTGAACAAGGTGTTCTTCAAAACACCCCTAACCCTAACATAATAGCACCGTTCAGAGATGCAACAAGAGCAGATGTTGCCTCAATGCTCCAGTCTGCACGAGTAGCGTTAGGTTACGACAAGAACCCTGCAACCGCAAACAACTGTTGTCCGCCTGAAAAAGAGGACAGAACAGCCTATGTGGAAAATCAGGAAATCGTAAAAATTCCGACACTTCAGCTTGAATTTAAAGATCAGGTTAATGCCAAATCTTCACATGTAGGTCAAAAATTTGCGGCAAAAACACTAGAAGAAGTAACTATTAACGGTCAGGTTTTCCCTGAAGGCTCAAATGTTTACGGTAAGGTCGTAGAAATTGTAAGACCGTCAGGCTGCCAAAAGGGTGCCTTAAAACTTGCATTTACTGAAATAGAAAACTGCGGCTGCCGTGCGACATTACCTAGACAAATACTAACCGCTCAGGTTGACAAATCAAACACACCGAACATTATTTCAAGAATTGTATCTGCACCGTTAACCCTTGCAGGCTCAATGATTGGTATTGTCGGCAGAACAACAGGCGGTATGCTTTCTAACCTCGGTAACGCAAGTGAAGATATCGCATCAGGTGTAGGTATTGCTCTTGGTGAAACCTTCCAGGGACAATTTGTAGCAGCAGGCAGAAGTATTGCCGATGCAACAGTTGATACCCTCAAAGCACCTGTCGATTTCACAAGAACCGCCCTGTCCGGTACAATGGGCTTGTTACAAACAACAGGCGACGAAGTAGCATACATGGTTGATGCCAAAGGGTATAAAATCTCTGCAATTAACCCGAAAGAACATATAACCATCGCTTTCGGCTGCAACGAATAGTAAGTTTTGGATATAAACCAAAAGCCATTTTATCAGTTTGATAAAATGGCTTTTTTTAATAATCTTTATTTATTTTATCTTCTGTCTGTAACCTTTATCAAATGCCAGCCAAACTGAGTCCACACAGGTTTTGATATCTCACCTACAGGAAGGTTAAAAGCGGCAACTTCAAACTGAGGAACCATCTGCCCTCTTTTGAAATATCCCAAATCTCCGCCCTTTTGACCGGACGGACATTTTGAATACATTCTTGCATAATATTCAAATGTACCCTCACCATCAATGATTTCTTTTCTGATTTGTTCAGCCTGATAATAATTACCCACCAAAATATGACTTGCTCTGACTTCTGTCGGAAGTGCATCAGCAACTACTTTGTGGTTCAGACCGATTATAAATAAAAATGCTACTGCCAAATATACAAATATTTTCTTCATATACGATTCCTTCTTCAACTATCTTTGGGGTAAACAAACCCTATACTTATTTAATAATATACACCCTGATTTCAATTATGGCAAAAATTAACAAATATTAATCAAGTCCCAAATCGAGTGTTGGAGCTTTAGCAACAATTGCACTTGATGAAATCACATCAACCCCTGTTGAAGCAATCTCTTTCAGAGTATCAATATTCACTCTGCCGCTTGCTTCAACAATTGCCTTATGGTCAATTATTTTTACTGCCTCTCTCATCATATCGCAGGACATATTATCCAGCATAATAATATCAACGCCACATCCGACTGCCTCTTTCACCTGTTCGAGTGTGTCACACTCAACCTCAATTTTATGAGCATGAGAAATTGATTTTCTTAATTTTTCAACCGCCTTTGTTATAGAACCTGCAAACTTAACGTGGTTATCCTTAATCATTGCACAGTCTGATAAGTTGAAACGGTGAACATTCCCGCACCCTGTTTTAACGGCATATTTTTCAAATATTCTGAAATTCGGGGTATTTTTTCTTGTATCAACCATTCTTACATTGTATTCGGAAATTGCATCCTGATATTTTTTAGACACAGTTGCGATACCGCTCATTCTCTGAATATAATTCAATGCAGTTCTCTCGCCTGTTAAAATGGCTCTTGCAGGCCCTTCTATTTCAGCAAGTTTGTCACCTTTTTTTATTAAATCACCGTCTTTTACAAAGAACTTTATTTTAACCTCCTGCGATAACAAAGCGAAAACAACTTCAAAAACATCCCGTCCACAAAATACACCATCTTCACGGGTATTAAGAGTACAGGTCATTTTATCATTTTCCCCTGTCAGATTATCGGTTGTGATATCTTCAAAACTGATATCTTCCTTTAGTGCATTTTTCACATGTTCTTCTATATAAAACTTATTTAACAAAGCTTGGTTCTCCTTCACCTTTTATAACACAGTTATGAATCCCTTCTTCCTTTAACTGAGGGAAGTCTGTTCTGTAATGCGCCCCTCTCGATTCTTCCCTTTTCAGGGCAGATTTTATTATCAGCTGGGAAATACACAACATATTTCTGAGTTCATATTCCTGTTTGTTTAAACATTTTGTATCTCGTCTGAATTCCGCTTTAATCTTGTAGATTTCGTCTAAACCTTTGAGTAATTTATCCTCATCTCTCAAAATTCCCGCATAATTCCACATAATATCTTTCAGTCTTGACTTCATACTGTCAACATCAAAAGTTTCATCACTAAGCGGACTCATATATTTTTCGATTGTATTCATAATACTTTCATCAATCTTGCTCGGAGGAACAAGACTTGTGAAAGATAAATAATTTGCTAACTCATACGCGCAGACAACACATTCAAGAAGCGAATTACTAGCGAGTCTGTTCGCCCCGTGAAGCCCTGTTGATGAACATTCACCTATTGCATACAACCCTCTGACTGATGTTCTTCCGTCAATTGATGCCTTTATCCCGCCCATATAATAATGTGCTGCAGGAGCAACAGGAATCAAATCTTTTGTTATATCAATTTCATATTTTCTGCAAACCTTTATAATAGTCGGAAAACGCATTTCCAGTTTTTCTTTCGGAATGAATGTTGCATCAAGATAAACATTATCCGCACCCGTTTTCTGCATTTTGTCATATATTGCGCGGGTAACAACATCTCTCGGAGCAAGTTCTTTCAATTCACTGTATTCCGCCATAAACTCTTTTCTGTCAGCATCAACAAGGATAGCGCCTTCCCCTCTGACTGATTCTGATATTAAAAATCTGTTCCTCGGGCCGTCAATAGCAAGTGCTGTCGGGTGGAACTGAACAAATTCCAAATCCTGCAAAATAGCACCTGCATTATATGCCAGCTCTATTCCGTCACCCGTTGCAACTGCAGGGTTTGTTGTGTATTTATACAACTGCCCTATCCCGCCTGTTGCAAGTATCATTGCTGATGAATATATGGTTTCATATTCTTTTGTATCATCGTTATAGATTATTGCGCCCTTACATTCGCTGTCTGAATCAATAAGCAACTCTACAACTATAGTATCTTCAAGAATATCGATATTCGTATTTTGTTTTACCAGTCTGCAAAGAGTTTTTTCCATAACACTTCCTGTTGCATCACCGCCTGCGTGCAATATTCTCTGTACACTGTGAGCACCTTCAAGAGTGTAGGATAAATTCCCGTTTTCATCTCTGTCAAAGTTCACCCCATAATCAATCAAATCATTTATAACTTCGTCAGAGTTCTCTGAGATAAATTTTGTAACATCCATTTCACTCAGACCTGCACCGGCTTTCAGGGTATCTTTAACATGTAATTCTACGGAATCTTTTTCGTTTGCTTCCATCACACCAACAATTCCGCCCTGAGCGTATCTTGAATTACTTTCACCAAAGTTTGATTTTGTAACAACAAGTATCCCGTCAGGCAAATTCATCTGATGTGCTAATTTTAATGCACAAAACAGCCCCGATATCCCACTTCCTACAATTACAGCTGAATACTTTGAATATTTCATTTTTTATCCCTCTATAGACATTATATTATAAAAAGTTTTTATCATACAGGCTATTTTCTTTTGCCGATTTACTCATTTCGCATAAAAAATCCTGCAATATCACTATGTTTAATGATTTTTGATATAGGTCTGCCATGCGGACAGGTATGAGGGTTTTTACATTCTCTCCACCTTGATATTATTTCCTCCATCTGGAAAAGGTTTAACGGAGTATGTGCCTTAACGGCAGCCTTACACGATGTTGTGATAAGAATTTTTTCCTCAAGATTTTCAATATCACCATTGTGCAATATATCACGAATTATTTCGCTCGGACTGTATTTTGACAACAGCTGAGGGACTTTTCTGAAAATAATTTCATTATCACTCAAAAACTCTATTTCAAACCCGAATTTTTCAAACTTGTCCCGATTTAATTTAATAGTTTCCGCTTCTTCGGCATCAACTTCTATCACATCTGATACAAAAAGCAGTTGTGAATCAGGTCTGTGCTGAGATTTTAAAACTTCATAGATATATCTTTCATCCGCTATATGCTGATCAACAATCTCTAACCCGTCCTCAACCTCAATAAGAATATAGGTATTTTTATATTGACCGATAATATTATCTTTAGGTTTTATTTCTTCTTTATTGAACAATTGCTGAGTGACAGGAGGAGTTATCGGCTTTTGCTGAGAATATTCGGGTTTAAAACTCTGAGAAGTTGAATCGATATTATTCAGAGTTTCTAAAATCTTATTCGTATTTATAACCCCTTCATCATTCTCAGGTTCATCTGTTTTAGGCGAAAACCCTGCAAAACTTATAACATTTTCAGCCTGTTTTAATGGTTCTGATATCTTCTTATAATTAGATATTCCATAGTTTACGGAACTCATAATAAAATTGAAAATCTGATTAGGGTTTTTGTATTTAACCTCTCTTTTTGTCGGGTGTACATTGATATCAATATCCTCAGCAGGAACAGAAAGTTCTAAAACAACAAACGGATATTTTCCGTTTGGTAAAGTATTTTTATATGCCATATCTATTGCTTTTATAAATATAGGGCACTTAACCGTTCTGCCGTTAACAAAAATGTGATAATCTTTTTTGCTTGAACGGGTAAAATCAGGAGTGCTGACATAACCGTTTATGCTGATATTTGCGAGTTTATCATCTTTTTCAACTTTATTTAAATGAGAAAATAAATCTCTTGAAAACAGATTTTTTATAACCCCTTCAACTCCGCCTATCCCGTCGGTTTTGATTGTTGTTTTTGAATTATTTTTCAACTCGATTGCAACCGTCGGGTTTGATAAAGCAATCGCAGTAACCAAGTCGGATATATACGAAAACTCTGTCTTTTCAGATTTTAAAAATTTCAGTCTTACAGGCAGATTATAAAACAAATCGGAAATCTGCATAATCGTACCGACAGCACAGCCAGTTTGGGAATGTTCAACCTCAGAGTTTTCACAAACAACTTTTGTCCCGTAATCAAAATCTTTTGTTCTTGTTGTACAGGTAACTTTAGAGATAGAAATTATACTTGCAAGAGCTTCCCCTCTAAAACCTAAAGTATGGATATTGTATAAATCTTCGCCTGTTTCAATTTTGCTTGTGGCGTGCTTTGAAAACGCGAGAACAATATCATCAGGGTGAATACCCGAACCGTTATCGGCAACTCTTATATTTCTGCACTCGTTCGTAACATCAATACTGATTTTCGTTGCCCCTGCATCGATAGAGTTTTCCACCAACTCTTTCACAACCGATGCCGGTCTTTCTATAACCTCTCCCGCCGCTATCTGATTTATGATATTCTTTGATAACTGTTGAATTCGTTTCATAAAGATATTTTACTACAAAAGAGGAAAAGGGGTAAAGGGGTAAAGGGGTAAATGTTCAAATAATTGTTTATCTGCAAAGCCTCTAAACAATTATTTTATCCCCCACTTGTAATTTTAAAATATTAGTGTAAAATATAATTAGGGCTGAGGGTTATTTAATTATTTTTTCGCCCTGTGTTTTGTTACTATTCTGTTAATATACAGAATAACTGAGGTTAAAGAGATTAAGAATAACCGTTTTTTATTACTTTAAAACCCGAAAAGGATAGACTCACTCTAATGAGTAAAGTTTCTAAGTTTAATTTTAAATATATTAAGGATAATGCGTCTGCCGGTAGTTGGAGGCGCGGTTACGAGTATTACAAAAAAGATATGATACTCGAAGCTACTCCTGTTAAAAATTTCTATCAGGCAAAGGTAAAAGGTAATTTCCAAGACTTTTATGCAACAGATCTTGTCTTTAAGAAGAATGCAGTCGAAACCCGTTGTAACTGTCCTTTAAAAGAAGAATGGTGTAAGCATACCGTTGCTGTTGCACTCAAAGCAATAGACGATCATGTTTATGAAGATTGGCTTGAAACCAAATACGGAGAAGAATTTGACTATCCTGATGAGAATACTGAACTCAAAGAAACCCCAAAAGGAAGTTATATCTTCCACTTCAATAATAAACGACGCCAAAACTTCTTCTCAATTCTGATTAAAGACAGACATACAGGGAAAATTATCCGTTCACTCGAAAGTATTTTGAGAGCACTGATTGAATCTCAAAAATCAGATATAGGTTTTGAACTGAACGAAGCACAATTAGCCGAATTAGAAGTATTTAAACTCATTTTACAAATAGCAAGACAGGATAAAAAAGCAGGCTGGTATGATATTCCTATCACGAAATTTATGCCTATGTTCCCGCTCCTTGCAAAGGTTGAAGAAGTTCTTGACGAAAGAACAAAACAAAGAATTATGTTCTCGGAAGATATGTGGAATCTGACCCTTGATGTTGAGGCAAACCCTAACGGTGCTTTAACACTCGCACTGTACTGGGATCGTCCTAATTCAGATGATATTTACCCCTTTGAAGAGGTTAAATATTTCTCTCGTCAGTTAAAATGGGGCAGATACAAAAACATTATCTTCCCGATAAATGTCGCTATGAACGAATTACCGCAATACATCATCAAGCAGACATTTACCGATTTAAAAGATGCAGAAGGCGGAAAATTTATCTATGAAGAATTACCGCAGATAAGAGAAATCATGCCGGTCAGGGTATCGGAACAAATCACAAAACTTATGCTGGAAGAACGCCCGCCGATTAATGTTGTTACATTAGGTATCGACTATGACCAGTCGCTGAAAGCAGAGCTTGAATTTGAATATGACGGAGTAAGGGTTCCTTACACAAAACAGGGTGATATAAAATCACCTTATGTGACCGTAACTACAAAACAAGACGGCGAAGATTTTGTCTATTGGATAAAGAGAAACTACAAACACGAACAAGCAGCGTATGCAATGCTTTTAGCCTGCAAGTTTGTGCCAATGCAGACAAACAATCTGGCACAGGAAAAAGAAACCGCTATTGATTTCTATAACTACTATATGAAACAAGCAGGTGAAGGCTGGAGGTTTGAAGAAAAAGACGATATGTCCTTCTTCAAACTTATGGAAGAAAAATTCACAATGTGTGCAAAAATGGACTTCTGTGATGATGCCGTTGATGAATTTGAAATCCAGTTATACGGTCGTGTCGGAGACGAAATTATCGACTTTGATACTATTTTTGAAACTATCCAAAGCGGTGAAAAATACAGTCGTGTACGTAGTTTGGGCTTTGTTGAATACCCTGCTCAAAACATTTATCAAATGCTTAAATCTTTCAACTCGTTTGATGCGTACAGAAACAACGAAAACAAATTCAGAATTAAAACCTATCGTTCAGGTTTGATTAAGGAATTGGAAAACCTCAATTTTGAACTTGTTATGAGTGACGAGTTCAAGAAATTCTGGGAACAAATTTCAACCTTCTCTACAACCGAAACAACGGAACTGCCAAAGGTTAATGCTAAATTCCGTGATTACCAGCTCAAAGGTTTCAGCTGGTTATGGTTTATGTACAAATACGGTCTAAACGGGATCCTTGCAGACGATATGGGGCTTGGTAAAACCTTACAGGCACTCAGTTTACTTCAAAAAGCAAAAGAAGTTGACGGGCCGCAGCCTACTCTTGTAATTGCACCGACAACGGTTGTATTTAACTGGGAAGCCGAAATAGAAAAGTTTACACCTGATTTAACCTGCCTGAAACTGTCAGGGGTAGACAGAGATAAACTGTTTGACAAAATTCCCGAATACGATATCGTTATCACAAGTTATGCTTTGATAAGACGCGATATTGCAAAATTCAGAAAATATAATTTCAGATATATTATTCTT
Source organism: uncultured bacterium (assembly GCA_902765215.1). Classification (GTDB taxonomy): domain Bacteria; phylum Cyanobacteriota; class Vampirovibrionia; order Gastranaerophilales; family Gastranaerophilaceae; genus UBA2883. Next base: position 4,360 of record CACWZA010000038.1, on the reverse strand, counting down.
GATGAATCTCAAAACATCAAAAACGCAATATCTCAGACAGCACAAGCAGTTAAGACACTTAACGGCACACACAAACTTGCACTTTCAGGTACACCTATTGAAAACAAACTTGAAGAACTCTGGTCAGTCTTTGACTTTTTGATGCCTGGGTTCTTGTTCAGCATGCCTGAATTTAACTCAAGATATGTTACACCGATTATGGAAAGACAGGATAAGACAGTTGAAAAACGATTAAAACTGCAAATTTATCCGTTCATCTTACGCCGTATGAAACGTGACGTTGCGAAGGATCTGCCTGATAAGGTAGAAAATATGGCATACTGTGAAATGACACCTGAACAAAAGGATTTCTATTTAGATGTCTTAGATTCGACGAAGGAAGAACTGTTCAAGAGTATCGAAATGAACGGTCTGGAAAAGAGCAGAATGTCTATCTTCTCTGCGCTGCTTAGACTCCGTCAAATCTGTTGTCACCCTAAACTATACGACAAAGAACATGTTAAAGGGGTTATACAGTCAGGTAAATTTGAATACCTCAAGGGTATGCTTGAACAGATTATTGAAGAAGGTCACAGAATACTTTTATTCAGCCAGTTTGTTGATATGCTTGATATTATTAAAGGCTGGCTTGAAAGAACAGGTATTGAATATGAATACCTGTCCGGTAAAACTAAGGACAGAAAAGCTGCCGTTGATAACTTCAATAATAATACAAATGTAAAAATCTTCCTTATCAGTCTGAAAGCGGGTGGTACAGGTCTAAACCTTACAGGGGCAGATTATGTAATCCACTACGACCCTTGGTGGAACCCTGCCGTTGAAGATCAGGCTACTGACCGTGCGTACCGTATCGGACAGACTAAGAAAGTATTTGTATATCGTATTATCACCAAAAACTCTGTTGAAGAACGTATTCAAAAACTCAAATCAAGAAAACGCGACCTTGTTGACAGCGTAATTTCGGTTGACAGAAACATTACAAAATCACTCACAATGGAAGACATCAAAGAACTCTTCTCTGTTGACTAGAGTAGTAAAAATTACGCATTTATTCTTGTTTGGAGTACTTTTTCCCACTCATAGGCAGATTTAACACTGTCATTTAGAGTTTTTTCAGGCTGCCAGCCGAGAACTGTTTTTGCTTTTTGGTTATCGGCAACCAATGTTGCAGGATCACCTTCCCGTCTGCCCTGAATATCTACGGGGATAGTTTTGCCTGTTACTTTTTCACAAACCGAAAAGACCTGTTTTACGCTGTTTCCGTCTGTTGTTCCAAGATTGAAATAGTCTGTTTTACCGCCCTTGTTCAGATATTCTGCCGCAAGCAGGTGAGCACGGATAAGGTCTTCCACATTTATATAATCTCTGACACAAGTACCGTCAACCGTATCATAATCAGTACCAAACATCTGAAAAGTCTGACCGCCAGAAAAAGTTGATTTTAAAATATTCGGAATAAGATGTGTTTCAGGTTCGTGCCATTCCCCGACTCTGCTTTCTTTGTCTGCACCCGCAACATTAAAATATCTGAGCCTTACACTCCTAAGCCCGTATTTTTTATCATATTCATCCAAAATATGTTCTATTTCCAGCTTTGTTTCACCGTACGGGTTAATCGGTTTTTGAGGATGATTTTCATCAATCGGGGTATAAACAGGTTCCCCATAGGTTGCCGCAGTTGATGAAAATACCACCTTTTTAACCCCGTTTTCAACCATTGCATTAAACAGGTTTGTTGAACCGCCCACATTATTCTTAAAATATTTTTCAGGCATTTTTACCGATTCGGCAACCTGAGAATATGCGGCAAAATGCATAACCATATCAATCTTATGCTTTTTAAAAACATTGTTTATATCTTCAAAGTTTTGAAGATTACCTTTTATAAAATCGACAAGTTTCCCTTTTAAGTTCAGATTTTTTAAAGTATTGACCGTTTCAATATGACCAAGTTCAAGACTATCAAAAATAACGACATCATGCCCGTTTTCCAGTAAACTTAAAGCACAATGACTTCCTATATATCCTGCTCCGCCTGTAACCAGTATCATAAATTCCCCTATTTTACTATTATTTTATTTAGTTTTTTCTCTACTTTATCATAACCACCATTAAATATGGGATCATATTTACCAATTAAACTATTCTCTATTGATTGCGACTCATTTCTATTTTGAACTTTATAAATTTTAAAATAAGTATAATTATCTAACCAATAGCTATAAATATTTATATCTTTAGGAAGATTAAGATTATTTATATAATCAATATTAAAATAAATAGACATTTTACTTATAGTTTCTCTTAAAGTAGATGCTCCTACACCTTGCAAATGGTTAGCATATATCCTTCTATATACTGTGTCTGATCGACCTATATATATTAAATCATTTATTTTTTCTGAATAATTCCATATCTTGTCAGCAATTTCTTTCTTAAAAATATCTAAAGATGATCTACCTTTTAAATAACAAAGATAAACACCCTCACCATCTTTATCAATAATTTGGAAATCATCTAAATCAATCATAAAAATTCCTTAACTAAACAACGCATCAATAAAATCAGAAGAATTAAACGGTTTTAAATCTGTCATTTTTTCGCCAACCCCGATTAGTTTAACAGGGAGCGACAACTCTTTTGCTATCGCTAAAATTATTGCCCCTTTAGCGGAACCGTCAAGTTTTGTAAGCGCAACAGAGGTAAGGTTTACTGACTCTTTGAAAACCTTTGCCTGTTGAAGTCCGTTCTGACCCGTATTTGCGTCTAAAACCAAAACACATTCTCTCAGAGAATCGGGAGCCTGTTTATCAATAACCCCTTTTATTTTTGATAATTCTTCCATCAGATTATATTTGTTTTGTAATCTTCCTGCGGTATCAACCAAGATTACATCAAATTTTTCATTCTTTGCTTTCTGGATAGCCTCATAAACAACAGATGCAGGATCAGCACCGTCACGCCTGACAATATCAGCCCCCGCACGTTTTGACCAAATGTCCAATTGTTCTTCTGCCGCCGCTCTGAAAGTATCCGCAGCCGCAACTAAAACCCGTTTGCCTTCTTCTTTAAACTTGTAGGCAAGTTTACCTATGAGGGTTGTTTTTCCCGCACCGTTCACCCCTGTTATAAAATAGATATTTAACTCGTTATCTTTATAACTCAGAACATTATCACCTGCACTATTTAGGGTTTTGGTGAACTCCTCTTTCAGATAATCTTTCACAACGGAAGGTTTAATCTTGTCCTGATTTCTGAGTTTATCTACCAGTTCTGCGGCATAATTAACACCCAAATCTGCACTGATAAGCATATCCTCCATATCATCAAGGACAAATTCCGAAAATTCTTCTTCCTCTGAGACAGTTTCAACAACATTCCCGACAAGTGCCTGTGTTGTTTTTGCCACAGTTTCTTTCAGATTATTAAACTTTTCAGAAAAAAAACCAAACATTAAACAATACCGTTTTCAGATACAACCTTTGCCAAAATTCCGTTTATAAACGCTGAACTGTCGTCAGTCGAATATTTCTTTGCCAATTCCAAAGCTTCGTCTACAACGACCTTCATAGGGGCTTCGTTGATGTATAACAACTCAATTATGGCAATTCTTAAAATATCCTTATCCATTTTAACAAGTCTGTTAATATCCCATCCTTTTGAATATTTTTGAATCTGTTCATCAACTTCATCACAATGAGATTTGAAAGATTTTGCTATTTTGATAACATAATCTTTTACCTCGTCCTGTGATTCAAGAACAGCAAGTTCTGCAACTTCCAAAGCAAAGATTGCTTTTTCCACAACATCAAGAACAGAGTCGATTTTTTCTGTCATATCAGCCGTTGTAGGCAATTGGACAGGCAAATCTTTAACCCCAATCGGTCGTTCAAGATTAGACACATCGTTTGCCTCATAGTCCTCAATATAGCCCTTAATATCAAGTAAAGAGCTGACTGCTGTCTTTAATTCATCAGAGGAATTGTTAGACAAAACTCTTATAGATTTCAGAATAATTTCTTCAAAATCCTGATCTGAATATTCAACAATCTTTTTATCAAACTGAGAGAACAATATTAAGGCTAACTCTCTTGATGCGCGTCTTGCTTGCATAACTTTCTCCTAATTCTGTGTCATTTGAGAACATCTTAACACAAAGGGGGGAAAGTGTAAAATATTGCTCAAACGCAATTAAGATATTAAAAACAAAAACCCTCACCCGTATTTGTAAGAAATCAAAGATTTCTACAACTTACCTCTCCACAAATGATACTTAATCATTTGTGTCGGCAGAGTCTCCCCCTTTACATAGGGGGAGGGTAGGGGAGGGGGTAATCCGACCTTTTCGGAGTAATCCGCA
>CACWZA010000037.1 GCA_902765215.1 uncultured bacterium | reverse complement strand
CCCCTCCCTACCCTCCCCCTATGTAAAGGGGGAGGGAGTAGTTGTAGAAATCTTTGATTTCTTACAAATACGGGTGAGGGTTAATTATACATTTACCCCTAAACAATAATTTATCAAATCCCATATTTATGCTATATTATACTTAACTACAATTAACAACACAGAAAGAAGGAAAATAATGACAATGATGACAATGGAATCAAGTATTTTAGACAAATCTGATATTAAAGATATCGGACTTGCAGAACAAGGTAAAAACAATATCGAATGGGCATTAAAAGACATGCCTGTATTGAGAAAAATTGAAGAAAGATTTATTAAAGAACAACCTTTCAAAGGTATGAAATTATCTGCTTGTGTACACATCACAAAAGAAACAGCAGCATTGTGTACAGTAATGAAAGCAGGTGGGGCAGACGGTATTTTGGTAGCATCTAACCCGCTTTCAACTCAGGATGATGTAGCGGCAGCGTTAGTTAAATATTGGGGTATTCCTGTATTAGGTTATGCAGGCGAATCTGTTGAAACCTACAGAGATCATGTAAGAGTTGCATTAGACCACAACCCTAACATCATTATTGATGACGGTTGTGATATCGTTGCAACTATCCACGACGAAAGACCTGAATTAACAAAAACTATCTGGGGTTCAACAGAAGAAACAACAACAGGTATCATCAGATTACAGGCACTCGAAGCACAAGGCAAACTTGGTTTCCCTGCAGTCGGTGTTAACACAAGTATGACAAAACACTTATACGACAACAGATACGGTACAGGTCAAAGTGCTATGGACGGTATCATGAGAGCGGCAAATATCCTTATTGCAGGTAAGACAGTTGTTATCTCAGGTTACGGATGGTGCGGCAGAGGTTGTGCCCTCAGAGCAAAAGCAATGGGTGCAAATGTAATCGTTTGTGAAGTTGAACCGTTGAAAGCTCTTGAAGCTGCTATGGAAGGTTACAGAGTAATGCCTATCGCTGAAGCTGCAAAAGAAGGTGATATCTTCCTGACAGTAACAGGCGACAAACATGTTGTTGATATTCCACACATCATGGATATGAAAGACGGTGCTATCCTTTGTAACGCAGGTCACTTCAACTATGAAGTTAACGTTCCTGATTTGGCAGCATACACAACAGAAATCAAGAGAATCAGACCTCACATGGACGAATACAAACTCAACAACGGTAAATCAGTTTATGTTCTTGCTGAAGGCAGACTTGTTAACCTCGTTGCTGCTGAAGGTCACCCTGCAAGCGTTATGGATATGAGTTTCGCTAACCAGGCATTAGGTATTGAATATATCGTTAAAAACCATGGTAAATTAGAAAACAAACTCTATACTTTACCTTTGGAAGTTGACGAAAAAATCGCTTCTCTGAAACTCGAAGCAATGGGAATTAAAATTGATACCCTCACTCCGGAACAGGAAGCATACCTCAACAGCTGGAAGTAGACAGGGGTAAATATATAATATTAATAAAGTGCGGTAAAAATTTACCGCACTTTGTTTTTTCTTATTTACAAACGAGTTAAATAAGAGTATTATTTGATTATAAGAAGGAGATTTATTATGAAAAATGCATTCACATATATGTTTAAAGATAACGGCATACAAAAGAAATTTTTGGCATTATGGGCAATATACCTGATAATCGCTATTTTAAAAGCTATTTCACCTATGTTCGGGGAGTTTTCACTTCCTTACGGGTGCATCAGACTGGCAATAATTTTCTTATTATTAATCAGTACGGGGTATGGTGTTGCCTGCACTCAATCTCTGATAAAAAAAGAAGATACCCTTCCGTTTCTTAATATAAAAAATATCATATCAGGTTTTAAAGCAACCGTAGCAGTATTATTACTGGCTGCCAGCATAATTATCGGTTTATATCTTGTTATTGTGGGAGTAAGACTTATTAATCCGATTGCCTCTGTTTATACCTTCAAAATACTCGGAGGAATTATTTTTCTCACAGTAGTCTTTTATCTGAACGGATTTTCAAGATATTTTGCAAAAACAGAAAGCTGGCTTTCCTTCTTCCAGTTTAAAAAAGTAACAAACCAAATAAAAGAAAACACATCAACATATCTGAAAGCATTTTTCTGTTATATCGGGTTTGCTCTCGCTATATATCTGTTTAAGTATTTAATATTAGGCGGATTATGCATGGTATTATCCCAAAATGTTATGACAATATACAGCGTGATTGAAAGTCTTTTAACCACATATGTAGCCTTCTTCACATATTATCTGATAGCAAACTGTATAAAAGAGGAAGAAGTAGTATAAGGTTTAAATAAAACTACATTTACCCCTAAATCAGCCTCTCCGCGGAAGAGAGGTAAAATAAAGACACCACCCACCCTAACCCTCCCTGCGTTAGGGAGGGAGTAACATTATTTCCCCCCTTGCCGTAGGGGGGATAAAGGGGGGTGGCAATTAATCCGACTTCAGGTTAATCCGCTTTCTATCCTAAACTACATTTACCCCTCGGCTATATCCCAAAGCTCAAGGGTATCTTCATCAATGTTGTCTAAGAACCTTGACGGCTTTGAGAGTACCATATCCATGGAATAATCGTACATATTCACAGGGTAAGTGATATAGAGATTATTCTTTGCACGGGTTGCCGCAACATACATTAATCTCAACTCTTCGTCCATTTCCTCGGGCGAATTAAACGAGTATGCAGACGGAAAACGACCGTCAACAGCACCTATTATAAATACACTATCCCATTCTAAACCCTTTGCCGAATGGATAGTAGAAATCGTCAGACAATCGTCTTTAATATTCTTTTTATACATCCCCTCAACACTTCGATCAGGCGGCTCAAGTGCCAAATCACTCAGAAAATCTGACAGTTTTGAATATTGGGTTGAAAGATAAAGGAAATGTTCCAAATCTTTTTCGCGTTTTGTGTAATCATCATACTTATCTTTTAAGATAGGATGATAATATTTAATAATACTTTCAACAATATCCTGCAAACTTTTCGGTGAAACTCTTTCTCTTTGGATAACATCAAAAAGCGGTTTAAAATTAGCCGATTTTTTTGATAACTTATCGGGCAGCAATTTTATATCCAATTTATCCTGCCCTTTTATCACAGGAATTATTGAATTAACTGTCTGAGCGCCGACCCCTTTTAAAAGAAGTAAAATTCTACTCAGACTGACCTCATCATCAGGGTTAAGAATAACTCTTAAATGGGCAACAATATCTTTTATATGTGCCGTTTCCATAAACTTCGGGCCGCCAAATTTCTGGAACGGAATCCCGCGTTTTGATAATTCTATTTCAAGATTGAAAGACATTCTTGAATTACGGGCAAGCACGCAGATATCAGATAACTCAATATCTTCATCCATAAGCTCTAACACTCTCTGGCAGATAAAATCGGCTTCCATTTGAGAATCTCTTGCACAGATAAGTGCTGGCATAACATCTGATTTTATGTCAGAAAAAAGCGTTTTGGCATATTTTTCCTTTGCCTTTGCAATAATCTTATTTGTAAAATTCAAAATTGGCTGGGTGCTTCTGTAATTCTGTTCAAGTTTTATTATTTTCACATCCTTGAACATTTTAGGGAAGTCCATAATATTCCTGTAATTTGCCCCGCGAAAAGAATAAATACTTTGGGCATCATCACCAACCGCCATCACATTGTTATGTTCCGAGGCGAGAAGTTTTATAATATCTGCCTGTAATGTATTTGTATCCTGATACTCATCAACAAGAATATATTTATACTGATTAGATAATTTTTTGCGGATATTTTCGTTATCCTCCATTAAAAATTTAAGATACAAAAGCAGGTCATCATAATCAAACAGAGAGTTCTCCCGTTTATAATTTACATAGTTTTTGTGTATCTCTATGATTTGCTCAGTACAATGTTCAAATTGCGAAAATTCGGTTTCTATAATCTTTTTTGTAGGAATTTCTTTATTGACCGATTTTGAATAAATCTCTAAGATTGTACTTTTTTTAGGAAACCTTTTTTCTTTTTTAGGGTAAAGTTTTGAAGTTATGTGATTAATAACATCTTCAGCATCGGCACTATCCATAATGGTAAAGTTATTCTTTAACCCTAAAATTTTGGAATACTTTCTCAAAATCATATTAGCAAAAGAGTGAAAAGTTCCGCCTGCAACATTTTCGCATCTGTCATCAAGAACTGCAGTAGCTCTGTTCAGCATCTCTGCCGAGGCCTTACGGGTAAAGGTCAAAAGCAAAATATTTTCAGGTTTTATCCCATCTTCAATAAGCCTTGCAACACGGTAGGTCAGGGTTTTTGTTTTACCCGAACCTGCACCTGCAATAACAAGTACCGCACCGTCTTTGACCTTGACGGCTTCTAATTGAGCGGGGTTTAGCTCATTTTCATAGTCAACTTTGTAGGTAATATTATTCCTACTTTTACTTCGTTTCAGAATATATTTTTTACGCTCAGGCTTGTTCTCTTTTGTTGTAATTACATCATTTCCCATAACAATATATTATTATATTTACCCCTGCCACTATACTGTTTCTTCAACGAGCGGATATTTTGCTTTAAACTCGTCATATTTTTGGCTGAATGCCGTATTATCGGCAGAACGAAGTCTGTTGATAAGTTCGTGTCTGTCAACAGATGTATCCTGTGCCTGAAGTATAGAAGTTGCAATATTAGAACAGTGATCTGAAATGCGTTCTAAATCGTTGAACAAATCTGTCAGCATAATATCCAGCTCAACCGTACATTTACCATCCTGCAAACGCTTGATGTGTCGTTTTTTCGCTTTTCTGATTAGTCTGTCGACAACCTGTTCAAGCGGTTCAACATCAAGTGCAAGAACATTATCAGAATTTTCATAAGCGGTTTTTGTCATTCTCATAACATCTAATACCGCATACACAATAATTCTTATATCCGCAACGGCTGCTTCTGAGAATCTTAATTCTTTTTCATTCATACGCTCTGCTATATGCAGAATAGATGATGCATGGTCGCCTATTCTTTCAAAATCACCTATATTTAGTAACAGACGACCGACTGAAGCAGATAATTCTTCCGTCAAATCACGACCTGAAACTTTTATTAAAAAGTTTTCCAGTTTATCTTCATATCTGTCAATTTTTTCTTCGTTTATGCCTACAACCTCTGCTTTTTTAGACTCAAACCGTTTAAGCAGTTTTGTAGCATAGATAACATTTTTCTCAACATGAGATGCCATCTTCATTGTTTTATTCTGAGCCTCAGCTATTGCCAAGTTAGGAGAAAGCAAAAGTCTTTCATCAAGGAATACCTTGTGTTCATCCTCTTTATCAGGGATAAACTTAATAGCAAGGTTTTCAATAAATTTAGCAAACGGAAGTAATAAAAATGCCGTAAAAATATTATATCCCGTATGGAATAACGCTATCTGAACAGGTGAAATATCTGATTTCAGAAATGCAAAATTAAATACTGCCTGCAAGATAATAAATATCGGCAAACAAGTTCCAACACTTATAATATTATAAATAACATGGACTCCCGCAACGCGTTTTGCATTGGTAGTAGCGCCGATACTTGCAATAACAGCTGAAATACAAGCACCCATATGCTGACCAAAAATAATCGGAATAGCGACTCCGACAGGTACACTTGCCGTAATGGTTAATGCCTGCAAAATACCAATTGATGCTGATGATGATTGAATAATCATAGTAAGTATCAAACCTACAATAAAGCCTAAGATAGGGTTAGAAAAGGCTATCATTGCATTTTTGAACCCATCCATATCAGCAAGTGGCGCCATTGCCCCTGACATAATTTCCATACCAAACATAAGAATAGCAAATCCCATAAGAATAGTACCTATGCTTTTTCTTCGGTTTGTTTTGGCAGCCATAATCATTATTATTCCGATTAAAGCTAATAATGGTGTAAAATTTGCCGGCTGAAAGAACTTGAACATAAGACTTGCAGTACCGTTTAAACTCGCCAAACTCAATATCCAGGCAGTAATTGTTGTACCAAGGTTTGCACCGATAATAACACTCACGGTCTGGGATAAATCCATAATTCCTGAGTTAACCAGACCGACTAACATAACTGTTACTGCTGATGATGACTGAATTACAGCTGTTATCCCCGCACCTAATGCAAAAGCTTTTAGCGGATTTGATGTCATCTTTTTCAGTAATTGTTCTAATCTTCCGCCCGCAACTTTTTCAAGTCCCGATGACATCGAACTAATGCCGTAAAGAAAGAACGCAAGTCCTCCGCACAGTTTGAACACCGAGAATATATCTACTTGTTCCATAATTCTTACTCCGCAATTAATATATTGGATATTCTATTAGTTGATAACCAATTCCTATACAAACATATCATATCATCAACATGATTTCTAGTAAATTATTATTTAATTATTATTCCCTCGCCCTTGAGTAAGGGAGAGGGTTAGGGTGAGGGTTTCAATTAATTCATACCTCACCCGTCTTTCAGGCACCCTCTCCTATTCTTTAGGAGAGGGTAAAAATTAAATAAACAATAATTTTAAAAATGAAATAACCTCTCCGCGGGAGAGGTTGCCATTTTTCATTTACCCCTACATCTCTATCATGAATGTTACAGGGCCGTCGTTTATGAGTTCAACCTCCATCATTGCCCCAAAAACACCTGTTTTTGTGGGGATATTTTTTTGCTTAATAAGTTCCGTAAAATACTCATACAACTCATTTGCCCTTTGGGGTAATTCCGCCTTATCAAAACTTGGTCTTGTACCTTTTTTACAATCACCTGCGAGAGTAAACTGTGATACCACAAGAATTTCACCTTTTATATCCTGAACGGATAAGTTCATCTTTTCGTTCTCGTCCTCAAAGATACGAAGTTTGCTGATTTTATCCGCAAGTTTTTCCGCATTTTCTTCGCTGTCACCTTTTTCAACCCCGAGCAGAACTAAAATTCCATGCCCGATTTCAGAATACAATTCCCCGTCAATCGTGACAGATGCCCTTTTTACTCTCTGTATTAAACCTTTCATTATCGCTCCTTTTATACAATTTAATCACAAAAATAAAATATAAAACTTCTTTTTACTTTTTATTTCATTAACGGTTCGTTTGCAAGCGGGATAAATAACCCGTATAATAAATATGAAATCTGATTTATTAAAGGAGCAATAAGATATGATTAATGGTGATTATAATATGTTTGTAAATGATTTATACTATGGCGCAGAATATAACTTTTCATATAAAGATAGAGAGTATTTTATCCAAAGTTGGTATGAAAATGATAAAGACAGATACTGGATAGGTTTATCAAGGTTAGTACCTGTATTAGATCCGTATTTGTTTGAATATTATTCTGATACTTCAATGGCGGAATGTGTAGAAGAATTTATGAAAGCAAAGGTTTTTGATGGAAAGACTTTTGCTGAAATCGAAGCAGAAGCAGAATGGCTCAACAGTGAACCTAATGATATAGAAGAAGCGACTAAAAAATATTGGAAAAAACATCCGAACGAAACACCTGACGGTATTGTATAAACCAATAATGGTTGGGCAAAAATGCCCAACCATTATTATAATTAAACTTAAGTGAATATATGTAAAATTTAAAATATTCAGGTAGCAAATTTTTTATTTATTATACATTATATTGACAAGTATCAACAAAACAACAAAGGGAATGCCGGCTATGATTAATTTTAGTTTTTTTAACAGCATCAAAACATATGTTTCAGGTTATGGAAAAACCGCAGTAAAAGAAACAAAAAAAGTTGCAACAGAAACAGATAAAAGACTAAAATTTGTTGAAGATTTTAATAAAAAATACGAGAGAAAACGAGTTGACGGTGATAACGGAGCATTCTCAAAATATGTTATTGACCGTGAAAACGGAAAAATTGTCCAATTCTTCAGAAGAAATGAAAAAGGTGAAAAAATGAGCGGAGATCTCAGCTACGAATTTTGCGGACGACACAAAGACATCTGCCTGATTTCACCAAAAAAAGATATACACAGAGAAACCGTTTATCTTCCATACGGCGGAAGAAATGTTATAACATATAACATCGAAAATAATAATACGGTTATCACCAATGTTACGACTGACGCAAAAGGCAAAACAATTGAGCAATCAGAAATGGTTCTCGATTTCTTATCTTAAACTTTGCCCGATAACTGACCGCAGGCAGCATCAATATCCGCCCCGCGTTCCAGTCTTACGGTTACCTTTTTGCCTGAATGTTCAAGCAGATATTTGAACTTCATTATCTCGTTGTTTGACGGTTTTTTATAACCCGTCGAAGTTACATCATTATACGGGATAAGGTTTATATTGCATTTGATATCTTTCAGGAAATATGCCAATTCTTTTGCGGTTTCAATATCAGAATTAAAATCTTTTATCAGAATATATTCAATCGTTATTCTTCTGCCTGTTTTTTCAACATAATTGAGAAGTGTCGGTTTAAGTTTTGAAAGCGGATATTTTTCCTCTATCGGCATAATTTTTTTGCGTACTTCATGAGTCGGAGCATGGAGCGAAATTGCAAGAGTTGACTGCAATTCATGGTTTGCAAGTTCATCAATTTTCGGAATAATTCCGCTTGTAGAAACGGTTATTCTTCTTGCACCAATCTGAAAATCGTTGTTAAAAATCTCTAATGCTTTTAGCACATTATTCAGATTCAAAAGCGGTTCACCCTGCCCCATAAATACTACATTTGTAACCTTCAGCCCTGTATCTCGTTGAATGGTTAACACCTGTTCAATGATTTCCTGATAGGTAAGGTTTCTTATGAACCCGCGTTTCCCTGTTGCACAAAAAGAACAGTTTACTGCACAACCGACCTGAGAGCTTACGCACGCAGTCAGGTTTGCCCTGTTATCAAACCTCATTAATACGGTTTCCACACACTCACCGTCTGGGTATTCGATTAAATATTTGAGTGTTCCGTCAGAACTTTCCTGTTTAACCTTTATTTTTGTATCGGTAACGAGCGCCTTTTGTTTCAGCTCCTCACGGAACGATTTAGCCAAATCAGTCATTTCATCAATAGAGGAAACAGATTTTGAATATATCCAGTTATGTATCTGCTTTGCACGGAACTTTGATGCGTTCATTTCTTCAACAAACGCTGTAATTTCCTCTAACGACATGCCTGATAAAATTCTCATTTACCCTTTTACCCCTTTTTCTTTTATAGAAGAAATCAGAGAACCGATAATGAACCCGACCCCTGTCAAACCTGTGATAAGTTCAGGCACCGGTCTGACTGTTGATATAAACATCAGAATTGCCAAAGCACCTATTGCCCAGTGAGCACCGTGTTCAAGATAAATAAACTGATCGAGAGTGCCTTCTTCAACAAACATTATAGTGAGAGAACGAACAAACATTGCACCTATTGCAAGCCCGATTGTAATAATCACAATATCATTACTCAAAGCGAAAGCACCTAACACACCGTCTAAAGAGAACGATGCGTCAATAAGTTCAAGATAAAGAAAACTTATCAGCCCCGTACAGGACGCAAATTTTACATTTGAACAAATTTCAGAACTGATTTTTTCACTTACATCTGCATTTTTAGTTGCCCCTTCTTCAAGTTTTTCAAGTTGGCGGGATACTGTATCTATACCAAGATAGACCAAAATACCTGCAATCCCTGATATTGTTACACTCAAATGAAGCGGCGGCGGCTGAATCATCTGGACAACATCCAACACAACAAGGGTTATAAGGGTATCCAAAAATTTTGATTCAGGTGCTTTTTTCAAGAACTTTTCAACAGGTTTAAGCCAATCTGCCTCTTTCTTTGGGTTGAGAAAGAACCCCAAAAACAGCATAAGCAAAAAAGTTCCGCCAAAAGTCACGATTGTTGCGTGGGTTTGATGAAGATAAAAAGCATACATCTTTGAATTATGCAAAGCAATATCTAACACCTTTAAAATATTGAGTTTTGCAAAAATAGAAACTACTAACAAAGGGAATAAAAAGCGCATACCAAAAACGGCTATTGCTATACCCCATGTAATAAATCTGTGACGCCATTTTTCAGACATTTTTTTTAATTTTGTTGCGTTAACAACTGCGTTATCAAACGACAAACTCACTTCCAGAATACCGAGAACTAATGCAATAAATACACAAATTCCACCGCTCCCCGGGTGCACATGTTCGCCCCAAAGATAAGCACATATTATCCCGGAAATTGTTAATATATATGATTCTATAAAATACTTGTGCATAGATATATTTTAACACAGATAAATTATATATTTACCCCTTTACTGCACCGTCATTTTCACCTGAGATAAAATACTTCTGCATAGCAAGGAAGAAGATGACGATAGGAATTGTGGCGAGGATAGAGCCTGCCGCTATAAATCTCCAGTTAGACGAGAACATGCCCTGCAAATTATTTATCCCGACAGGAAGGGTATACATAGAATCTTTGGTTAAAACGATACTCGGCCAAAGGAACTCACCCCATGAACCGATAAAAGTAAATATTGCCAAGACCGCAAGGGATGGCTTTATCATCGGGACACAGACCTTCATAAACATCTGAAAAACATTACAACCATCAATAATAGCTGCTTCTTCAAGCTCACGCGGAATTTTCATAAATGCCTGACGCATAAGAAATATCCCAAAAGCATTAACTGCAAACGGAAGAATCAGACCAAGATAACCCATCACATTATTTACACTGTCTATAAGGTTCAGCTTAATTGTTATAAGGTAGACAGGGAGCATTATTGACTGAAACGGAATCATAATTGTGGCCAATACAGAGAAAAACACAATTTTTTTCCCGTGAAACTCCATTCTTGCAAGCGGATACGCAGCAAGCGAGGACAAGATAAGGTTGAGCAAAACGGTAAAGCCTGCAACAACCATACTGTTCACAAAATAACCTATAAAATTAACCTGATTCCAGACTCCCGTATAATTTTCCCAAGTAAAATCCTGCGGAATAATTGTAGGCGGATACGCAAATATGTTTTCATTTACTCCTTTTAAAGAGGTTGATAAAAGCCATATAAACGGGAAGATTGATAATAGTGAAACTAAAATCAACATAAAATGTATAGAAAATTTTTGGGTTAACTTTTTAAACATAAGTTAATTTTAGCATGTCTTAGATTATTTTAGAAACATTAAGATTTGTTACACAAATTCAGGACATTGAAATCGGGCATAATATATATACTTTATATAAGTGTAAGTAAAAAATAAAAAAGAACCGTTTAAATTAAAGAGAGAAAACCCTTCCTAGAAAACAATTTTAATCCTCAAAAGAGGATTTTTTTTTGCCCGAATATATTTACCCCTGCCGTTTAATGCGAGGGTAAAGCCCGAATACATTTACCCCCCCCCACACCTAATCGACTTCTCTGAGTACTTTCAGGACTTCTATACATTCTTCCATAAAGTACTGGAGTTCACGGTTGACATTATCTGGAGCATAGATAGCACCTGCTGACTGGTAGGCCAAATATTTATTATACTCGGCGCCTTCCCTTCTCAGTTCGGCGATTGATTTTGCCCGCAGGGCGAGCTGCATTAATTTCTCATACGAGATATAGTAACTTTCGGGTTTACCTTCAAATTTTTTCCTGAGAGCGCCGACTGAGAAACTGAAAGTTGTTGCTTTTGCGACAAACCGCTGAACATCTTCGTTATTTTCTATGCTGTCAATCAACGATTCCAGCTGCGGGATAATTCTGTTAATATCATTCACATAGGTCGAAGTTTTATCTTTTTTAAGGATAATATCAACAAACGCAGGGTTATCTCTCGGGATAGGTTTTAATTTATCGGGATCATCAAACCCTTCTTCTGCCTCAAAGATAGGGGTACCTTTTTCGGGTTTTGTAGTCTGGAACTTATCTAAAATATCAGGCAGAGTACCTGTATAACCTTTTGAATCAAGCACACTTTCGGTTGTGGAATCTTTTGTTTTTGCAGATACACACAAACCAGTTGTCATTATTATTAAAAAGATTATTAAAAACTTTTTCATACTAACTATTATACTAATTTTTTAGGAAAAAGCATAGTTAAATTATTGTTTAGCGGGGATAAATGAAAAATAGTCACCTCTCCGCGGGAGAGGTCGAATATCTTATGATTTGCCCGCAAATTATTAGATATTCGGGTGAGGGGCATTTTATATATTTAACCCTGATAATTTATGTAACAGTTTCTACATATCCTGTCAAAATTCTTTCTTCACCGTTTATATATGAATATAAAATAACTCTCGCAAAGGCGGGTAAAATTCCTCAACAATCAGAAATATTACAGATGGGGTATATAAAAGAGTCCGATGTAAAAGTCGGGCTCTTTCTTCTTTCTCTATATTCTATTAAGAAATATTACGCAACTGTCATGAAAAAAGTCAATTTTTTATATACTATCACCTTAATATATATATACAGAGAATATATTAGTACCTTTATGGATATAAGGAGAAATAAATGGCAAGAGTATTAATTTCCATGCCTGAACGTTTTCTCGATGAAATCGACAACGTAGCAGCAGGCGAAAACAGATCCAGATCAGAACTGATTAGGGAAGCATTACGTACGTATATGCACCGTAGCAGAGTAAGAGATGTGGCACGTGCAAACTCTAACGCAGAAGAATTGATGGCACTTTTAGACTAGGGATAACCCAAGGCTAAGGAATTTAGAAAAGACAAAGCAAGGACACGCAGAGAAATCTGTAAGGAAAATTAGGAAAATTGAATTAGGATTAGAAAACTGACTCTTCGGAGTCAGTTTTTATTTGTTTAAATAGCAAATTTTATTTTTATGTTTTTTCTAACAGATATGAATACCTCATTATCATGTAATCAACCATCCTTCAACGGAATAGAAAAATTTCTTCAGACAAAAGTGGACGATAAACTTTTGCGCGGAAGTTGTGTTACTTCACCTTTAAAAGTACGCAAAATGAAGAAAGAGGGGATTACCCAAATAATAGACCTGAGAAATTCTGCCCATTTTGAAAGTCCGCTTGAAAAATTATTCTGCAAAATTTTCGGGATAAAATATGTTAATTACAGATTTTCTCACAGATTAAACGATATTCCCGATAAGGACTTTTTTAAGAAGGTAAACGAAAGCATATTATCTAATGAGGGAAAAACTTATATGCACTGCGAATACGGACGCCACAGAACAGGGTTAGCCGTTGCAATATATGAAAAACTGCATACAAAAAAAGATAATTCCGAAATTATAAAAAATATGATAGATAACGGTTACACAGAGATAACGAGCAAAGGCGAAACAAAGAAAGAGAAAAAATACATTAACCAATACAACCAAATGATGGATATGTATTTTTAACCGTTATTATAATGCATCTCCAAAAACTGCACAGTTATCAACACTTTGATAAACCTTGAGCATTGCATTAATATCTTTATCCGTACCTTCACTGATTACATCAAAGGCTGTTTTGCCGTCATATTTTCCGTCAGCATAAGAAGTCAGCCACGCGGAAACACTTTCTTTTACTTCAGATAGCCAATCTTCAGTATCAATTTCACCAACTTTTTTATATCCGCCTTTTAAATAATTATAAACATTATTAAGGAAATTATTTGATACAGTAAAATTCTCCATATAACCATAATCATATCCGCTATTTTTGAAGAATTTATTGATACTGATAACTCCCTGCGTATCTGTTGCAGCATCACTGTCAAACATCTTTTTAATATTATCTGCCGTGAGCGATTTCTTATTAAATATCATTAAATTATCAGAAATATCATCACTTGTGACAACAACATCTCCGTATGAATCAATATTAAAGAATGCTCTGACATTTTTATAATTTGCATTTATAACTAAAACATCATTATCACTGATAATATTATGACCGGTATCTATATATAAATCAGTTTTTTTACCCAAGGTTGCTAAATAAATATCATCCTTAACCCCGCCGTTAAATATGGTTTTACCGCTTCCTGAATAATTATAGCGATTTTGATATTCACCATAAGCATCACAGGTTGTTATTCCAGTCGCTTCATCAGTAACCCCGTCTGCCCAGATTCCTGAATCGTTCATTAAATTCTTAACTGTTACAACTCCGCTTTCAGAATACGGTCCATAGTGCATAGTCTGATTAATTTTTATATCGCCATCAGGCATATTATCAACATCTACAAAATAATCTTTTATGATAACAGTTTCACCTTTTTTCCCGCCGGCAGGGGTTGCAATAATCAAATCGTTGCCTGATTTGTGCAAACCGTTTTTGCCTGAATACTCATAATACATAGATTTTGATTCCATTTCGTATTCATTCTTACCCGGGATTGTATAATCAACATTTATCGTTAAATCTGAAGGTTTTTCCAGAAGAGAAATTGTATCGTTACCGTCACCTGAAACATGGTTAACAACGGCTTTCCCCTTCATATCAAAGTTTATTATATCATCCCCTTTTCCGCCGCTTACGGCACTTGTATTACTTTCACCATTTCTTTCGGATACGGTAATCTCATCATTACCATTACCCGCAAAAACAACGGAATCAAGCGCATTCAGGCGGATTATATCTGCCTTTGAACCTCCGATAACTATTACCTTTCCGGCATTAATTCCAACATCATTCTTTTTATTCGGACTAAGTTTGTCTATATTGTCTTCCTCAAATTGAGGCATATCCGATATATCAGTACCGTTGATTTGAACGCTCAGATTATTATTTTTAGTGACAGAAGTCGTTTCCTGTTTTATAACACCTTTTGAATCATACATTCTGACTATATCAACCCCGTCCTCAGTATCTTTAAAGAAATATGTATTTGTACTGTTCATAACGAGATTGGCCGTTGCCGTACCGACATAAGAATAAATGATTTTATCGTTTCCGTCACCGTTTCCGATACTTATTTTTTTAGTCCCCGAACCGTTTATTGTAACTGTATCATTACCTTTTCCTGCGTAGATTTCATCATCGCCGTTACCGGTTGTGATTGTATCAGCCTTTTTTGTTCCTACTATTTCATCTTTGTACTTTGAACCCTCAAATACATTTCTCACGCCTTTTACGGTCAAAGTAGTACTGCTTAATTCATCATCAAGCGATTTTAGAGAATAGTCCTCAACAGAAACCTTACTAATATCACATTTTGTTGCATCAAAAACATTCTTTACGGTTACTGTTTCCTTAACTTCTTTTCCTTTTGCATTCTCATAAAATGTTGTAATAATTAAATCATTCCCCGATTTTGTATAATCATCAATACCATCATATTTTTCTGAAAGATCTAATTTAACCTCTGCCGTCTTATTATCCATAATGACAGTGTCATTACCGTCACCGTCCACAAAAATAAGGTCTTTCTTTCCGCTTCCGTCAATGGTAATTGTATCTTTACCTTTGCCTGCGTTTATTTCGTCATTACCTGCACCCGTTGTGATTTTATCGGCTTTTTTACTTCCCATTATGACATCACTATACTTTGTACCGTTGAGTTTTCCGCTGCCTGAAATATACAGACTATTAATATTTACCCCGCCTATACTAACATCATCAGATGCAAAATAATTCTTTAAAGTGATTTTATCTTTGTATTTTTCATCATCATAATCAAAATTTTTATTAATAATAAGGTCTTTTCCTGCACCTGTCTTTGAATATGATAAGTCTTTTGCCCCTTCAAAAATAAGGGTATCACTACTATCATATCCCTGGATAGCATCTGTTCCCGAATTGGCACTAAATTTAAAAGTATTCTTGCCTTTTACTTCACCGTTTTTATTGGCAACAACATAGGTTGTATTGTCTTGTGTATCGTTTATTGTTACATCATCAACTTCTGTAATTTTTACTGTACCTCTTTTACCTGTAATTTCTGTTGCCATAAATAATCCCTCTTTCTTTCATGCCTGTAATAAAATAATATCACATCACTTTTGTTTTGTATATGTAAAAGGACAATAAAAAACCGAGGAATAAATCCCTCGGTTTTTTGTATATAAATACTTTTGAATATTAACGTTTCTTCCGCCTGTGCAATCAAAGATTGCTTCGCTCGTTTCACTATCGTTCCACTCACAACGGCGGTCACGTAGTGTTCCGTCCTCAGTTTGCCGACTCGCCGTCGCCAAATTCGGACTGCACACCGACTAACGTTTGCTGAACTGGAATCTCTTACGAGCTCTTTTTCTACCGTATTTTTTACGCTCTTTAACTCTTGCATCACGAGTTAACAAACCTTCAGACTTAAGAACTGATTTATATTCTTCATTTGATTTCAATAAAGCTCTTGAAATACCATGTCTGATAGCGCCTGACTGACCAACGATACCGCCGCCAACAGCCTTAACCTTAACATCATATTTGTCTTGATTTTCAGTTAAAACAAGCGGTCTGTAAATCATCATTTCAACAGCAGGTCTGTTACCGATGTATGCCTGTAATGTTTTACCGTTAACAAACAAAGATTCTACCTTTACCCTTAACGAGCTTAACAACAGCGATAGAATTTTTTCTGCGACCTGTCGCAATAATTTCATTATTTGCCATTATTTAGCCTCCTTTTCAAGTACGATTGGTTGTTGTGCAGCATGCGGATGTTCAGCACCACAGTATACTTTCAGTTTGTTGAACTGTTGAGCACCTAATGTGTTGTGTTGAAGCATACCTTTAACTGCTTTTTCAATCAATTTAGTAGCATCTTTTTCTCTAACTTCTTTAACAGAAGCAGATTTTAAACCACCCGGATAACCTGTGTGGTGATAGTAGATTTTATCTGTTTCTTTATTACCTGAAACTAACACTTTTTCAGCATTGATAACAATAACGAAATCGCCTGTATCAACATTAGG
This sequence comes from uncultured bacterium, assembly GCA_902765215.1. Classification (GTDB taxonomy): domain Bacteria; phylum Cyanobacteriota; class Vampirovibrionia; order Gastranaerophilales; family Gastranaerophilaceae; genus UBA2883. Next base: position 6,530 of record CACWZA010000037.1, on the reverse strand, counting down.
AGTGTATTCAGGTTTATTTTTACCTCTTAAAATGTTAGCAACACGAGTAGCCAAACGACCAAGAATTTCGCCATCGGCATCGATTACATACCATTTTCTTTCAACTTCGAGAGGTTTTGCTGAATATGTTTTATTCATCATTTTTAATTTTCTCCAATAGTTAATATGTTACTTCCATAAGAGTCAAACCGTAAGGTTCAACCGTTTGACCTGCCTTACGGCGGTCTTTTGCCTCAAGCACCGATTTCATATGTTCAGGCTCAAGGTTGTGTCCTTCAATCTCTAAAAGAGTTCCGACAATCGTTCTTACCATATTGTATAAGAACCTGTTACCCTCAATATCAAGAATAACTTTGTCACCTTCTTTTTTGACTTCGGCACGGTATAAAATACAGACTTTGCTTGGGTTTAGCGTTCCGGATGACTTAAAACTTGAAAAATCATGTTCGCCTAATAAATACTTCAAAGATTCATTCATCCTGTCTGTATTTACCCCGAATTTCACTCTCATTAAATCACCGTCAAATGCCTGTTTGTATCTGCGATTGATGAACTCAAACCGATATCGGCGTCTTACGGCAGACTTTTGAGCATGAAACCCGTCAGGAACTTTTCTCAAATCCGAGATGGAAATATCATCTGGCAGGATTTCGTTCACATGATAGATAAAATCTGAAGCAACAATATCTTTATCATAATCAAAGTGTACGACTTGACCGAGAGAGTTCACACCTCTGTCTGTCCTTCCGGAAAAGACTGTTTTTATAAGTCTATTATATTGGCGGGATTTCCCACCGTATATAAATGTACAAATTGCTTTTTCAAGTTCCCCCTGTATCGTAGGGAACTCACGCTCTTTGCCGTTTTCAAATTGAATTTGGCTTCCTGCGTAGTTCTTCCCTACATACTGAGTGGAAAAAGCATACCTCATTCCGCTATACCAATTGAATGAGTGCCATTTCAGTAGCATCACCTCTGCGAGGAGGTAATCTGAATATTCTTGTATAACCGCCGTTGCGTTCAGAATATTCTTTACTGATTGTTGAGAATAACTTTCTCAATACTGTTTGAGAAACAAGTTTCTTACCTTCTTCTGCTGTTTCATAAACCTTTGCAGTTTCAGGATCCATAAACTTACCTGTTTCCTTATCAAAGATAAACTTAGCAGCTTGTCTGCGTGAATTAAGGTCACCTTTTTTAGCTAAAGTGATAATACCTTCTGCGTATGGTTTCAAAGCTTTTGCTCTTGCCATAGTAGTTTTGATTTCACCATAAGTAAACAATTCGGTAGCCAATGAACGCAACAAAGCTTTTCTTTGGTCTTGTGCCTTGCTAAGTGTATGTTTTTTAGTTTGGTGTCTCATTGTTTTATTTCCTTATAATTTACTATTTGTATTTCTCTAGTCAGCGATTAAGACCCCATCTTCGTCCATTTCAGGATTTGGTTGAAGATCTAAACCGTGTTCATGTAATTTTTCGATAACTTCATCTGCTGATTTCTTACCAAAGTTCTTGATAATCAACAAATCGTGTTCTGATTTCTTAAGTAACTCAGCCATAGAGTTTATGCTTGCTCTCTTTAAGCAGTTATAAGCTCTTACTGACAATTCCAATTCTTCAATAGTGATTGATGGAGTTTCTTCAGAATCAGCGATTACAGGTTCATCATCAATAATCATTGAAGATGATGCTGTTGATTCATAAGAAGTAAGAATTGGAGCAGTACCTGAAATACCTGCGATTTGAACAAAGTGTTCAATCAACAAGTTTGCTGCCTGTGATAATGCTGATGTAACATCAACAGTACCGTTTGACCAGATTTCAAGAGTTAACTTATCGAAATCGATTGAATCACCTACACGAGTATTTTCAACATCATATTTTACTCTCTTGATAGGCATAAATGTTGCATCGATAGGTAACATATCAATAGCTACACCTTCTTTGTTACGAGGAACATCGTTAGGAACATAGCCTTTACCTGTTTCAACAGTAATTTCTGCGTGGAAACTACCGCCTTCAGCAATTGTACAAATTAACCAGTCAGGATTAACAATTTTAACACCTGCAGGAAGCTGGATGTCACTTGCTAAAACCGCACCCGGTTTATCGATATCAATTCTTAAAGTTTGTGGTTCTTTAGATTCAGTTTTAATAGCCAAGCCTTTGAAGTTCAAAAGAACGTCAACTACATCTTCCAAAACACCAGGAATAGCAGTATATTCGTGAGTGATACCTTCAATTCTTGCTGAAGTAACTGCTGTACCTTCAAGACTTGATAATAAAACTCTTCTTAAAGAGTTACCAACAGTAATACCGAACCCTCTTTCCAATGGGCTGATTACAAATTTACCATATTGTGAGCCATCAGAACTTGTGGCAGTATTTACAGTTTTAATATCTAATTCCATTATAATTTTCTCCTATCAGATTATTTAGAGTAATACTCGATAACTAATTGTTCTTTAAAGTCAGGGTCCATTTCTTCTCTTGAAGGAACTCTGTCAAATGTTATCTTCAAAGCGTCTTTATCAACTGTAATCCAAGCAGGAGCACACGATAAATCAATTGCTGACATAACAACCTTTAAGAAGTCAGAACTTTTTGACTTGATTGTGATAACGTCTTCAGGTTTTACCAAATAAGATGGGATATCAACCTTTTTACCGTTAACAAGAACGTGTCCGTGGTTAACAATTTGTCTTGATTGTTTACGAGTAACACCAAAACCTGCTCTGAACAAAATGTTGTCAAGTCTTGATTCAAGAATTTGAAGTAAGATAGTACCTGTTACCCCTTTTCTTCTTGCAGCTTCGTTATAATATTTAGCAAATTGTTTTTCACTAACCAAATAAGTCATTCTGATTTTTTGTTTTTCATTTAAGTGAATTGCATATTCAGAAAGTTTCTTTCTAACAGCACCGTGCTGACCTGAAGCAGTCTGTCTCATAGAAGAAGTTAACTTTCTGTTTGATAAATCTTTTACCCCGTAGTTACGGAATAATTTGTTTGTAGGTCCTGTGTATCTTGCCATATTTTCTCCTTTTCCTGTCGGGCTTCTACGGTTTGTTCATTTGGCGGTGAACAAGCCCCGACTTTTTTAAATGGAAAATTGAAAATTGAAAATTGAAAATTATGTTGTTGCCTAGTGGCTACAGATATTGGACACTTTCGGAATTATCTTTCAAGGAGTTCAATAATCGGCTAAGCCGATAAAGATATTTTCCATTTTCCATTATCCATTTTCCATTTTTGTAACTATACTCTACGCTTTTTAGGAGGTCTGCACCCATTGTGAGGAATAGGTGTAACGTCCTTAATCAAAGTAATTTCCAAACCTGCTGCTTGGATTGCTCTGATAGCAGTTTCACGACCTGAACCAGGTCCCTTAATATAAACTTCTACCTTTTTCATACCTTGATCGATTGATTTCTTAGCAACTAATTCTGCTGCTGATTGTGCTGCAAACGGAGTACCTTTTCTAGCACCTTTAAAACCTGTTGCACCTGCAGTTGCCCAAGCAATAGCATTACCTTGAGTATCTGTTGAAGTAACAATAGTGTTGTTAAAAGTAGACTGAATATGTACTACACCTTGCAATACATTCTTCTTTTCTTTTTTCTTTGTTGTCTTTGGTCTTGCCATTTTTTTATTCCTTTATTTTTGTTATTTATATTTCTTGTCTCACCCGACCCGAAATTTTACTTAGATAAAATTCGGTTATTTTTTCTTAGCTACCGGGCCTGTTTTCTTACCACGTCTTGTTCTTGCATTAGTTTTTGTTCTTTGACCTCTGCAAGGAAGATTTCTTTTATGTCTCATACCTCTGTATGAATTGATTTCCTGAAGACGTTTGATGTGTAAAGAAACTTCTCTTCTCAAGTCACCTTCGATGTGGTAGTTAGAGAGTTCGTTTCTTAAAAGTTTAATATCTTCATCAGTCAAATCATCTGTTCTTAAGTCAGGTGAAATGCCTGTTGCTTCCAAAATTTTCTTACTACGAGTAGGTCCTATACCGTAAATATAGGTTAATGCTACTTCCATTCTTTTGTTACGAGGTAAGTCTACCCCTACTAATCTTGCCATTTATTTTTCTCCTTTTTTCTTTTGGCTTGAGTGTAAATTTTATCGGTTTTTGTTCCTTTTATTTACCCCCACCGGTTGTTAGATTTTTTTGTGTAAGAGGGATAAATACTTCCTCTCCAACCACCGTTTCCCTCGTGGTTTCAGGTATTTGAGCCTTACTGCGCCTCGCATTATGCTTAGCACCTTTAGATTATTGCTTCACACCTTCGTCTGCTCACTATATTTTGCTTTGGCAAAATTGCCGTTCGCAACTTCGGTGCCACTTCGAGTTAGGTTCACTTCGTTCACCGTCACTCTACGCAAAATCTAACCTTGTCTTTGTTTGTGTTTAGGGTTTTCGCAGATAACTGCTACTCTGCCTTTTCTTCTGATAACCTTGCACTTGTCGCACATTGGTTTTACTGATGATCTGGTTTTCATTGTTATTTTCCTTTTCTTTTTGTGTTTACTACTTTAATCTGAAGGTAATTCTGCCTTTTGATAAATCGTAAGGTGTCATTTCGACTTTTACTCTGTCACCCGGCAAAATTCTTATGAAGTTCTTTCTGATTTTACCTGATATATGAGCCAGAATTTCATGACCGTTTTCGAGTTCAACCCTGAACATTGCGTTCGGCATTGATTCTAAAATTGTACCTTCTATTTCTATTACATCTTTTGCCATAAATGTTTATTTATCCTTTAAAATTTCGACTCAATTTTAGACACAAAAAATGTGCCTTTTAATATAATATTTGCTAAATTTCCTAATGCAAGCATGTTCATGGGCTTTTTAGGGGAATTAAGTCTATGCTTTTATTGTTTGTTTATTTAAAATAACCACACAAACTATATTTAAGACAACATGCAATAATGAAATATATTCTTGCTTTTAGCCTGTTTTCTTAATATTTCTTAATCATTCTAATTTTTATATTATTAAAAAAACAAAAACCAATGCCCCAAAATTCGGTATAGCCTTTTAGATTAAGTGTATAAAAGTCTTTAATAACTTTTGTATCATTTGGAGGATATTTTGTTACAAAATGGTATAATTGAGGAACATGGGTAGTACAAGAATAAGGGGTCTAATTATGGAAAATTTACTGTTCTTTGCTTTCGTATTCTATGTAACACTAATTGCTTTACCAAGTTTCTTCGAAGCAAAAACCTAAGGTTAGGAGGAAAATTAAACAAGATTTTGAATAAGCCTTAGAATGAGGTTACGAAAACCCGATAAGGATTTATTCGCCCATATTATTGGTGTGTGGAAGTTATGTATTATCCGTTGAAATGCGGGGACAAGTGTCGGCTTGTGTACAAAACAAAACAAACACAAGCCACAAAATTTATTTTAGGAAAAGAAATTAGATAATTGATAATCATTACTGGTGGGAAAGAAAAAACAATTTTTTCACTTACTAAGGCAACCAACAAGCCGTTCCCACCTTTTTCTATTTATGCACAAAATTCAAAATTTTCAGGTTAGACTTGTTATCATTTTTACCTGCATTTTTGTCAGGTAATTCATAGCACTTGATGCAACGAGCCTCATAAGTTTCATCTCCGCCAATCATAATAAGAGGAGAACTTTTATCTGCAGGCTTTCCGTCAATAAGTCTTTGGGTACGGGTAGCGTGCTCGCAGCCGCAATTCATACATACCGCATGCAATTTATCTACCTGCGTTGCTATACACATCAATTGCGGCATAGCTCCGAAAGGTTCCGATTTAAAATCGAGCTCTAACCCCGTTCCGATAACCTTTTTACCCTCGTTCATAAGGGTTGTTATAACTTTTACTATATTAGAATCAAAAAACTGTAATTCATCAATAGCAACAATTTCATCCTCAGGTTTAACCTTCTGCATAATCTGAATGGAATGTTCCACCTTGATTGCATCTGCCCACAAACCGTTGCGTGATTCTATATAATCGCCGTTTGAACGGGTATCAATAAGCGGAGAGAAGACTTTAATCTTTTTCTTTGCAATAACACAACGACGAATTCTTCTCAATAATTCCTCTGTTTTACCGCACCCCATAGGCCCTGTTATAAGCTCAAAACTATATCCGTTCATTTTCCCCAAATCTCATATCGTCGTATCAACTACACATATTATTGTATAGAGCTAAAACAAATTTTGCAACATCGTAACGGGTAAAATATTTTTAAGAACATAAGAAAAATCGGCTTGCGGACACAAGCCGATATATTATTTTGTCTGATTAATATTTATTTGTTATGGGGGATTACCCCTCTTGAATTATTCGGGTAGGAATATTATACATTTCCCCCTTTACTTACCGATTGCCCAGCGGAAACCAACTGAAAGCATTACACCGTTTCGTCCGCCGTTTCTGACCATTGCCTGACCGTAACCGGTGAAGCGTTCACCCCAGCGTTTCTGTAAACCGATACCGTATTCTACATAAGGTCTGATACCCATATCAGGTATGCCTAC
>CACWZA010000036.1 GCA_902765215.1 uncultured bacterium | reverse complement strand
AATCCTAACAGATGAGTGATTACGGAGAGTCAGGTCGGAGAGTTTCTTTCGGTACCATTTCTTTGCGGTCAAAGAAATGGTACATCAAACCCATAATTGCTGGTTTTATATTTACCCCAATTTTAAGGACAACAAAGTTGTCCAATAAAACAATAATTTATGCTACAATAAAACAAAAGAGGAGAGATAAAATGACAGCAATTTTAATAGTTATCGGAATAATTTTGTTAGTATCTTATCTGATAGGTTCAATCCCGACAGGGTATATTATCGTAAAACTCAAAACGGGGCAGGATATCAGAGAGGTTGGTTCAGGTTCTACAGGAGCAACAAATGTAAAAAGAGTTTTGGGTAAAGGTTGGTTCTTTACTGTTATGTTACTTGATGCATTTAAGGGTGCATTACCTGTTATTCTGGCAAAATCTCTTGTTGGTGAGGTTTTAGGTTTTGGTTTATTCCCTGTTCTTGCTGCTGTTGCTGTTATTATCGGTCACAGTAAACCGATATTTTTGCAGTTTAAAGGCGGAAAATCTGTCGCATCGGGGGTTGGTACAATTCTTGCTCTAAACTGGCAGGTAGGTTTGCTTATTGCATTAATCTGGGGAACAATAACATATATTTCAAAATATGTTTCATTGGGTTCAATAATAGCACTTGCTGTTTCGCCGTTCCTTATGCACTATGTTGGCCACGCACCTTTGGGATACACATTATACTGTGTGCTTGGTGCTGTTTATATTATTTACCTTCACAGACAAAATATTGTCAGACTGATAAAAGGTGAAGAAAACAAGGTAAGAGAGTAAACGGATAAAAATTAAGCATTAAAAAAGAACTCTGAATTTTCGGAGTTCTTTTTTTAGTATGGTCCGACAGGTGCTATCGGCCCTAAAGGTCCCATTACAGGCCCGCCGTATGACCCACCCATAGGTCCGCCTATCGGCCCGTAAGGTCCCATTGGTGGGGGGCCGCCCATTGGTCCGCCTATCGGCCCGTAAGGTCCCATTGGCGGTCTTCCCATTGGCCCGTAAGGGTTCATTGGTCTTGGGCCTCTCGGTGGTCGCCCTATAGGTGGTAAACCGTTTAAAGGTCCTCTCATTGGCCTATAAGGGTTCATTGGTCGTCTTGGCCCGTAAGGGTTCATTGGTCTTGGCCCTATTCCGCCTGATATTGGTGACGGACAGAAAATCCCGTGGTGCGGGCATGAGCCTGCTGCTCCCGTTCTAGGAAGTGATTGGGACATCGGCCATAATGTATGTCTGTATTGTGTTGTATATGGATTTAAAAACGGATTTGTCGGTTTTACATAGTATGGATTTCTTCTTGGCATTACAATACCGCCTGCAGGTGACAGAACAGGTTCTGACATAGGGCCTGTATAATAAGGGTCACGCATAGGCATTGAGAACGGAAATGGCCAAAAATAGTTCTTTTCTGTTTTTGGCGATTTATTGTATTGGTCTTCTTTAATGTCAAGATGTTTCATACTACACAATTTCCAGATGTCTTTATTAAAACACTTCAAGTCGTTTTTTTGACAGATTTGGCGCATGTTTTGACGAATTGTTACATAAATTCATAACATTAATTCTCTCGGAAAACGAGATTAGTTGTTAAAAAATCCGTTGGTTATTCCGTTTTTAGCGTTTGCCCAGGCTTTTTGCATACGGTTTCTGTCTTTTGAGTTTCTGCCGGGGAATTTGTTCAGGGTATCAATATAATGCGGTCTTGCAATATCTAATGACCTGTTTCTTTCGGTTTCGCTCAGATTATCAGTTGCCAGAATAACTCTGTAAACATTGCGTTTTTTCAGACCACGGTTTCCTGTTTTGAGTACTGTGTGTGCTGCTGCTGCGGCATAATCGCCTGCTTCCAGATCATTTTTGATATAGGTTGTTGGTGAACCCTGTCGGGTAAACGGTTCAACCCCTTTGTTAAAGACAATATCAATAATACCTGTCTGAATTGATGCAGGTGCAGATTCAAACAAATCTTTTCCCATATATGTCATCGCATCAAGTTTTGCATCTAAAATATCCTGAGCAAGCAGTTCGTAAGCTTTTTCTTCTGTTATTTTTGTTTTTCCGTTTACAATAACTTTTCCGTCAACTCTGCCTGTGTGACCAAAACCTATTGTAGGGCATCCGTTAGGGTACAGTTTGCTTTTTACTCTGTCTGATTTGCATACTAAATCGGGTTTTTGGTTTCGGCCTTCAATACATATCAGGATATCGTTGATATAGTGTTGGCTTATATTTGTTGTTTTAACAACATCATCAAAACTTTTTACAGATCCCGGAGTTACGACATATCTTTCGGGAATTTTTACGACCGTACCTGCAGGGATAGATTTTTCGAAGTCCAGTTCAGGGTTGGCAAGTTTTAGTCTGTACATTGATACCCCGTTTGCTGAGGCAATGTTGTTCCATCTCTGGGCTGTGCCTTCTATGGTGTATTCTGTCGGGTGAGCGTAACTGATGTTTTCACCTGTCATCCAGTATTTATTGCATTTTGTTTGGTTAATAAAACTAAAGTTTTCGCCTGATGTCCAGAAGTTAGTGTTATCGTTTTGTGTTGGTGATAACTTTCTTTCTGCAGGTTCGATATTGCTTGGTTTTGGGGCGGAATGGTTTGTTCCTCTTTTTGCGGTGGTTTTTATGGTTCTTCTGCATTTAGGTTTTAATTTTGTTACTGAGTTTTCGCCGCCGCTTATGCCTGCAGTCATGTTGCAGACAGAAAAATCGCCTGTGAAAATTTTTGCTGCATCTCTTAATAAATCAAAAGTTTTTCCTGTGTTTTTGGTTGAGGGGATAAAGCAATCTGCTTTTTGTACAACAGGAGTAATGCTTTTATAAAAAATCTGCTGTGCAGGTTTCTGGCAGGATGACAATGCCATTGAACCTATTAATATTTTACCTAACGCATTAATCTTCATTTTGACCCCTTGGATGTGTTTCTATTAAAACCTAAAAAAAATTTTTGTTGCCTGTTTTTTACAAAAATTTAACCTAAATTAATTTTTTTTAAGATTGAACCTTAATAAATTGAATATTGATTTTTATAGGATATAATTTTTTTATGAAAATAGATTGTGTCCAAACATATAATAATCGGTCTTTTACGGCATTAAGGATAAAGAAAAATAATACTAATTATTTGTCTTCTATGCCCAAAAAAGTGATTGATAAACTTGATGATGTAGGTGAGTATCTTGCAGATACGAAATATTATCATCTGGATATCAATAAAGAGTGTTATATAAGCCATATTAATGGTGACAGGTTATATCCGCCATATCCCGTTGATAATGCCGGAACGAGTTTGATTATAAAAGGGCGATTGGGTGCAAGTATGGTTTCTAAAAAATTAAATTACCAAAAACCGAGTGAAGTACAAAAAGCTTGTGACGATATAAAAAGTTCCGATACCCAGATAGAGAGAACGGCAAAGATTGTGAAATATTTAGACGATTATGAGAAGAATTTGCTTAAAAAAGATACAAAAATTGTTATCAATCCAACGGATTCAATGGAAGAAAAAGTTGATAAACTAATCGATAAATACGGGATATAGGTTAGACAGATGGGGATAGAAGTTGTAAAGGGTGATATAACTACGCTCGGGGTTGACGCGATAGTTAATGCTGCAAATACGAGTTTGCTGGGTGGCGGCGGAGTGGACGGCGCGATACATCGTGCGGCAGGGAGAGAGTTGTTAGAGGAATGCAGAACCCTTAACGGTTGTGAAACCGGTCAATCAAAGATTACCAACGGATATAATTTGCCCTGTAAATATGTAATCCATACAGTCGGGCCGGTCTGGCATGGGGGGAAATATAACGAGAGAGAGTTGCTGAAGTCTTGTTATATAACTGCGCTTGAGCTTGCAAAAGAAAAGGGAATAAAGACAATAGCGTTCCCTGCAATCTCTTGCGGGGTGTATCATTTCCCTGTGGAAGAAGCGTGTGAAATCGCAATGAATACGGTGAAAGAGTTTCTTGAAAATAACCCCACCCCCGAAAAAGTCATTTTTGTAGATATAAACGACAATGTGATAAATATTTATAAACAAATGGGAATTTCAGAAATATAATGCGTCCGTTTCTGACACAGGCATGAGTTTTAATTATATCAGGATTGTTACACAACAAGTATTTGGGTATTTTCATGATATGATGATTGTAGTTAATTGTAGGAGTTAAAATGGTAAATGTGATTTTTGATAATTTAAGGCAAGATTTAGAAGATAAGGAAGAAATAGAGTTAGCAAAATATGCTGTAAAATCAAAGTCTGCCGAAAGATTATATATGAATAATTATGAACCGTGCAAAAGAAGGACGGAATTTGAAAGAGACAAAGATAGAATTGTATATTCTTTAGCATTCAAAAGATTAATGGAAAAAACCCAAGTTTATATGACAAATCAAGGAGACCATTATACCAACAGGTTATCTCATACATTAGAGGTTACTCAAATATCTAGATCTGTTGCTACGTCATTAGGATTGAATTCATATTTAACAGAAGCTATTGCTCTTGGACACGATTTAGGACACACTCCTTTTGGTCATGCTGTAGAATCTGTACTAAAAAATAATGTAGATGATGGTTTTGAACATAATTGCCAAAGTGTGTTAGTTGTCGATTATCTAGAAAGAAAAGATTCTAACAATAGAGAAGCTCCTTGTGGACTAAATTTAACAAATTATACAAGATATGGCATATTGCATCATACTAAAATACCTAAAGATATAAATATATATAATGCTTCTATTGATAATATTGCAATATCTAGTAAATATAAATCAATAGAATCTGATTTAGTTTGTAAAATAGATACTCTTGCATATTTATATCATGATTTGGAAGACGCTATTAAAAACAAAAATATTTTACAGGATATGAAACTAAATGATCGAAAACAATTTAAAGCCTTTTTAGAGGAATTAAATTTTTATACTAAGATAGCATCTAATATTTTAGGTACCAAATATGTAAAAATTGTAGATTTATGGGAAGATTATAATCCTAACACTATATTAAAGGCTATGATTAAAGATTTAATCATTGGAACAAAAGAACAAATTCAAAATTTAAAAATTGAAAATCAGGAAGATATTGTAAATCATGGTGACATTTCAATTGCAGAATACTCTGCTTTTAAAGATTATTTTAAATCATATAAGACTTTTATGAAAAAATTTATTTATAAATCGCCTATTGCATGTCAAATGGATACAAAAGCACGATTTATAGCCAGCAGATTATTTGAATCCTTCAGCACAAATCCTGAACAATTGCCTTATAGAACAAGAAAAGTATATGAAAATGCTATAAATGGTATTATATTGATGGATAGAAAAGATTCTGGCTATGATATTACTCCAGCAAGAGTAATTGCAAACTATATTGCAGGTATGACCGATAGATATGCTATGGAAAACTATAAGAGGATGTTTGAATAATTAAATAATTATATTATAACTTATATAATTTTTTAATTTCATCAACGGAAATATCAAAGCCAATGTATCTATATTTTGGTAATACGCGATTGTAGATATTTTCAATTAACCGTATTTTAACTTCCTTTGTACCATTATGAAATGCTCTATGGCATGTAGGACATAGTGCAACAATATTTTCTGTGCAATCAACGTTTATATTATATTTTTGCCATATTTGTTGTTGATATTTTACAGGAACTAAATGATGAGCTTCCATAAAGTTTTTATGCGTTTTTGCAGATTCAAATGTTTCATGATGAGGGTCATTTTCACAGCAATAATAAGCATTTTGAATGGCAATTCTACCTAATAAAGGGTTTCTTCTATATTTTTTACTTATAGATGTTTCATCATATTGGGCTGGAGCAACCTGTGCCGCTCCCTCTGCAACGTCAGGGTTAACATTATATTCGTTAATATTATCAATCTTGTCTATATAATTATCATCTTTTTCATCATCAGATTCTTCTGATTCTATAATTTCTTTTTCTTCGGCTATCTGATTCTCAGCCTCAACTGTTTCAACTTGTGGCTCATCAATAAGATTAATATCAAACCCTTGAATATTGTATAAGAAATATGAATAATCCACGTCACGTAAAAGAATTTCATTTAATTCTTCTATATCGTATTTTTGCATAAAATTATAATTAAAGTAGTTATCAAAAGTTGGGTTTATGGATATTGTTGAAGAATTTATAATAAATAATTTGGTATTATTCCGAATTAATGAAACGATTCTACTATAATCCTTATAATGAGCAACATGTTCTGATATAGGAGAATCTGTTCTTATATATTCAACTGCGTTTTCCCATTCTGAATATTCTTTGCAAGTCATAATATATGTGTATAAATGGTCTAATGAAACTTCATTTATACCATATTGAGTTTGTAATTCTTTCAAAACTTTATATATAAAGATAATTGGCAAAATATTATAATATTCATTGTTATTAGCAGTATCAATAATTGCGTGAATTTTAAATTTTAATACCTGTTCTGTAATGATTTTGTTATATTCATATAAATTTAGATTTGGGTTAATTTCTTTTAATCTGTCATATACTGCCGTTGGTTTTTCTTTATTATATTGACCACTTCTTTGATAAAACGGTGTTTTAGTAATTAGCCCAAAGAACTGTGGAATTACAAGAGTTCTATGACGATCAGTTTCAATACCGTATTCGGCATGATGTTCCGAAAAATATTGTTCAATATTAGTTTCTTCTCGGTTAGGAATATTTTCAAAAAAGTTTGTAACCCTAATAATTTCATCAAAACTACTAACTTGTTGTTTTGTGAATACCCATACGGATTTTTCATTAAGTAAACTTAAATATTCTTCTGCACTAATCATTATCTAATATCTCCTGAATTAATAGTCCCCAAAAATAAGCCATCTTGGGAGGTACTGCGTTCCCAATTTGTTTATATATAGAAGTTTTGTTCCCTAAAAACATAAATTCATCCGGAAAACTTTGTATTCTTGCACCCTCTCTTGGAGATAATGTTCTATCTTCAACAGGATGAATAAATCTACCGCCGGATGGAGTATCAAATCTTGTTGTTATTGTTGGAGCGACCCCATTTTTGTCTAATCTGCCATATGCTCCACTATGTACAGATTTTATTACATCTTTTAATTTTGTCCAATTTTCACCGGCAGATATTTGCTTTATTCTTTTTATCGCAATCTCGTTATGATGAGGTTTAACGTGGTTATACGCTTTTAGATTTACTCCGGCTAAAAATTCTTGATATTGATTTTGAGGATGTAATCCAGCAATATTACCATTTTTATCTTCTTTTTGTAAATTGGATATTGCATCCCAAACCGTTACATTATCAAAAAAGTGTGGATATTTTCGTAAAACTTTTTTCTTTGTTAAAGCAACTAAACTATCAATATCTAATTCTTTGTTTAATGACCCAATCACAAAAACTCTTTCTCTTTGTTGTGGGATACCATAATCAAGAGCTTTTACAACAATATGTTTAAGAAAATATATATCACCATTAAAGTTCTTTTCATCAGAAAATAGACTTATAATTTGATTAAAGATTTCACCCTTTTCCATTGTGAGGATGCCTTTTACATTTTCAAGAATAAATATTTTAGGGTGAACTTGCTGAACAATTTTAAAATAGTATTTGAATAAATAATTTCTTGGATCATCAATAAAATTATTTTTTCGTATTCTTGCTCCAGCCATAGAGAATCCCTGACATGGTGGACCGCCTATAATAACATCAGCATTATATTTTGAAAAATCAACTTCCTCTACAACTTGTTTTATATCTTTTGCATACATATCGGTTGAAGGATGATTATATGAATATGTTTCAGCAATTTGCTTATCATACTCAACTGCTGCCACTATATCATATCCTGCCTTTTCAAACCCTACTGAAAACCCCCCAGCTCCAGCAAATAAATCAATAACTTTATTTTTCTTTCTCATTTATTTCACCTGCAGAACGATAGTATAATTGGTAATTTTTGATATAATCTAATTCTCTTTTTGTTAAATTATACAATTTCGCTAATTCATTATCAATTAAGTCTATTTGTGACTTACAAAATCTGTGTTTATATTCATACATTGCTTGTTTTGAATCTATTTTAACCTTAGTTTGTTCTAATAAACTATTTAAATCTTTTGATAGCTTTTGATATTTTTTAGACTCTGATGTTGTAATTTCGGGAATATAAAATTGTTCTAACTCTTTATTTGTAATATGCCAACAGTCAGAAACTTTTATCCAATACCACCAATACAAACTTGAATTTAATACACAATTTATTAAATGAACATAGTTTTTATCATAATACATAACAGAATATTCATTACTTTTATAAGGTTGTTCAATAAAAGATTTTATCCAAAATGCAGCCCTTTTATTTAGGTATAAAGGATATTCATTTTGGGGTACTTGTTTTGATATAATCGAGTCACCTTTATTATGAATTTTGTTATAAATAGATTCTTCAATAGCATTAGATAATTTTGGATAACAATTATCCTGTCTATGTTTATTTAAAATAAGTTTATTATTTTCAAAAAGGTGCTCTCTTTCAGATTTATACCAATAGTTATAATCAGAGGTATAAATTTCGTGTTTATTTGGTTTAATACATTTTTTCGCAATTAATATATTTAGTTTTTGGTGAACACCAACAAATAAACAATCTGGTCTGTCAGCGAAACTTAATATGAATTGATTCGCAGAATTATTTTCAACAAAATCTCTAATCCCGGTCATACGAGAGGTCGAAATATACGATATTGGGATAATGTAACCTATTAGACCATTATCTTCCAACAAATCAATACTATTGTGTATAACATCAGCATATAAATTACCATATTTAACGGAATCAGAGTAATTTACCGTACTTTTCTCAACATAAGGGGGGTTCCCTATAATCAATTGATAATCATCAATAAATTCAGTAGAAGATGTGATAAAATTCATATTATAGAAATTTAATTCTAAGTAGTCATATATTGCATTAATATCTATTGAATTACTAATATGCAGGGTTTTAAATAATAATCTCGTTTTAGAAATATATGTAGAATACCTATCAATATCATTTCCATGAATAGAATTTATAATCTTGCAAATATCATCATTTGTAACATTTTTGTATAGAGATAACAAATCTATCTTACATTCAAAGGTTTTTACAAGAAATGCCCCTGTACCACATGTAGGATCTAAAACCTTTATATTAACAATAAAATCATATATGTGAGAATCTTTTTTTAGTATTGATTTTATTTCTTTGCGAATTTTTTTGATATTTTGCGGAGAATATTTTTTACCGATTTTATTACATGTCAATTGATACACGCAGTTATAAATTATATATTCAGAAACATCTTCTGGAGTATAATAAACTCCATTACTCTTTTGAATTGTACTTTTTTCATTTAATTTTTCAAGTTCATCTTGAAATGTTTTTTCATCTAAATTATGTGCTGCTAAAACATGAATCAAGTTTTTATAATAATCATATAAAACAGTATTATAATATTTACTTTTTAATAAAGACAATACATCTTGGTAATCTTTTTTTATATTATTATGCAAAAATCGTATTTTGAAGTTGATATATTCACTATTTTGAATATCATCTTGATAAATAGAATATATGGCTGAATTTAAATCTTGATTAAAATATTGTTTAAATTCTTGCTTTTTATTTTTTAATTCTAAAACTTCCACGACATCTCTTATAAACATGTACTAATCCTTTTAATTATATTATAAATATCTCCTTTAAGGCTATTTATAAAGTTTTGCAAAATAATAAATATTTACATTATTCTTTATTAAATTATTGTAATTTATGTCTATGTCAGATATGGACACATCTTAAAATATAGAATTATAGTAAGTAAAAAAGACTTCCATCCGGAAGTCTTTTTTAAATGGAGCGGACGACGAGACTCGTCTTGGATTTACTCCACGCTCGCAGAGTTTCGCATTCGGTACTTTGTACCTGTCTGCTCAATCTGCTCGCTATCCGGACTATTTCACTTCGTTCCTGTCGTCCGTCCGTAAATCCGCCGAACTCGGAACAGGTTTTCAACCTGTAACAAGTTCTCGCACTATCATCCAAAATAAAATACCGATAGGGTTCAACCTATCGGTATTTTATTAGCGGACGACGAGACTCGAACTCGCGACAGTCTGCTTGGAAGGCAGATACTCTACCAACTGAGCTACGTCCGCAAAAGATTTACTATATTATATTTACCCCAAATATGTACTTTTTGCAAGTATTTTTATGCACCAAAAAAGACCTCAACAACTGAGGCCTTTTTAATCTCAAATCTTTCTTTATTATGCAGCTTTTGAACCTTTGAATGTGTAATCCAAATATTCGTCGTCATCCCATTCTTCAACATCGTTGCTTGTGAAACTGTCAACAATCCAATGCGGAAAGTCTTTCAAATGTGAAAACATTTCGCCAAATCTCAGTTTGCTTGTAAATAATTCTGCAGGTTTGCAGATATAATACATAATGTTTAGTAATACGGTTATGGCATAAAAGCCCAGTTTGTGCATAAATTTCATAGTAGTACCTTTCTGTAATGGTCTGATTATATCAAATTTTTTTATCGATTAGAATACCCTTTTTCCTAATTTTTCTACTCCATTTGTATGATTTTAAAATATCCTCAAAACCACTGATATTATTGGGTTTTAAAAATTGCCCCTTTACAAAACCCATCAAAAAATGATAGAATATAACCGACATTAAGTTTTAATTGTCAATATAGGAGAATGAATTATGTCAAAAACTTTGGTAGCATATTTTTCTGCAACAGGAAATACTAAAGCTGTAGCGAAAGATTTGGCTGATGTTGTTAAAGCAGATTTGTACGAGATTAAGCCAAAAGTGCCTTATGAAAATGCAGACCTGAACTGGATGGATAAAACATCAAGAAGTACTGTTGAAATGGAGGACAAAACATCACGACCGGCAATAATTCAGGATGATGCTAAGATTGAAAACTACGATACAATCTATCTTGGCTTCCCAATCTGGTGGTATGTTGCACCAACCATTGTTAACACTTTCCTTGAAAGTTATGATTTTTCTCATAAGAAAATCATTCTGTTCGCAACTTCAGGCGGAAGCGGGTTCGGCGGCACTATCGAATATCTTAAACGAAGTGTTTCTGATTCAACCGAATTTATTGAAGGTAAACTCTTGAACTACGGCCCTTCAAAAGAAGAAATAAAAGATTGGGTAGACTCTCTGCCTATCAATGTTTAAACAGAATTTTAAACAAATAAAAAACTGTCCTTTTGGGGACAGTTTTTTGTTTCCTTCCTACTACACTTTTTTATATTTTGCCATTTTCGTTACTTACGCCAATGCCTAAAATATTCTTTGCAAAAGCATAAGTTGAATACAGAGCCAAAGCACCTGCTGCAACT
This sequence comes from uncultured bacterium, assembly GCA_902765215.1. Lineage (GTDB taxonomy): Bacteria > Cyanobacteriota > Vampirovibrionia > Gastranaerophilales > Gastranaerophilaceae > UBA2883. Next base: position 7,083 of record CACWZA010000036.1, on the reverse strand, counting down.
TTAGAAGATGTTTTACCCTTGGTTGCTATTGCTGCGACTGATAAACCGATTGGCAACAAGTCATTAAACATCATTTCGCAAGCACCTTTAACATAGCCAATTCCGCTGTTTATAAATGCTCTGAAGTTGTTTTGTATTTCAAAATTAAACAAACCGTCTTTTACATTCGCATTGAACTGACTTGGAGTATTTACATTTCTTGTATTATCAAACCAGTCAATACCTGCCTGAATGTTACCTTTTCTTGATTCGATTTGTGATCTGTATCTACCTTGTTTATGTGCATCATACAGGCATATTCCCAGACCGGCTGCTCCGGCTGCTTTTATACCGTATTTTAGCATTGTTTGTCCTATTGTCATGATATTATTGTTCCCCCATTAGTAATAGGTGCATTGACGACAGTTGTTGTAGCAGCCATATTCATCATTGCTAATCTTGCTTCATCTCTGTGTCTGTCAATTGCTGTAGGATCATTCTGTAATGATTCTAATATTATTTTTGTATCTTCGTTTCCTTTAGCCATTTGAGTGTTTAATAAATCAAGAGCATGACCTCTTACCGATTTATCATAAGGATTCAAAAGCATTTTGTTTAATAATACATTTAATGCTTTGTCATCGTGTCTTGTTATATCTTCATCAAACAGTTTTACAATTGTATTTGCTGCAGATGTTCTTATATCAGAGCGTTCGCTGTCCAAACTTTGGTCTAATGACTGGATTAATTCATCAGTCAAAACCGTAACACGCTTTTTAATAGTGTTGTTATTATTTGCATAATTGTTCATATAATATCCTGCAGGATAACATTGTCCGCCACCCGGGCCTACGAATGTGCAGGTCGGCATCTTTTCTAAAAACTTGTCGCGTTCATCTTTTGACAGTTTAGAGATATCAATGTTGTTACAATAGATACCCATGCCTGCATAATTATTGGTATTTGGTCCTGCATTTCCTAATGAATTAACCATACATCTAACCTTTCCATGTATATAAAGTATTATGTAGTCTAAAAATTGCTACATGTTTAAGAAATGTAAAAATTTGCCTCAACACTAACAAAATTATGCTTTTGAGGGGTTACAATTAATATATAAATTGGTGTAGAAGGAGAAAGATTAATGTCTTTATCAATCAATAGATTATCAAGTACTCAACTAACAACTGACAGACAAAGAGCAAGGGCAACTGAATTTATTAACAGAAACGACAGGGAAGTTACAGAAATGGCATCAAGAGCGCATGATATTTCACATCGTTCTGATAACCGGAGATTTTCAAAGAATTTAAAAACAGCATTATACTCACTTCCTGTTGTAGCGGTTGCTTCAGGGCTTGCATTAAAAAAAGGTATTAAGCCGTCATTGAAGAACGGTGCAGACTGGGGTGTTGCTTTGGCTGCTCCTGCTGCAGTTTCTGCAGTAAGTAAAGCACTCAGCAAACCCGATTCTCACGGCAGAAAACACGATAATTTACCGTTCGGGGCACATCTGGTGTTCTCTCTCGGTGCTTATTTTGCAGGTTTCACCGCAATAGAAGCAGCATCTAAGAACAAGAAAGTTAACGAAATTGCAGACGCTGTAATCAAAGGCGCTAAAGATACTTACCGTGAAGTTAAGTCAAAAATCAATATCCCTGAAAAAATGACTAAAGCATTTGATTCCGTGAAGTCTAAACTTAAAGTTCCTGAATTTGCAAAACCTTTTGCTGACAAAGTTATGGCATCAGAAACAATGGAACTGGCACTTAAAACATCAAAAGATTTAGGTAAAAAGGTATTGCAGCATGCTCCGTTACTTGTTGCGGCAGGTACGGTTATCGCTGTTGTAGGTTCTGCAGTCAGACAGGCATCTGAAATCTCAGGGTTAAGATCAAATATTAAACGAGCTCAGTTAGACACAGCAAGAAATTTGGTTAACTCTTATCAGACTGAAAACCAAAACCTTAAAGCAGAAAATTCAAAATTAGAAGAATTTTTAATGCCCGCAGACGAGGCATAGATTAAGATATTTATAAAAAAGGGGCGATTTTAAATCGTCCCTTTTTTGTTTATACTGATAAAACTTCTTTTTCCGATTCTAACAAGTCCATAAGTTTAGACAAATGGTTCATTAGTTTTTCAAACTGTGGAATAGTCAGACTTTGCGCTCCATCTGACCATGCTTTGTCAGGGTTGTTGTGGACTTCCATCATAATACCGTCAGCACCCGCAACGATTGCCGCTTTTGACATAGGTTCTATTAAATATCTTCTTCCCGTTGCGTGGCTCGGGTCAACTATAATTGGCAGGTGTGAATATTTTTTGATAACACCTACGGCAGCAAGGTCAAGAACATTTCTTGTATAGCCGGAATCAAATCCCTTTATCCCGCGTTCGCACAAGATTACATTTGGGTTTCCGTTATACATAATATGTTCCGCTGCAAGTAAAAATTCTTTGATACCCGCTGCAGGCCCTCTTTTTAGGATAACAGGTTTATTAGTTTTGCCGATTGCCTTCAGCATTTTGAAGTTTTGCATATTTCTTGCCCCAACCTGAATGACATCTGCATATTCACATACAAGCGGCAAATCTAATGTGTCCATTACTTCCGTCACTACCAGAAGTCCGGTTTCTTCTCTTGCCTGTGCAAGGTATTTAAGCCCTTTTTCTTCTAACCCCTGAAAATCATATGGTGAAGTTCTCGGTTTGAATGCACCGCCCCGAAGAAATTTTGCACCCATCTTTTTCGCAGAATGAGCAACTTCCAGAAGTCCTTCTATATTTTCTTCAACGCTGCAAGGCCCTGCTATAACAACAGGTCTGTTATTTCCGCCTATTTTTACACCGTTGGAAAACTCAATAATTGTATCTTCTTTTTGACTTTCTCTGCTTGCAAGTTTAAAGGGTTCCTGAATAGATTTTATCTCTCTTACTCCGTCAAATGACATAAGTGAGTGCGGCTGAACAAGGCGTTTATCACCGATTGCGGCAATAACTGTCAGGACTTCACCGTAGTTTATGTTGATTTTGAAATCAAGTGATTCCAAATGTTCAACGACTTTGTCAATCTGTTCTTTGGTTGCCCCCGGCTCCATAATAATAATCATTTTTTGTTTCTCCTATTCATTCCCTTTATTTTTCGCTACTGATACAAGCAGATATAGCGTCTATAATTCTTTTTACTTTTATTATTTTTATATTTTCAAATTTTTCATTAAGGGTGTTATTTTCAGGGATAATTATTTTTTTGAACCCTAATTTTTCAACCTCTTTAATCCGTTTTTCTATGTTGTTAACGGCTCTGATTTCGCCTGAAAGCCCGATTTCACCGACAATAGCGGTATGAGGGTCTATCATAACATCTCTTGCACAGGTTGCAACGGCAAGTGCAATCCCCAAATCAGCCGCAGGCTCCTGAATATCTATTCCGCCTATTACATTAACATAAACATCTTGTTTTGATAAATTCAGACCTACTCTTTTTTCAAGTACGGCAAGTATTTGAAGTACACGGCTGAAATCTACTCCGTTAGTAACTCTGCGGGGGCTTGGGTAAGGCGTTGTTCCGACTAATGCCTGAATTTCCACAAGCATTGGTCTTGTGCCTTCATTGGTTACAATGATTACACTCCCTGTTGATTGTGACTGATTATATTCTCTTAAACATATCTCTGACGGGTTTATTACTTCTTCTAATCCGTTTGCTCCCATTTCAAAGATGCCGACTTCCGAGGTGTTGCCAAATCTGTTTTTTACGGCTCTGAGTGTTCTGTAAGATTTGTATTTATCTCCTTCAAACTGGATAACCGTATCAACCATGTGCTCCAGCACTTTCGGGCCTGCAATATTCCCCTCTTTTGTGACATGTCCTATTACAATCATTGTAATGTTTTCGCTTTTGGCAATATGCATAAGTTCGTTACAACATTCTCTAATCTGTGATACACTTCCTGCAGAACTCTGAACTGTGTCCGTGTAGATTGCCTGAATACTGTCCACAATAACCGTATCAGGTTTTTGTTCGAGAATGTGTTTTTTTATAAGTTCAAAATTGGTCTGGGGGTAAATGTACAGGTTATCTGTGTTCACACCTAACCTGTCAGAGCGAAGTTTCACCTGACTTGCAGATTCTTCTGCAGAGATATATAAAATCTTTTTCCCCGATTTGGATAATTCTCCCCCTGTCTGTAAAAGGAGGGTAGATTTCCCTATCCCGGGGTCGCCCGCAAGAAGTACGAGTGAACCCTTAACAAGTCCGCCTCCGAGCACTCTGTCAAATTCTGATATATTTGTAGATACCCTGATTTCTTTTCCTATCTGAACATCTTTTATCAACATAGGTGGCGGGGTATTATCGAGGACGGTGCGATTATTTACAACTTCTTTTGTGATTGTTTCTTCAACAAAAGTATCCCAGTTGCCGCATTCGGGACATTTCCCCATATAGCGGGCAGTTTCGTAACCACATTGTTGACATACAAATTTTGTTTTTACCTTAGCCATAAATCTATTATAGTTTGAAAAAACTAAAAATTACATATCGGATATTTTATTACATTACTTCCGCTTACCGAAAAACAACATATTACATTTACCCCTTTACCCCTTTACCCCTCCCAAAAAAAAATGACAGTTGCCTGTCATTTAAAAACCTACATTTAACCTTACCTTATAATAAATTTCTGTTATACATCATCAGTTTGTTGATGTGATTTTTTGGAAGATACATCATACCTGTTATTTTTGGTGCTTCTGTTTCAAGGTTTTTCTTTAACCAGTTTTCCATAGTTTCGTTCATTGATTTGTCAACAAATCTGAAACCTAACTTGTAGAAGAACCCTGCAGGTGAAGTTTGTCCGTCGGTGATTTCTGCGTATACAACAAGTCTGCCTTCGGTATCTTTGTCTGCCAAACTTCTGTCTAAAACAGTCTGAACAGCTTTTGTTCCTGCACCCATATATCTTTGAGGTGCTTCGATGCTGTCAATTATATAGCAATTTTTGAGGTATGTAACTGTTCTTTTTCTTGGAATATTGAACTTGATTAAACGATATCTGTTCATCAGTTCCATATTTTTTTCAATTTCTTTTGAAGAAGCCTCTACTTCTACTGATGTTGCATAATCTTCTGACCAGTCACCGTGAACGATGTGCTTGTCAGATTCTTTTATTTTATGAAATTTAATTTTTGCGTCTTTAACGTCAATCTTTTTTGGTTCTTCTTTTTTTTGCTGGAATTTAGTCGGAACAGGTGCGGTGATAGAAGAACCGTGTCCTTGAGTGATTCTAACGTTGTAGTTAGCTGAACTTACCATCTTACTCATTCCTTATCCCATCATTGTACTTATATAAAGTATATACAACCGTCTGAATTGCCCTAAAATCGGCATTTGTTAAGATTTGTAAACATGCTCAATCCCAGTGATGACATGCAATTGAGGGTATTTTTAAATGTAAAAAATACACCTTGTAGAATTAATCTTTATAAATTGGGTTATAAGTGAGTGATTATAAGTGTATATAGGATTTATTAATAACAAAAAGAGGTATCGTTTTGATACCTCTTTTTATATACTCAAATAATTCTAAATTATTTCGTTGTATGCTGATGGGTTAGTCAACAAATCGTAATTGATTTCGTTTTCGTTATCAGCAATTGCTGCTGCAACTACAGCATCAGAAGTTACATTGATGAGGGTTCTCATCATATCTGTAATTCTTTCGATTGTGAACAAGAATGCGAAACCTGCAACTAATTGTTCAGGGCTCAAGCCCATACCGTTCAGGATAAGAGCGATAGTAATCAGACCTGCACCAGGGATACCCGCACTTGTTGAAGATGCAACGATAGCGAGTAACGCGATTTGGATAATCAACAATGGTGTTAATGCAATACCGTATGCCTGAGCGAGGAACAGTACCGCAACGACCTGAAGTAATGCCGTTCCGTCCATGTTAAGTGTTGCACCTAACGGTAATACGAAACTTGAAACCTTGTGAGAGATACCTCTCTTTTCACAACAAGCAATAGTCAAAGGTAATGTTGCTGAAGAGCTTGCAGTACCGAAAGCAACCATCATTGCTTCTGCTATTGCTGCATATAACATCAATACAGGTACTTTTGAGAATATCTTTAAGAAAATAGGATAAACAATGAATAACTGTATTGCAAACCCTATTGCAAGTACCATTAAGTATTTTGAAATGCTAAAGAAGATATCAGCGCCGAATGATGATACAGAAAGTGCTGTCAGTGCAAATACACCAGGAGCAGCGAGATACATAATCCAGTCTGTAACTTTCATTGTTGCGGCAAATACTGATTCAAAGAATGAAACCAGTGAGCGGTTTACATCGCCGACTTTTGCTAAAGCGATTGAGAACAATACTGCAAATACAATAATCTGAACCATATTGCCGTGAGCGATTGCGTTCAGCGGGTTGTTAGGAACAAGGTTCAGGAACAATTGAATGAGTTGTCCTTTTTGTGCCGCAATTGTTGATGCGACCGTCTGCTGAATATCGTGGGCAGTGCCTTGTGCTATGTAGTGTGCAGCACCCAACCCCGGTTGGAAGATAAGTGCAAGGATTGCACCGATTGTTACTGCCGCAATGGTAATGATACCGTAATAGATAATCATTTTCTTACCGAATTTGCCCAGCTGTTTGTTATCTCCGACACTCGTTATACCGATTACGATTGCTGATATAACCAAAGGAATAACAATCATTTGAATTAATTTAATAAATAATTGACCGACAATTGTCAATAAACCCATAATTACAGGGTTTTGATGTGAGTGTAAAAACACCCCGACAATTACACCGGCAATCAAACCAAAGAATATGTGCCAGTTTCTCTTTAATCCCAAACCTAAAGCGATAAGCACATGCATGTGTAATTTCATCTTATAAATCCTCTCATATCTTAAACACTGTTGCTGTTTTTATTGTACTAAATTAGCGTTTTTTTTTCAATAGGGGGGAAGGGTAAATATATAATTAACCCTCACCCGTATTTGTAAGAAATCAAAGATTTCTACAACTACTCCCTCCCCCTTTACATAGGGGGAGGGTAGGGGAGGGGGTAATCCGACCT
>CACWZA010000035.1 GCA_902765215.1 uncultured bacterium | reverse complement strand
GACTTGCATGTATGAAGCATGCCGCCAGCGTTCGTCCTGAGCCAGGATCAAACTCTCCATTGTCAGAAAGTTTATGTCCATCGTCTATCGAGGGCTAACCCGATAAACTGCTCGACTTTAATTTGCGTTGTCTGTCATTTTTGAAATCAACAAGTATATTCGTCGTTTTCAGCTATTCTATTTTCAATGTTCGAGAACTTCTTTTTTTACACAGCAAAGGACAAATATCCCGTTGCTTGCTAGTGTCTTATTTCCCTCACGATAATTTATCGTGCTTATCTATCTTATCGCTTTAAAAATATTTGTCAAGTAGAAATTTTGCTATTTATTTTACATTTCTTAACTCAACATTTTTTTGGCTTTATTTAATGTTCGTCGGTGACCTGAGTATCATCATCATCCTCGTAAACGGTATGCCGTTGCTATTTATATTGGCTAATTTTAAAACCGTTTGCCGAGCTCCTCTGTGTCCCAGCCACAATATCCATAGTACTACCTCAATATAAAAAAGCAAGCAATTATTTTTAAGAATTGTCTTATTTTCTGTATCATTTCCCGTCATGGCTGATTTTATTGAGTTCTGACCGTTTACAAAACTTAATAAAAACTTGACAACTCCCGAAAGCCACATCGCACCATGCTTTTAAAAGGTTTTTAGACCCCTGCACAGATATAATCATGCCTTTTAGCTCTTATATTAGAAGCCCAGTTTTACACTTACTCCCATTTCAACCTGAGGTTTTTTTGTAGGAAGTGCAAATGTACCGTTAGTTACACCGGCATAAGCAGATATACCTAAATCAGGACTTCCGAAAACACCTGATCTTGAATAAACAACACCGCCGCTATATCTGAAGCCGTCTTTAAATTCATGACCTAATACGCTTTTTTCCACATTTGCATAAACACCATATGAATTATCGCCGTTTACAACACCTATTTCGCCGCCGACTGATGCGAAAATGTTTCCGACAACAGTACTGTCTTCTTTTGAAGAACTATGATTTTCAAGGTGCGGGCCATAAGCCATTGATGCATAAATTGTATCCATTTTTAAATAATCGTCATGTCTGACCTCAAAATTAGGATAAAGACCGACTTCATACTGATAATTAATGTCTTTTTTATAAGCATTTGTTAATTTCGGTTCTAATGCAGCATTCAACTTATAATAACCGTTATTACCAATATCATGCTGGTAAGTTACTCCTGCTTTAACACCCAGCGATGACTTATATTGATCACTACCGGCACAGTATTTATCAAGAGTTAAACCTGCATCTACAAGAATACTGTCTGACGGAGTATCATCAACTACTTTTTCCAGGTAAACATGACCACTATATGAGTCAAAGGTATCTTTTAAAGATATTGTTGCTCCTAAACCTAAATCTGATAAATCAGAATAACCATAATTGCCCATAGCTGATACTCCTAATAATTCCCGTACCATGATAAAGATATTTTTTCGGGAAGAATTGACTTTTTTTATCAGCTTATTAACAAATTGTAATAATTAATTATACCCAGTCGCCGTATTTTGCTTTAACATACTGAGCAGAGCGGACATAAGCATCAATCTCTATAGGGTTTCTCACATAATCCGGAGAATCTACCGAAGGATAGTTCCTTATCGCTTCCAGCCAGACTTTTGCATAATGATATTTCGGGGAATCTTTTGTAATCGTTTTCTTTGTATCAGGCTTATCAGACCAATATGAGCGATTATATATATCATTAACCTTATAATTCAAAACTGTTTCCGCAACCATATTTTTGGGTTTTTCGTGAGTCCATGCTTTTATAATCTCTTTTTCACCAATACCCTCTGTCTGCCTCATTATCATGTGCTGCTGGGCATGGATAATTTCATGAGTAAGTTTTTGGATAATCAGTTTTCTTTGTTCATCATCAGTAACGGGCTCGGTAATCAGTTTATCGTAGCCGAGATTACCTATTTTAGAATAAACGGCAACAAAACTGTTTGCACTTCTGTTATCTACAAACAAAGGTAAGTGCACCTTTGGTGATACCAAAATTGTTCTTTTATCGTCTTTTATCCCGACAATTTTTGTATCTGATGACAACAAATCAGACAGACTCAATGATATTTCGTTTCGATTAAATGTGTAACCGCCCGACATTACCCCGTCATCATCACCGTAAAACTTTAAGGCAGGCGGGTTATCAAGTCCGAAATCTTCATTAATCTTATTATATATCCTGTCTAATTCCCCGTTAGGGAATAATCTTTCCAGTTTTTCTGCGTAAATCTCTTTCTTATTACGAATGGAAACAGTATCTTTATCAAGCGAAGCAAACCCCGGAGAAACAATGTTTCTGTACGTTCTTGAAACATGATTACCCGTTAATCCGCTATTCACACAAGGGTTTAAACTTACCGAATCCATGTTCTTTTAAGTAAACCAAAGAACTTTTTTTGCTATTTTATAACTTTTCTTTACAAAACTTCCCCATGTAAGTCAAATATCATGAAGAAAAAGCGTTATATAAGATATGAAGATTAGTAATCAACCGGTGTATGCAAGTCGAAATACTATTAATGCGAACAGTAATAACTGTTACGCAAAATATTCTTATGGCTTGCAGCAAGACACTTTCACCCCGTCCTTCAGCGGGCTTAAGAAGTCTATGTTCAAAGCATTTGATTTTGCGGTTGTTGAAAAATTCAAATCTCCGATCGAAAAATTTAAATCAATGGAAGATTTTGAAGCGTGGGCAGAAGAAGAATATTTTAATTTATGCATGAAAGATTTCAGCGGAAGAACGGGCGAAGTAAGACATAAAAGACAAAGTATGATTTGCGACTGGGATCATGCCCTTGAAGCGGGCAATTACACAAATGCCGAAAAATTATTAATAATGAACGGGATAACAAAAGAGCTCAAACCAAATAACGAAAATATTTGTCCTGTTTTCAACAGAGGTATTCTGAAAAAGACCTTAAACGAACTGAAAGCGGCACTGGATAAAGACAAGAAAACACAATTTGATTTCGGGAAAATGTACAAGAAAAACCTTGTAGATATGTATACGGAACGCTCATCTGCAGGAGCAAACGAATCAAAATGGATAATAATTCCGTCAAAAGATGACGACCCTGTACACTTCAAAGAAAATGTGGAAAAACTTCAGTCACTTTCTACTCATGAAATGTGTACAAAATATACAGGGGCAGATTTCCATCTGAGAAACGGCGATATGCATATTTATATGGTAAACGGGAAACCAAAAGTTGCACTCAGATTAAATGACGGCGTAGTTCAGGAAATCAACGGCGAACATAATGATTACAGAATACCAAAAGAATATGTTGAACTGACCGAAAAGTATTTATTTGACAACGATTTGGTTACAACAGATAAAGCTGACGATATGCTTAAACAATCAAAAATGGCTGAAACCGTCGAAGAAATGGTTAAAGAGGTAACCGATGAAACTAAAAAAAGCGGTGGCTTCTTCGGATTTATAAAAAAATTATTTAGCTAAATATTAATTAATATACAGGTGTGTGAAATTTTACAATGAAGCTTCAGAACAATAACTATCAAACATACGACAAAGTTAACTTTACCGCTATGAAAAAATCTCAATTCAGCGGGATAGACTTTAGCGTTGTCGAAAAATTTAAAGCACCTATTGAAAAATTTGACACAATGGAAGACTTTCAACACTGGGCGAAGAGCAAATATAAAGAGCTTGCAGACACTGATTTTAAGGGAAAAAGTGATGTGGTGGCAAACCAAAGACACCGTATGAAAAAAGAATGGAATTATATGCTGACTGACGGGGACAAGTTCACCCCTGCAGAACAGTTACTAATCTTCAACGGCATTACAAAAGAGCTGAAACCTTTTGATAACACCTACATGCCTGCATACAACTATCGCGTTTTGAAAAAGACAATGAATGATGTCAATGAAAGACTAGCGGGAAACAGAAAAGAACTGTTTGATTTTGGTAAAATGTACCGTACAAATATAAGGCAGCATTACCAAAACGACTTTGACGAAAACTATACCGGCTGGATAGTTATCCCGTCAAGAATTAATGACAGAGAAAACTTTGATAAAAATGTCAGAAAACTTCAGGCGATTTCAGGGGTTCACTGGTGTACAAAATCAACCCACGCAAAGCCGTATCTTGCGGGGGGTGATTTCCACATGTATATTGAAAAGGGCGAACCTAAAATCGGTTTGCGTTTTGATGAAGATGTTGTTGTTGAGTTTCAGGGCGAATCAAATAACGACAGACTTCTGCCGGAATACTTTAATGTGCTTGAAAAATACGCGGCAGATAATGAATTACAGTTTGTAGATAAAGCAAAACAGGAATATGAATTATCCGAAAAGAACAGAAATTTAATGAAAGATATTCAGGAAAATATCGGTGATGCTATCAAAGAAAAAGATTATGAAAAAATCCTGAATTACATGAAAATCTCTACTAAAAAAGATGAAAACGGAATGACAGTTCTTTCGCATTATCAAATTCCGAAAGGGTTTGATTATGCCGCTATCGGAATAAAGGAAGAAGACATATTAAAAACAGTATCTAAAATAGAGGGGAATGCAGATTTTACCCGCTCAAAAATTCAGAGTTTCGGAAACATTAAATATATAGGCGGAAATGCAAACTTCTCAACTCTAACACTGAATAATCTGGGCAACATAGAGGAAATCGGCGGAAATGCAGACTTTAGTTTCTCTAATATCAAAGATATCAGTAAACTTACAAGAATCGGCAAAAATTTAATAGCGGAATACTCAGAAATCAACGAATGTAACCCGCTTTTAAAAATCGAGGGCGAAATAAAAGCCATCAATTCAAAACTTCCGTCATATATTAATTAGAATACCCAGCCGTTTGTTAAGTCGACTTTCAGTTCTCTGAATAATCTTACATATACGGTGCTGCCCTGTTTAAATTTAATTTTTTCGCCTTTAAACACTTTTCTTACCCAAGTCATGAATTTGCCTTTTTTAACGGTTACATCACCTGATGAATTAAGAATAATATTTTGGTCGTTCGGTGTTGTCATTATATTTGTACCAAGTCTTAACTGACCGTTACGGACAAACCATTTACCTTTTTGAACAGCTTCAACGATACCTTTAAACTGCGTACCTTTGTATATAAGAATATATTTATCTCTTGTAACATAGTTTGTATCGGCAACTGCAGAAAATTCTTCCCCTCTTACGGAATACTGAGAAGAAAAACCGCGGCCGACTTTTATAGGAACAACACTTCCCTCCGGAATTGTACCTATTGAACCGTTAACGAATGAATTTTCAATAACATAACCGTCACCCGTTTTCTTTCTCATCGCTTCTGCAAGTTTAGCATTTGGGTTAAGTTTTGCCTGAATCATCATATTATTTAAAATTGCCGTTACCTCTGCCCTTGTCGCAGGTCTGTCAGCATCCATATAATTGCGTCTTTCAGGAGTTGATGCAACCATATCAAGTATTTCTGCTTTTCCTGCGGTTATAATAAACCATTCGGGAATCTCATTAACATCCTTATACTTCTTCATTAGAACGGCTTTTGCTTTTGACATACTTATCTGTTCCGTTGTCAGAGAGTTAACAGCGATACTAAGTGCCTCTGCTCTTGATACGGGATCTTCAGGTCTGAATTCTTCCGAGTCACCGTCATTTGATATAAGTTCAAAATAAACGGCCTTTTGGATTGCATCATATGCCCAATAAGTTGAATCAATGTCATTGAACTTAATCGGCTGAAAAACATTTGCGTGCTCCTGCCCCAAGGCTTTTATTGCCATAGATGCAAATTCTGCTCTTGTAACATTTTCATCAGGTTTAAATGTTCCGTCAGGATACCCGATAACAATACTTTGTTCAGATAAATCTTTTATCTGCTCGTATGCCCAGTGAGATGTTGACATATCCGAAAAGAATGCAAATGCACAACTCATTGAACTAACCATTAATAGCAATATGCCCGCTAAATTTATAAATAATTTTCTCATAATTCCTCTCCTATATTTTATATTTTATCTGAGGTTTATATTAATAACAAGAAATTTACAATAAAAAATACAATCGTTTTCTTCATAAATTGCACTATACAGAGATAAATGATACCATTAAACTATGGATATTCGTGCAGAAGTAAACAGAGCTTTAGATTATACAAAACAAAAAGAGTTCAAAAAAGCGGAAAAAATCTACCTTGAAATATTAAAGGTAGATAGTCAAAATGCTGTCGTTTTATCTTTTCTCGGACTTCTATACATGAATGTCGGACATTTTGGAAAATCAAAAAAATGTTTACTGAAAGCAGACTCCATAAAATCAAACCCCGCAACAACAGAGGGGCTTGGACTGGTTAATTATTTTCTTAACAGGTATAAAGATGCCGAAGGTTATTTTGAAAAAATTATCGATAACTCCAAAAGTTTTGATGTATATGATAAATATACCCATTGTTTATTAAAATCAAAACAATTTTCAAAAGCATATAAATACTCAGAAAAGTTTTACCAACTCTATCCGCTTGCAAAAGAATCAGCTTGCAGACTTGCAAACAGTTGTATCCATATCGGGAAGTTTGAAGATGCTTACAGATACAGTCTTAATTTAACAACAAGGTTTCCGAAATATGCGGAAGGCTGGCAAACACTCGGACTGGTTTATGAAATATATTTCCACGACGAAGAAGAATCTAACAAATGTTTCCAAAAAGTGCTCAGACTCGGAAACAAATTCAGCGGATACTATAACCTTTCCGTTAATTCATATAAAATCGGAAATTATAAAAAATCTCTTTATTATATAAATAAACTAAAAAAAGCAGACCCCGACAGCACAACAGCAGATTTTACCCTCGCAATAATTTATATGAAACAGTGCAAATACAAAAAGGGGCTTAAATATTATTCAAAATATATCCACGAATCTTACAAAAAAGATCCTGATGATGACTTAAACAGATTAAAAAATATCTGGGACGGAAAAACTTATAAAGATGAAACCCTGCTGGTGTATGCAGATCAGGGGGTTGGTGACAACATAATGTTTTCACGATACATGCCGTTTCTTGAGAAAAAATTTAAACAGATAAAAGTTCTGTTATATGAACCTCTTTTTGATTTATTCAAATACGCTTTCAGAGATTATAAAAAAATAAAATTTTATAAAAAAGGCGGAAAATTCCCGCAATACGACAAATCAGCAATATTATCATGTCTTGCGGCATATTTAAAAATGGACTACGGAAACATACCTTTTTCCGATAAATATTTTGATGTTGAACAAAAATATATTGATAAATATTCAAAAATTATAACAACAGACAAAAAACTCAAAGTCGGGATATGCTGGGAAGCAGGTGCAGCAGGGCTCAGAGAACAACTAAACAGAACCTTAAATGTATCCATGTTTGAGCCGTTTTTAAACATAAAAAGCGTTCAATTCTACTCTTTACAGGTTAACCCTGCAATGGATAATTATAAAGATTATCCGCAGATAATCGATCTTGGAAAAGATTTTAAAGACTATAGCGATACCGCAGGAGCGATAAGAAATCTTGATTTGGTAGTAACTGTTGATACCTCTGTTGCTCATCTTGCGGGAGCTTTGGGGGTTAAAACATTTATGCTTTTACCTTATTGCACCGACTGGAGATGGTTTGACGATAAGGTTAAAACACCGTGGTACAATTCGGTTAAACTGTTCAAACAAACAGACCCGAAAGACTGGGATAGTATTATAGAGAAGGTAACGGAAGAACTAAAAAATGAACAAGCCTGACCCGAGAGATATTTTTGAAAACTATATAAAAATGCTTGAAAGCAGGGAAGATTACGAAAAACAGGTTGAAGTTGCGCAGAATTATTACAGACAATTCCCGAATGATGCCCAATCTCTGCTCAGACTTTCGGATGCACTTATTAATATTAATAAGTTAAAAGAAGCTTATGATTATGCTGAAAAACTGACATCAGATTTCCCCGAAAACCCAAAAGGCTGGAACCAACTCGGACTACTCTGTGAGATTTATCTGAAAGATTACAAAAAAGCAAAAGAATGTTATCAAAAATCGCTTGAAATCGAGGAAAGTTTATCAACATATTATAACCTTGCGATAAACTCTGTCCACCAAAACGACATGGAAACAGCACTCAAATATTCGGAAAAAATTTATAAAGAATATCCTGATGATTACGGAATTAATTATCTTATTGCAACAATATATCTGTACAAAAGAGATTACAAAAACGGATCAGAATTTATGCTGAAAAGTCTTAAAAATAACCCGTCTGTTGCGTACAGTATTCTGAAAAATCACTGGAGCGGGGAAGAAAACAAAACCGAAACACTTTTGGTATACGGGGATAACGGCTTTGGAGATATGTTTATGTGTTCGAGATATCTGAACACCGTTTCAAAATATTTTAAAACCATAAAATTAGTAATACCCGAAGAAGTTTTTGATTTATTCAGACAATCTTTTTCTAATATTGATAATCTTGAGTTTTATCATAAAGAAAACGAACTGCCCGAATACGATAAATCTGTTTTACTTTCCGCAATTCCTTTTATAATCGGGTTTAAAGATATCCCAAATAAAGACAACTATCTGACAGAAAACGAACAAATAACAACCAATTATAAACAAATTATATCAACGGCAAAAACAAAAATTGGACTGTGTATAAAAGCAGGTCACAACAGTATCAGAGATTTAAAAAACAGAACTATTGATTTATCCTGTTTTGAGGGTTTGATTAAAAATGAAAATGTTCAGATATATTCACTTCAAACAAACCACAAAACTGAAGATTATAAACAATATAACATAATCGATTTAGGAAAAGATTTTAAAAACTTTAATGATACTGCGGGAGCGATAAAAAACCTCGATTTTGTTGTGACGGTTGATACCTCTGTTGCTCATCTTGCGGGAGCATTGGGAGTTAAAACATGCCTGCTCCTTCCATACTGTGCGGACTGGCGGTGGTTTGACAACAACGAAACAACCGAATGGTATAACTCGGTTACGATATACAAACAAACCAACCCAAAAACATGGGAAGATGTGATAAACAAAGTAGTTCAAAATATAACTGATATGTAATCTAAATACTAAACTACACTATCACCGACGAACTGTATACCGAATTTTGTACGGAATAAATATTTTACGGTTTCGCCCTGTACTTCGTGCATCATTGTATTGTACAAATCATACGCTTCTCGTTTGTATTCAATAAGCGGATCTTTTTGACCATAAGCACGCAAACCGATACCGTCTTTTAACATATCAATATTGTGCAGGTGGTCTATCCACTTGTTATCAACAACTCTCAACAATACATCTCTTTCGAGTGAACGCATAATATTGTTATCCGCAAACAATTCCTGAGGTGTAAAATCCTGTTCATACTGTGACATGACATCATTGTAGAAAGTAATTATTTCAGTTTCATGTTTTTGGTAAGCATTTGTCATTGCCTCACGCAATCTGTCATAAATTTCCGCATATCGTTTATCTTTGATATCCTCAACCTTAATAAAATCAATTTGCGGGCAGATTGAAATAAGTTCTCTTATCATAGCCGCCAAATCATCAGGGATATATTCTTCAGGATTTTGTTCAGGTGTTATATAACTCTTCATAAGTCTGTCGAGTTCTCTGTCCATCATGAACAAGATATCTTCAGACAGGTTATCCTGATTAAGAACGCGTTTGCGCTGAGCATAGAATTTTTCTCTCTGAACATTCATAACATCGTCATATTCAAGTACATTCTTACGAATATCAAAGTGATAAGTTTCAACTTTTCTCTGAGCAGACTGAATCTGTTTTGTAATAATCGGTGATTCTATCGCCATATCCTCGTCAACGTTGAGCATATTCATAATACTAACAAGTTTATCCCCGCCGAAAATTCTCATAAGGTTATCTTCTAACGATAAGAAAAATCTTGTAGACCCGGGGTCACCCTGACGAGCGGCACGACCTCTTAACTGGTTATCAATACGGCGTGATTCGTGGCGTTCCGTACCGATTACATGAAGTCCGCCGACTTCAACAACTTTTTCATGTTCTTCCTGTGTAATTTTTCTTGCTTCTGCCAAAGCATTATTCTTCTTTTCTTCATAGTCAGGATCAGTTTCAGGGGTTATCCCTTTACTGTCAAGCATATCTTTTGCAAGATATTCCGCATTACCACCGAGCAGGATATCTGTACCACGACCTGCCATGTTTGTTGCGATTGTAACCGCACCCACACGACCTGCCTGAGCAATAATATATGCTTCTTTTTCGTGATATTTTGCGTTCAATACATTGTGCGGAATGTTTTTCTTTTTCAAAAGTTTTGACAATAACTCAGATTTTTCAATACTGATTGTACCGACAAGGACAGGTCTGCCCTTTTCGTGTTGTTCAATAATATCATCAACAACCGCATCAAATTTTGCTCTTTCGGTTTTGTATATTACATCAGGATAATTAATTCTGATATCTTTTTTGTTGGTAGGAATAACCGTAACTTCAAGGTTATAAATCTTACCAAATTCTGCTTCCTCTGTCATTGCAGTACCCGTCATACCTGATAATTTCGGATATAAACGGAAAAGGTTTTGGAAAGTTATGCTTGCTAAAGTTTGGGTTTCGTCCTGAATTTTAACATGTTCTTTTGCCTCAACTGCCTGATGAAGCCCGTCAGACCAGCGGCGGCCTTCCATAAGACGGCCGGTAAACTCGTCAACAATCATAACTTCGCCGTTTTTAACAACATAATCCGTATCTTTTATAAATAATTCTTTTGCTTTTAATGCCTGTAAAAGGTGATGTGCATACTGATTCGAAATATCAAACAAGTCCTTACATCCTATGAGTTTTTCTGCTTTATCTATCCCTTCTTCAGACAAAATTACATTTTTGTTCTTTTCATCAACTTCGTAATCAACATCTTTTGTCAATTTTGGCGCAATCTTTGCCATAAGTTTATAAGTATCTGCTGATTTTTCCAGTTTTCCGCTTATGATAAGAGGGGTTCTCGCCTCATCGATTAAGATACTGTCGACTTCATCGATTATGGCATAGTTATATGGTCTTTGAACGAGCATATCGTTAGATGTTGCCATATTGTCACGCAGATAATCAAACCCGAACTCGTTGTTTGTTCCGTAGGTGATATCGCATGCATAAGCGGCGCGTTTGTCATCATATTCTGACGGGCCTCTGTTTTCAGCAAGAATAACCCCTACTGTTAACCCTAAAAATTTATAAACTCTGCCCATCCACTCGCTATCACGCTTTGCGAGGTAATCATTAACTGTGATAACATGAACACCTTTTCCCGTAAGTGCGTTAAGGTAAGCAGGCAGGGTTGCGACAAGGGTTTTACCTTCACCTGTTCTCATTTCTGCGATTTGACCGTTGTGGAGGAAATATCCGCCCATTAACTGAACATCAAAGTGACGCATGTTCAATACTCTCTTTGCCGCTTCACGAACAACCGCAAAGGCTTCAGGGAGAAGTTTATCCAAAGCTTCTTTTTCTAACTTTCTGTCTTCTTTATAATCGTTTGAAGTTGGTCTTTGAGCCAAAATATCTCTGAACTCGTTTGTTTTCTCACGAAGATCATCATCTGAAAGTGCCTCAAATTCAGGCTCAAGAGCGTTTATATGGTCTATGATACCCGCAATATTTTTTATCTTCTGCTCGTTAGAGCCCCCAATCAACTTTATTAAAAAATCTAACATTTACTATATCCCCTTGTCTAATACAATTATCATACCACGAATATGGTTTTTGGTTAAATAGTTATGGTGGAAAGACACTAAGGTATTAAAAAAATTTGCCATAGGTGGTAAATTTTATTTTCAGCGGTTTTATATTATAACAGGAAACCAAATAAAGGATTTTTTTGATGCAGATACAAAAAGTTCAACCAGCAAACAACAACCCGATGTTCAAATCGAAGGTGCACATGAATTTCAATGATGCAAGAAGTGTAGGCAAACTGTTGAAGGATGAAATTTTAATACTTCAGCATAACGGGCAGGATGATGTTATATTTTTAACCCACCACAATAACATGGGTGCTTACGAAAACGAATTAAGCCTCAATGTAATCAAGAAAGATAAGAACAATCTCGTTGAGGGGCAATGCAAAAAGATTATAAGCAAAGTTCTTGAAAGAAACGGTTTAACAAAAATGTATGAAGAAGCAAAAACCGATATGAAACCGATAGAAAACAACCCTATTTATTATATTTTATAAGGCAAGCGAAATAAATATGAAAATAAACCCGATAAAAACATGTATAGCAGGAATATTAATATCAGGATTGGCATCTTGTGAAAAACCAATGTTAAAAAAGACAAGCAGTCCTATGCTATCAAAAGCAACAATTGAAATGGTAGATTCTTTTGCAAAAGAAGGCAAAAAAATCATCAACAACCCTGAATACAAATGCTATGGAGTTGACACAGTTGGGATAGAACCTTATATGACTTCAAAAGCATTTGGGGAAATGCTTAACAGACGGGCAAATATGGCTATGCCTCAGACGAAAGTCGGAGAAAAGTTTGATAAAAGAACACAATTATGCGGAAGGGTTATTTATAGCGATAGCGTAAAATCTGATGTAAAGTTACCAAACTACATTGAACCGAAAGTTGTTATAGATAATTCGGCTTATTACTCTTATTCACCGCTTGAAACAGCACATGTTCCCGTAAAATATTACGGCAAACTGAATCCTGATTTAAAATAATATTTAAAATAACTCACAAAACAAAAAGTGCGGAAAAATTTCCGCACTTTTTATTTTATTCAGATAAATCTATTTTTTAATCTTACATCCTTTTTTGCATTTTTTAGATTTACATTTTTGTTGGTTACAATTACATTTTGGTGCACATTTTGGGCAGTCGCCACAAGTACAACCGTCTTTACAACAGTCGCAATCTTTCTTACAGCAATCACATTTACATTTATCACCCTGAATAGCATCTATTATGTTTCCTTGAATACTGTCTGCTTTATTTTCACCACATGTACACGGTTTTCCTTCCTTACAACCGCAGGTGCAATCCTTATTACATTTACCCCCGCAACAGTCACATTTTGGGGTGCATTTAGGGCAGTCACCACATTTGCATCCTTCTTTGCAGCAGTCACAATCTTTTTTACAGCAAGGACATTTACATTTATCCCCGCAGGTACATTTACCTGCTTTGCAGCCGCAATTACAAGGGCATTTTTTACCACATTTACATTTGCATTTAGAACCGCAAGGACATTTATTCACTTCATCACATGCAGGACAATCACCTGAATCACATTCTGCCGGGGCTTTATCCCATTGACCGTCATATTTAACATCTTTAGACTCACCTTCTGTAGAATATTTTTGATCATTTACTATATCAAGAATATTCCCGTGGAGTCCGGTACTGTTATCAACCTGAACAGTCGTTTGGGCAGGTGCAGAAGTTTCTCCTGCATTCACAGTCATACCGCAGATAAACATGGTACAGACTGCAGTCAACATCACTAAAAATTTTTTCATATTTGCCTCCTTTATATTAGTTCTATAATACAATTTTTTTTTGCTTTTCGTCAATAGAAAATAATATTAACAAAAGTTTAAATATCCGCTCACATGTAGCAAAAAATTAAGAAATAAATACTTAATAAGAGTAAGTGTGTTAGTGTAGGAGATTATATCATGGATCAAATGTTAACTATTTTGCCGCCGATAACAATCGGTGACTCGGAAAAATCAGCAAAATCACCGGTATTCATTGAATACACTCCGGATTATAAAAGAAATCATGGAATAAGCAATGAAATTGATCATTTTCGTCCAAAATCACTTGAAAGAACCCCAAATGAAGACTGCTACGGGAACTTTTGCGAATTTGCAAACCCTCAATGTATGAAAGCAATGAAACTTCCAAGCCCTACACAGGTAGCAGCAGGATTCGCCATTTTACCTGTTATTATAGAAAACGGTAAAAAAATTCTTATCGGCATATTTGATATCAGAGATATCTGGAACGAAAGAAGCGGCGGAAAAAATAAAGACCAACATCAATTACAGGCATTTGTTCTGCCGGATGAAGTTGCAGAAGCAATAACATCAAGGGGAATAAATCCTGAAGCATAGATAAAAAAAGATAAGCTCATGGGGGCTTCACTTTTTTTAAAAATGCACTATAATACATGTAATGCATTCTAAAAAAAGGATAATTCTATGAAGATTAGTCCTGAATTAACAGTGAAAACAAGAAAAATAAGTGCCGAAATAGCCAATACTATTATGGAATCCCCAGTCAAACAGGAAATTGGTAACGGCATCCGTCTTAATGCGCCAAAAGGATTGAGCGGAGAATATTTTCATCCTGGTTTAATAAAAGAGTCCGAGTTTGATTTAGAAAAAACTATAGAAAATTTTAACGATATACATGATACAAAAACAATAGAAAAAATTTGTTATAACTGGATGGGTGAATATACAAAATTACTGGAAGATTTTACCCCTCAAAAAATATCGGAAATGAAAAATGTCAAAGCCGAACATCAGGCGGCAATAAACAGAATCAATAAAAAATATGAAAAATTTACCGATAAAATCTATAAAATGATTGATGAATCAAGAGACACGGAAGAAGCAGCAGAAATATTCTCAAACTATATTGAACCGATAACTAATTTATCAATGGAAACCTATAGCAAAATCGACAGACTGTCAGGTATGTCAATCGCATATTTAAAACATTAAAACTAATTATAAAAAGTAAAAACAAAAAGAGGTTAGAAAAATCTAACCTCTTTTTTTGTATCATAAACTCAATTATTATTGAATAATTTTATCTACAACACCGGCACCAACTGTTCTGCCACCTTCACGGATAGCGAATCTCATACCTTCTTCGATAGCTACAGGAGCGATCAATTCAACGGTCATAACAACGTTATCACCAGGCATTACCATTTCGCCATCAAATTGGATTGAACCTGTTACGTCAGTAGTTCTGATATAGAACTGAGGTCTGTAACCAGGGAAGAATGGAGTGTGACGTCCGCCTTCTTCTTTCTTCAATACGTAAACGTTAGCTGTGAACTTAGTGTGTGGGTGGATTGAACCAGGTTTACATAAAACTTGACCACGCTGGATTTCAGTCTTATCAATACCTCTTAACAATGCACCAATGTTGTCACCTGCTTGACCTTGGTCAAGAGATTTTCTGAACATTTCAACACCGGTAACTGTAGTTTTCTTAGTTTCGCCTAAACCAACTAATTCAACTTCGTCACCAACTTTAACGATACCTCTTTCAACACGGCCGGTAGCAACTGTACCACGACCTGTGATTGAGAATACATCTTCTACAGGCATCAAGAATGGCTTGTCTAATTCTCTTACAGGGTCAGGGAAATATGAATCGATAGCATCCATCAATTCCCAAATCTTATCAGTCCATTCATTTTCGCCTCTTTTAATGCTAGGGTTTGCTTGAACAGCTTCAAGAGCCTTTAATGCTGAACCGTGGATGAACGGAATGTTGTCACCGTCGAATTCATAAGAAGAAAGAAGTTCTCTAACTTCCATTTCAACTAATTCTAACAATTCAGGGTCATCAACCATATCACATTTGTTCAAGAATACTACCAAATTAGGAACACCAACCTGTCTTGCTAACAAAATGTGTTCACGAGTTTGAGGCATAGCACCATCAGTTGCAGCAACAACTAAGATAGCACCGTCCATTTGAGCAGCACCTGTAATCATGTTCTTAACATAGTCAGCGTGGCCCGGGCAGTCTACGTGAGCATAGTGTCTTTTTGCTGTTTCATATTCTACGTGAGCTGTAGAAATGGTTATACCTCTTGCTTTTTCTTCAGGAGCAGCATCGATTTCATCGAATTTTTTAAGTTCTGCTTGACCTGCAGCTGCTAATGTTGCTGTAATAGCAGCGGTTAATGTTGTTTTACCGTGGTCAACGTGGCCTACTGTACCTACGTTAACGTGTGGTTTCGTACGTTCATACTTTTCACGTGCCATGAGATTAATCTCCTTTTCTTTTACTATATACTACTAACTTTATAAAGTTTAACTCTCTAAACTCATATATCTATTTTATAATGTGAATTTGTATTGTCAATAATCATGCCAGTTGAAAGTAAAACATGACCTGTAAAAAATGCCGTTTGTTAAGAAATGTAAAGCATGTAAAAGTAATTTGTCAATTCATGAAAAGAAAAAGACTTTACATGAGTACGGGGATTAAATGGGGAATTATTAAAATGTTCGGTCTTACAATGGGATATTCATACGGTTACAATCCATACTCTTACAGTTATGGTTACGGCAATTACGGACGCAGCAACTGGGCAACCTTCGGACTCGGAGTTCTCAGCGGACTTACAGTAGGAGCACTCGCAGGCAGAGGATTCGGTTGCGGCGGTTACTACGGATACAACCCGTTCTACGGCCCTTCAGTAGGTATGATTGCAGACAGCATCGTTACACCGGGCAACGCATACCAGTCACTCTACATGGACTTAGACAGCCCAATGGGTGTTTCATCGGTTTCACCTTTGGTTAATTACGCAATAAGAAATCCTATGTTCGGCGCATATACAGGGCTTGGAGTTCTTTGCTAATAAACCGACCGATTCGGGGGTTATTCATTTCACATGTATAAATTTATTATTTATACACAAAAACAGGTTTTAATTATATTTTACCCCCCCCCACTATTCAATAAAATTTTAAATTCAGGACGCTACCCCATAGTGTCCTTTTTTTTTGCCCCAAGCAGAGGAATGAGCAACGCAGTTGCGAAAGATGAGCAAGAATAAATCAGAATCACACTTCTGATTTTGATTGCGAACGGTTCCGTTTAACGCGAGGGGCAGCCCCGAGCAGAGGAATGAGCAACGCAGTTGCGAAAGGTGAGCAAGAAACCCTAATCTACATCAATCGGTTCACGCAAAATGGCGTTTATAGCCTCACGAGCAGTAAAGACCAAAGCATCAGGTACATTATCTATTGTGGTAAACTGTCTTAAAACATCAACAACCCGTTTAAAACATCTTACGATATCACCTTCCCCTGTGTCGCCCGCATTATTCATAATTTCTTCCCAGTCTGAACCGACAACCCACAACTCAATCAGCGGGGAGAAGAAGGAATTAATATACATTACATCTTCAACTTTATAATCGTTCTGAACCCGTTCAAGTTTACGTCTTATATCTTTAATTTTGTTGAGAGTTTTTCTGACTTTTGGCGAAAGCGGAAGTCCGAGCCCGTATTCCACTCTCAAATCTTCCGTAGTAACGGAGCAGATAACCGATGCCAGTTCTGCAGGAGTCAGGTCATCTAACAGGTTAGAAAAGATTATTTCAGACAGGAAGAGTTCATTTTCAGAACGCACCTGTGATGCAGATTTACCTCTTTCTGTCGGGAAATCGTCTTTTAAATATTCATATTGGACGAGAACATTTCTGTGGGCAACAAACTTGTTCCAGAAAATATCGCGTTGGTTTTCCATCTCTTTGTTTAACTGAAGTCCGCGTTTTTCATACCGTTCCATCAACTCAATTTCTTTCATGTGCTTTTTATAGCGGTTACACTGTCCGCATTTATATGAATGCATTTTACCGAGCAGAGTTTTTACAAACTTCTCAAACTCAAGTGCCTCCTGAGATAACTCGCGTTTTTTACCTTTTTCCTGTTTGTATATGGTTTTCATAACCCTGCGGTTTTGAACATAACTGTCACGAACCTTGTTATACTCTATCAAATCATCAGTTGAATACTTATAAGGACACATAAAGTTTGACATTTCTTTCAGTTTTTTGTTATTCAAATCAATCATCGCCTGCAAACCTGCAAGTCTTGAACTTGATGAAAAATACCCAAAACTTTTTAGAATAAGCTCTTTTGCTTCATCCATTGTGAACCTTTGGAGCAGGTTCAATACCATAGAATAACTTGGTGCAAAACGGCTTTCGAGCGGATTTGCATCAGACAATACAAGATCGGCAACCTCTTGCGGTGACTGGAACGGTGTTCCGACAATAGTGACATAACCGACTTCGTCCATGCCGCGGCGGCCCGCACGGCCCGACATTTGCAAAAACTCACTCGGAGTAAGAGTTCTGTGCCCGCTATCCGTTCTTTTACTTATTGAACTTATAACTGTTGAACGGGCAGGCATATTTATCCCCGCAGCAAGAGTTTCCGTTGCAAAAACGACTTTTATCAAACCTTCCTGAAAAAGTTTTTCCACCAAAAGTTTCCAACTCGGCAAAAGTCCCGCATGGTGAGATGCAACACCCTGCAGAAGATATTCCATGTGTTTATTATTATAAAGGTAAGGATTATCAACCAAAAATTCGTCTATTATTTGTTTAATTTTTTCCTGTTCTTCTTTTGTTACAAGTTCTAAAGAAATACATTTTTCCATCTGCTCATCGCATTTTTTACGCGAAAAAGTAAAATATATTGCAGGGAGCATGTCGTTATTATAAAGGTTTCGGACAACCTCACGGACATGACTTTTTTGCTGTGCTTTCCCTCTCGGGCCTCTACGAAAATCGCGTTTTTCAGGTCTGATTTTTTTGTTCAGACCGCCCCCCGGAGCGAGTAACGGTAAAAGTCTGTCAGGCTGGGAACTGTCAAAATAATAGTATCTCAACGGAACAGGTCTGAAATCCGTATTAATCAAAGTTGTTTTTGAGTGAACAGTATTTATCCACTGAGTCAATTGTTCAGCATTGGCAACAGTTGCCGAAAGTGCAATAATCTGTACATCAGTCGGGCAGTAAATAATACTTTCTTCCCAAACCGTACCGCGTTGTTCGTCATTCATATAGTGAACTTCGTCTAATACAACATAACGGACATCTTTCATGTTATCCGAAATTGAACCGAAATTTGTACAATAGAGCATGTTTCTGAAAACCTCGGTTGTCATAACAACTATCTGTCCGTTACGATTAATTGAGGTATCACCTGTCAAAAGTCCTACTTTATCTGTTCCGTACTTACGCCCGAAATCATAAAATTTTTGGTTTGATAACGCTTTAAGAGGGGTTGTATAAAAAATTCTTTCTCCGTTTTCAAGTGCCAATTGAATAGCAAATTCTGCAATAACAGTTTTCCCCGCACCTGTAGGGGCACAAACAACAACGCTTTCTTTTTTTTCTATACATTTACAGGCATCTTTTTGAAAATCATCTAACTCAAACGGAAACCCAATCATACTTCTTCCCAACTGTCTGATAACAATTCTATTATTGCATAGTTTAGACATTTGGGCAATTACAAATTATTATTATTTAAATGTTAGATAATAGAAATTAAAACCCTCACCCGTATTTGTAAGAAATCAAAGATTTCTACAACTACTCCCTCCCCCTTTACATAGGGGGAGGGTAGGGAGGGGGTAATCCGACCTTTTCG
>CACWZA010000034.1 GCA_902765215.1 uncultured bacterium | reverse complement strand
CATTGATGACAAAGACGCAGTTCTTATGTTCATCTCTGCAGTTCTCTCATCCAAAGTCTTTGTCATATTTAAGTCCATATTCATGAACGCCTGATCATATGAATTTATCTGGGTTAAATATCCGCCAAGTTGTGCGGCAACAGGTGCAGCAACAGTACATGGTTTTGCTTTTTGTCCGTATACGGTTGCAGTCAGATGGCCATCTCTCAGACTTGTCTTAAGTTTATAAGTTGCCTCAGCCGTTTCAAGTTTTGTTACCGATATTGTTTTAACAAGTGAATCGTCACCGATGTTAACCGTTACAGGAGTTTTCGCATTTGATGTAAGATTTATTGAAGAAACATTTAATACACCATTTCCCTCAACATTATCTGCAACAATTTTATCGCTTTCCCCTGTTTTAGGGTTCAGGTCAATCCCGACATTTGCAACAGTTCCGTCATCGATTGATAGCGTACTGAGTGCCACTTTACCTATGTTGTTGTTTGCTACATTAAGTGTTGAATTATTACCAAGCTTAAATGATGCATTCAAAAGACTCTGTTCTTTTCCGACATTAATTGTGCTGCCGGCATTATTATTAAATACTATGGATTTCTCGCTTTCAGGTGAAATAATGAGTCTTTCACCTAAAGTAACATCCCCGTTTATTGTTATTGTACCTATTCCCGCAATTGCATCATTTATATATATTTGGTGTTCGTCCTTATCAACAGTTGTCAATACCAAATCAGCAGTATTCAGATAAATTGCGTTTGATTTTCCGTTTGCCGTATTACCTTCAAAGAGAACATCACTGTATCTTGAAACTATTTCAACTTTAGAGCCTTTATCAATATATATCGCACCGCCTTCTTCCGTTGCTGTATTGTTTTTGAATGTAACATCATTGAGAATAACATTCTTTGTATTTGCTGCAACGTATATTGCACCGCCTAACCTAGCAGAGTTACCCGTAAACCCTGATTCTCTGTTTGTAATTTCTACTTTATCCGTTGTTGTACCGATATATATTGCACCACCCTTTTCTGATGCTGAGTTGTTAGTAAAATCGTTATATTCAAGTTTTGCAATACTGTTTGTACCAAGATAAACGGCTCCACCTGAGGTTGCAGAGTTTTTTTCAAAATTTGTCGTTGCAAGTTTGAAATAACTTGTTGTATCAAGATAGATAGCCCCGCCAAGTTTTGCAGAGTTGTTTTTAAATTCAGAAGATACAACCTCTAATTTCGTTCCACGCCATTGAGAAGGTTTATGATATATAGCACCACCGTTTTTTGTTGCAGAGTTATTTTCAAACAACGAATTTACAACAATTGACGAGTGCCCGTTATAAATTGCACCACCACTGTTTGTTGCCGTATTTTCTTTAAACTGAACCCCATTCAGATAAATACTGTTAGAGTTATAAATAGCACCACCGTTTTTTGCTGTATTAGATTTGAATAAGCTTGTCTGAAGTTCTTCATAATACTCAGGAACTTCTTCAACTTTTTCACCTATTTGGAAAATGTAATTATTATAAACAGCACCGCCTTCTTCCTTAGCATTATTTTCAATAAACTGAACTTTATCAGCCAGAATTGTACCTTTATAATTATATATTGCTCCGCCTTTTCCGGACTTGTTATTTTTAAATATTACCGGATTGTATTCAACAGGTTCATCTTCATGCGGCTCATCACCCTGCTCACCGCCTTGGTCGCCACCTTGGGAATCACCTTGGTCACCGCCTTGGGAATCACCTTGGTCACCACCTTGGTCACCGCCTTGGTCACCGCCTTGGGAATCGCCTTGGTCACCGCCCTCATCAGGTTCTTCTTCAACAGGTTCATCAGTATTTATATACACTGTACCGTTAAGTTCCGAATAAATAGCCCCGCCTAAAGAATCCGAACTGTTTCCGTCGAAGGTTGACGAGGTTATTTTAACCTTGTTGTATCTAAAATATTCTTTACCCGCATTATCTTTTACGGTAGTGTCTTCAATCATCATTGCACCACCCGCAACTTTTGCGGTATTCCCCGTAAATTCCGTATTATTGATGGTCAAATCGGTGCCTGTAACATAAATTGCACCCGCGTGAACATTTGCTTTGTTTTCATTAAATTTTGCACCATCAATTTTGATAATAGCAGTATAAACATAATTACCGTCTTTATCAGTTGTTGTTGTATTTATTGAATATACCGCCCCGCCGACACTTGCCGTATTATTTTTAAAAATGCCTCGTGTAAAGTTTAGCGTGCCTGAATTATAAACAGTACCGCCAAAACCACCTGAATTTGACTCAAATGTTGTATCTGTTTCATTAAAAGTACCAGTTGTATAAATCGCGCCGCCATAGTTTGCAGAATTACCTTTAAACTCATCTTCTGTTGATTTAAAATCACTTGATACATTTAAAACAGCACCACCCTGATATGACATATTCGATAAATAATGGTTAGAGTTTGATGTTATATCTCCACGCAAAACAGAGAACCACGATTGCGAATATGAATTATATACAGCACCGCCATATTGAGCCGTATTCTTACTAAAGGTAACATTTTCAAGGGTTATTTTACCTGCCTGATTATAAATAGAACCACCCGCAGAAGCAACAAATTTCTTGGTATTATCAAATGTTGTATTGGTTATAGTTGCAGTCCCTGTGTTATAAATAGCACCGCCTGCCGCACCTTTGTTATTATCAAAATAACAATCATCAAGAGTAAGTACACCGTTTGCACCATTTGTTATTGCCCCGCCTGAAGGAGCAACATTGTTTTTGAATTCATCATTACTGAGATCAAGATATCCCGAGTTAAATATTGCACCGCCGTATGCTGCGGCAGTATTGGATGTAAACTCAGAATCGCTTATAACAATATGGTTTGGAGTCGGCTCATCAGATACAGAGCCTTCACCTTCACCGTTATTGGTTGTCGTTGTCGGTTTATTATATTTATCGACATATACAGCACCGCCCATATCAGCATTATTTTGTTTAAATACCGAATTTTTAACGGTTACATCAGAGTTACCGCTTGAGTACAGCGCACCGCCGTTACCCTGTAATATTTTTTCGGTCGTTGTCTTTTTGGTCTTTTTCTTTCCAACTGTCGATATAGTTGTAGTTTTAATAACCTTTGTCGAATACGAACTGTTTTTGCTAAAGGTTGAGTTTTCAATATCCAAAGCAGAATCGGCATCAACATAAACTGCACCGCCATACAACCCTGCAGAGTTTGATGTAAAGTTTGTATCTGATATTTTCACATGCTCTGTAGTATCAACAGAATCAGGGTTTTCGATAATTGACTTCCCGACATATATAGCACCGCCCGAACCCGACGGAGTAGTTGTTACAACAGTCTTTTCAGGTTCTGTTTCGACAACCTTACCGTCTTGTTCTTTAGTTTTTGCCTCAGTTTTCTTTGTTTCTACCGTTTCTTTATATGCTTTGTTTGATATAAAATCGGCATTTTTTATCTCACCTTTTGCAGTATTTGCAAGGTAGATTGCACCGCCGTTATCAGTTGCCGTATTCTTGCTGAACTTAACCTGAGCAATCTTTGTTACAGGTTTCTTCTTACTGATAACCGTATATTCCAAATCATCAATATTTATCTCGCCGCCACTGTATACAGCACCACCTGATGTCGCAGTGTTTGAAGTAAATACAGAACCGCCTATATTTGTTTCACCGCTCATACTTCCATAGATTGCACCACCTATGGTTGCTTTGTTATATGAGAAAGTATCCCGTTTAGAATTTAATGTTCCTGAGTTGAAGACAGCACCATTTTCACTTTCCTGATAGAAAATTGTTGAAGTTTCCATATCAGCTTCACCTGCGTTATAGAGTGCAGAGCCAAATTTAGCGCTGTTTGAATATTTATATTTTTTCTTTTTATTCCCAAAAGTCACACTGTTAAGAGTCAAATTACCTTTGTTATAAATCGCACCACCGTTACCCAAAACCACAACCTCATCGGTCGTTCCGTCTTCAGCCTGCTCTTCAATTGTTTTAGATACTTTATTCAAAACGAAAGTTGATGAATTAATAACTGCTTCACCGCCTGTACCGACATAAACGGCACCGCCGTCTTCAGCGTAGTTTCCGCTATAGGTTGAAGATTTATCGTTCAGGGTTCCGCCTGCAACATACAAAGCACCACCCGTTTGTGCATAGTTACCGTTAAAGGTTGAACTTGTTATTTCAGATGTCCCGCTGCTGTTATAAATAGCACCGCCATAACCGTCGCCTGTACCATTACCTTTAAACTCAGATTTAAGGATATTCACTACACCTTTATTATAGATAGCACCCCCTCTTGGGATTACAACTTCTTCGCTACCTTCGGGTTTTGTATAAGATGCATAGTTTCCGTTAAATTTTGATTTATTAATTTGGAAAATAAATCCATCTGTATCGTTATAGATAGCACCGCCCTCAACGGCACCTGAATCGTAAAAGTCAGAAGAAGATATCTCTAATATTGTGCCTTCATTATATATAGCACCGCCCTGTGTTGCAGTTGAGCCGACATTATATCTTATCGGTGTCCAAGAAATATCAGGATACAAAGGTCTTACAATCCAGTCAACACTTTCAATATTTACCCGTTCACCGTTAGCGACATAATAAACAGGCTCTATCCCCACAAATATATAATTTGTTTTCGGAACCCCACCAAAAGTGGTTTTTGAAATAGACATTGTGCCTTTGTTGTATATATCTCCGCCTTTTTCAGCATTATTGTTTGAGAACGAAGATGAAACGACAGTAATATTACCACCCTCGTTATAAATACCGCCGCCATAAGTTGCCTTGTTAGAAGGTTTTGTACCGTATTCACCAAAAGAATCATTTTTAAAAGTTACATCACCCGATTCAATATAAGCACCTGCACCGTACCCCGCACGGTTTGAAGTGAAGGTTGTTGACTGTATTGAAATATTTCCTGTTTCTTCATCAGTAACATTATAGATACCGCCGCCTCGTTCTGCTTTGTTATAGTAGAACCTTGAAGAATTTATTGATATATTTCCTTTGTTATAGATACCACCACCGTATCCGCCTTCATCATTAATATCTTTTTTTGCAATATTGTATTTAAAGGTTGTACCCGTTATAGTTGCATTACCTTCATTATAAATACCTGCACCGTATTTTGCCTCGTTACCTAACGGATAAATGTGAACCCAGCGACTGTTGAAGGTACCCGCCGCATCCTCTTCAGGCCAGTTTATACCGCGCGTTTCTCTCCATTCCGGCACAAGATAATATAATATAATCCAGTCATCACTGCCTAAAAGTCCGTCTACATTATAGGTTAATCTTGTAACATCAGAGTTTGGCAAACTATGTATTTCACCTAAACTTTCCTCATCAGATACGGATGTTATATGCCCTGCCCCGTCAGCAGACATAGTATGATAGACAGGATCATCACTTGAACAGATATAATATATCCCCTCATTGTGCTGACCGCCTATTACAGAATCTCTGACAATCAAAGTTCCTTTGTCACTATTGTAGACAGCGCCGCCCTTATCTGAGGCAAGGTTATAATACAGGTTTGAACCGCTTGTTATAGTAACCTTTCCGCTTTCGTTATAAATAGCAGCCCCGTTTGTTTCTGATTTATTCTTTATAAAATCTGTCGCCGTTATCGTTATATCGCCGCCGTCGTTTGTTAGACCGTTTATAAAACTGGTAAAGGTAACATTTTTCGCACTAAAAACCTGCGGTTTTTGGTTCCCTGACTGATCTGTGTATGTTCCGACTACGATACCCTTCATTCTGAAGTTATCGGTATACTCGTGTTCAGAACCCTCAATTTTTTCCATAACAAGATCCTGACACGGTTTAAAATAAATACTTTCGTACGATTTTGCCGTAGAACCTTTTATCTCAATTTTAGATGCTTTTTGAATATTAGTGCCGTCATTCCACTGTGACAGCGCCGTTTCCAGCTCTGCACCAACTAAACCTTTTAATAAAACCTGACTTTCCGTAACCGTCCATGAATAGTTACCCGTCATATTCAATACTTCTTCAAAAGTTGAATAATAAACCTGCTCCGGTTCGACAGGGTCTGATTTAACAGGATTCCCCAATAAAGGCAATCCAAATAAAAGAACGGCCAAAGCCAATATATATTTGTTTCTCATACAATCCTCTGCAGTACTCTATAACAGGTATTATTTAGGACAATTAATACCTACTTTTATTATAGTCTTATTTTAATGAAAATACAACTCTTATCAATGATTTTTGCCAAAAAAAATTCAAATTAATTTTAAAAATTTTACTATCTTTTTTTATAAAATTTTCTCGCCTTTGAATCATAGGCATAGAGGTTATATGATTTCCCGTCAGAAGTAATTTTAATAGCATGGACTTTATCCGTTCTCAAAACTTTTGTTTTTGACAACAGTCTTATAGTAAGCGGATGTGGATGTCCGTACTTGTTATAACCCACAGAAACAACGGAAACCTGCGGGTTGAGATAATTTACCATCTCTTTATTTAACACATTTTTTGCACCGTGGTGACCGACTTTTAGTATGGTAATATTTTGAGGGAGTTCTCTCTTTATCTGATTGAACGCATTAACTCCCGAATCACCTGTGAAGAGCATTGAAATCTTTTCATTTTCCGCGAGCGTTATTACAGAATTTTCGTTTGCTTCACTATCTTTCCCGTGTTGAGGTATATTTGCTTTATATGTTTTAAGACTAAACCTCGGCTCCTGATATATCAGGGTATTATCTTTTGCAAGTATGAGAGTTGTATAACTCTTTTTATCAATTGCTTTATAAATATTTTTTGCAAGATGTTTTTTATCATTTACAGAATTAACATAAACTTTTTTGATTTTTAAATAATTAATCAAATCTTCCGCACCGCCCGCGTGGTCGGCATCAAAGTGAGTGATTACCAACCCTTCAATATTTTTAATTCCTCTGTCTCTTAAGTATTTTAAAATCAGAATATCTGCCTGAGAGCGCCTGCCGTTATAACCCATTTTACCCGTATCAATGATAAAATATTTCCCCTCAGGACTCTTTAATAAGAACGCATCTGCGTTTCCGACATCAAAAGATATTACTTCAAAATTTTTGTTAGGAAGATGCACGACAGCTGACAGAAACAGAATTATTGCCAAAACCCCTGCAACAGAAAACAGTTTTTTATTCTCAAATTTTGTTTTTAAAAGATAAGTTAATATAACGACAATCGTGTAATAGATAAGTATCTGTACGATATGAGGGTGAGTTGTAAAATATAGTGAATGAGGTAAATTTGCAAAATAATCTGATATAGAAACTATTGCATTAAGACAAGGGTTGAGAATCATATCAGACCATTTGCAGACAAAATCCGCAATCGGAGGATAGAGAGAGAATACACAACTTGCAAACCCGCCGCAGCTCAAAACCAAAAGGAACGGCATAGAAATAATATTTGCAAAAACAGAATATAAACTTATCGTATTGAAATAAAACATCTGAATAGGAATAACCCAAATCTGAGCGATAACAGGAACAAATATTCCGCCCGAAATCCATTCAGGAATAACACTTAAATATTTGTTTATTAAATCTGCCGATAAAATAATACCGAGCGTAACTATAAAAGATAACTGGAATCCAACATCATTAATATATGCAGGGTTATACAAAAGCATCAAAAGTCCGACAAAAGAGAGTAATGATACACTGTGGGCATCCCTGTCCAGCATTTTCCCAATAAGAACAAAGATAAGCATTAAGGCGGCTCGGATAACCGAGGCACCGAGTCCTGTCATAAAACAATAGAGAATAATAACAGCGATACCTAAAAGAAGTCTGAGTCTGAACGGAACCTTCAGATGTTTCAGAAAGAAGAACAGGAATAAACTTATGAAGCCGACATTCATGCCTGAAGCGGCGAGTATATGGAGCAGACCTGAATGTATAAAAGATGCTTTTATATAATCGGGCGGAGCGACCGCATCATCACCGAAAACAATACCACCGAGGATATCTATATTTGGACTTTTAAGATATTTTGAATGGGTTTTAAGAATAAAATCTCTTTTTCTGTTGAGGTATTGAACCATCTTCCATTTTGGAGTCAGCTTTGAGGGGAGTTGTTTAATATCAGAGTTATCCGCATAGAGGGTTGTGTAGGCGCTAAAGTTTCTCAAATACCCTGCATAAGAAAACTGTGACGGGTTTGTAGAGATAAAGGGCCGTCTTAATTTCCCCGATATTTCGTAAGTGTTTCCTATAATAAGTTTTGAGAAATCCGCATTTTTTGAGGAAAACTCTGAAACTCCGACAAGAGTTTTATCATTTTTACAGTCATAGTATTTATTGTCAATTTTTACTTTATCCGTTTTGAAAAAGAATTTTGTATTATTCTTTATGTTACTGTTTGGAACAGAAACTATTTGCCCTGTGACTGTGACATTTGCGGGGGCGAGCTTAAAGAGGTTATCATAATTTTTTATTCTGAAGTTTGCATTCAAAAACCCGAGATAAAAGATTGATATCCAGATAATAACCATTTTAAGCGGACATTCTTTTAGGATAAGAGCGAGTGAAACCGTGGTAAAAATGGCTGCAAACAGAACGGGTTTATCCGTAAAATATGCAAACAACCCAAGCACATAAGAAACCGTAGCAACGAACATTAAGAAGTTCTTATTTTGCAAACACTCGTTAAAAATCTCTTTCATAAGAAAATTGTCGCATAATAAAAAACAAAATTAAAGAAAAAAACCGCAGATTTAACACAGAAAAATAATTATTCTACTTGCAAAAAGGCGAAAAAAAAGATACAATAAAAGAGGTTTTTAGTTATACAAGTTAATTTTAGGAGAAACTGCAAATGTACCAAGATGAAACACTTATTTGTGAAGATTGCTCCGCAGAATTTACATTCACTGCAGGAGAACAGGAATTTTACGCAGAAAAAGGTCTTACAAATAAGCCAAAAAGATGTCCTGAATGTAGAAAAAAACGTCGTCAAAAGAATAAGAGGAAATTGTATGATGCAGTTTGTTCTAAGTGCGGAGCACAGACACAAGTGCCATTCAGACCGAAACCTGACAGAGAGGTATTATGCAAAGAATGCTTTGATGCATCTAAATAGGAATAATAAAAAAACACCTTCTAAAAAGAAGGTGTTTTTTTGAAAATAACCAAATAATATTAACAAGTGAAAGAGGCAGAGCTTCCGCAGCTTGATGAGCATCCTCCTCCTGCTGAGAAAGATACCGTGGAAGCAGTACTAAAACCACCGCCACTACAAGCTACAGAACCTGCAGTCTCAGTTGAACCGGAAGAAGACACAAAGTTTGCATATTGACTGTAATCAATATTTACTGATACAGAAAATTCGCAACTATCATATCCGCTCCCGCTATATAACAATCCAACACCGTATGAATCGTTTGAGTTTGATGCAACAGATCCTGATGTTTCAGTTTCTGAATTACTCAAAATCAATGAGCCAAACGGCTGGTCTTGTTTTGTATAATGTGATGTAAATCCAAGTGCCATATTTTAAAAGTCCTCTCTTATATATAAAGGAAATTTTTTTCTTCTGATTTCAGGCATGGTTTTTTATGTTACATAAGTTTACATAAATTACAAAAAAAGCAATTATTACTGAAAAAATTACTTTATATAAATGTAAGGTTAGTTTAAACATTTATTGTAAAGGTAAGTATTAGTTATGATAGGATAAATCAAACTACAAAAAAGATTGAAATTATAATAGTGTGTAAGTGTGTAAGTTGCGGTATGTAAAAATACCGTTTTTTTTTGCAGTCGGCACAGAGCCACGAGCGAAGCGAGAGTCGAAGCACGACTCAACGGAAACGTTGAGTTTTCGTTGGGAGTGCAAGCGGTGGCGTTTAATGTGCCGACGTAAGGGTAGGCACAGAGGTATGAGCAACGAAGTTGCGAAAGGCGAACAATAATAATCGGAAACCACGCTTTTCGATTTTATTGTGAGCGGTACCGTTTAACGCGAGATGGGACGGGGACATAATAAAAGCGTACCCGAATAATCCGAAGTCGGCACAGAGCCACGAGCGAAGCGAGAGTCGAAGCACGACTCAACGGAAACGTTGAGTTTTCGTTGGGAGTGCAAGCGGTGGCGTTTAACGTGCCGACGTAGTGAACGGCACAGAGGTATGAGCAACGAAGTTGCGAAAGGCGAACAATAATAATCGGAAACCACGCTTTTCGATTTTATTGTGAGCGGTACCGTTTAACGTGCCGACGTAGCAACCGGCACAGAGCCACGAGCGAAGCGAGAGTCGAGCAATACATTTACCCCCCCCCACTATTTCCCAACACCAAGCAAATCATTCACATTCATCGGCAAACTTGTCGGAACACCATATAGCCAATTTCTCGGGGCAGATGAACGACAAGACTGACGGGTTTTTCGCAGATTAAAAGCCTGAACAAGCTGACTGTATCTTTTTTGTTTATCAACATCGTGTATCGTGCCAAAAACCCTTTCTTCCAACCTCGCCAGTCTGATTTCATCATCTTCACCGTTAAAGTCACGGTGAAACCATTCCCGCTCCATACGAGATAGCGACTGTGTGTATCTTGATTCACCGGAGAGGGCGAAATTTGAAAGAATAAGGTTAATAATAATTAGAAGAACAAAGACTTTTCTGAACATACAGAAAAGATATCCTTTATTATAATATTTTACTATTGCCCGGATGGCCCTAAATATTAACCCCAAGCTCAGGGGTGCGTCTAAACCATGTTAACTGTCGTTTTGCATATCGCCTTGTGTTCATTTTAAGGGTTTCGATTGCTTCTTCAAGAGTAGTTTTACCGTCTATATATTCAATCATTTCCTGATAACCAATTGTTCCGACAAGGTTTTTTATCCGTCCGTGTTTTTTCAAAAGAGATTTTGTTTCATCAACGATACCGTTTTCGACCATTATATCAACACGGCGGTTAATTCTGTCATAGAGAATTTCCCTTGATTCTATTTTAGGGAAAACCCATTCAACATCATATTCAGGTTCCTTCAGACCGCATGCTTCAGAAAACGGTTTATTAAGTGTTCGTATGACTTCAAGCACCCGAACAAGTCTGACTTTGTTATTTGGATGGACTTTCTTAGCATAGACCGGATCTTTTTCACAAAGCTCTTTGTACAAATCTTCGTTAGATTCTTTTTCTAATTCTGACCTTAACTCAGGCTTACAATCAATTTTTGGCAGGGCATAGTTTTCTAAAAGTATTCTGAAATAAAGTCCTGTTCCTCCTGCAACAATAGGGGTTTTGCCTCTTGATATTATTTCGTTAATTTTTTCTTCCGCCGCCTTTTTAAAATCTGCAACGGAATAATCATATTCAGGTTCAACCACATCAATCAGATAATGAGGAATCCCTTCTCTTTCTTCCATTGTCGGCTTAGCGGTTGCAATATCAAACCCTTTATAGACCAAACGGGAATCGGCAGAAATAATCTCGCCGTCTAACTCCTTTGCCATATCTATTGCAAGTTTTGTTTTACCGCTCGCTGTCGGGCCGGCTATTGCGATTACTCTTTTTTTACTCACCTGTATACTTACCTCTGGTTTTATAATAAAT
Source organism: uncultured bacterium (assembly GCA_902765215.1). Taxonomy (GTDB): domain Bacteria; phylum Cyanobacteriota; class Vampirovibrionia; order Gastranaerophilales; family Gastranaerophilaceae; genus UBA2883. The sequence continues at coordinate 8,841 of CACWZA010000034.1, read as the reverse complement.
AAATATGGTGAAGAAATTATATATAACCCAATAAATAAATATCAAACTGCTTATATAGAGCATTATGCTTGTTTGAGGAAGAAATGCAAACGCAAAAGCAATAAATATATGCCCCAAAACTATCAATATATAGATGCACAGCGTATTCCAAAAATCAGAAAACAGTTTTTTTATTGAAGTAAACAATGATACTACTACATTTTTACCCGAGTACATAAATTCAGGAATCCACAACATAAGGAAATAACCCATAATAAACGGTGTAATTACATTAGTAATATAAAACAGCACCAAAAGATGCACCACCTGAGATTTTGTCATTTGAGATGCAAACTCGGCGAGCGCACCCTGATTAGCCATAACCAGCTGCAGAGTGTCTAAATCTAAACCGATAGAAGAAAGCGGACAGATAAACTTTGTAGCCAAAATCATAGACAACATCATGCCTGCAATGATTATGACAAAGAATAGCATAAACCCGCCAAAGAACTGCAGATATCTTCGACCTACCCCTGTGTAAAATATTTCAAAGGTTGTTTTCACATCATAGTTTTTAAAATCTTCGTTTTCATCATATTCCTGAACAGATTGTTTTACAACCTGACAGAACCCTGATGCGACGGCAGAGGATAAGAAAGCAAGAATAAAAACTGCGATAAGAAGATTAACCCCAATTCGCATTGATACAGCGAAATAAAGGGTGTTAAATGTTGCCAAAAACAAACCAAGTGTTATTAATAACAGATTATTTGCAAGCGGAAAGGCCTTAATGAACGGTGAAACAAAGCACCTGTCCGATTTAAACCAATCCAATAAGTTTTTACAAAATACCGCAATTTTCTCTATCATTCAAAACTTCCCCTTACACTTTGTCTTTTGCTTTAGCTTCTTTTTTGCTTTTTCTTTTCTTTCTTCTCATAAGGTCAACAAAGGCTTCAAGTCTTGTAATATAACCAGCACGGCCTGTCTGTTCGTCCATGATGAGTGCCAGAATAGGAACTTCACAATCTTCTCTCATAGCAGGGAAAATATTTTGTGACATAATTTCAGGCATACAAGTGAATGGACTTATATGGATAATACCGTCAATTTTTCTTTCATCTGCATAAGCAACATCAGAAATACATTCTAAAGCATCACCGCCTATATCACGCATAAGATAAGGTTTTGCAAGACGGTTTGCCCGTTCGAGGTGTGTTTCACCTTTTCTGAATGCTTTAGGAATAATTGCATCTTTAAGGAAGCTGCTAACCGTAAGACTTCTGCGAGTTTGAACACCCATTCTGCCAAGTTCTTTTTCAAGATTCTGGTTAGAAAATTCATCGTTTACAAGGAAGATTTCACCCGTTATATCAACATTTAAAACTTCTCTGTCCTTATCAATCTTTGTTGAACGGATAATTTCAAGCCCTTTTTTATATGCTTTTTTAAGGTCAGAAGTTCTTTCCGCAGTTTTTACGAGGTTGAGCGCCTTTTTATAGTTTCTTTCTGCCTCGTCCTGCTTTATTTCTCTTGCCCTGTAATAAGACAATTCCGTATCAAATTCGTCTATAACAAATATTTTTCGGATACAAATATTCAGAGTTCTTATTATCTGAACAGGGTTATTTTTACCTGTAAGTTCAACCAGGAACTTGTATAACCCTTTGAAACCGTCATACAAAGATAATTCTATATAGTTTGCTTTATAACCCAAATCGGCAAGGGTTTCTTTAATATTGTTACCATATTCTCCAAGTCTGCATATCCCCGGAGAAGTAATCATTGCAACATAATCCGCACCGTTTTCTATTGCCTCGATAAAATTCCCCAAAATCAGTTTATAAGGTAAACAAATAGCTTCAGGTGAGTGCTTTGTACCCAAAGACAATGTCCTTTTACTTGTGTAAGGTGGTACAAGCGGTTCTACCCCGATTTTCCTTAAGGCAGATGCCCAAGCTATTGATATTGTTCCCATGTGCGGAAACGCAACTTTAATTTTCTTTTTTGTTTTTGCCATTTTTATTTCTTTCCGTTTTTATTTTTTATAACTTAAATCCGGCTTTCTTGCCGCCAGTGTTTCATCAACTTTTTTGATTGGTGCTGTGTGAGGAGCGGAATTAACAACTTCAGGATTTTGTTTAATTTCTTCCGCAATCTTCAGCATTACATTTATGAAATCGTCTAATCTTTCCTTAGATTCAGATTCCGTCGGCTCAACCATTATTGCCTCATGAACAATAAGCGGGAAATAAACCGTAGGCGGATGAATTTTGTAATCCATCAGTCGTTTTGCAATATGCAGGGTTGAAGAACCTTGTTCCTTCTGCTTTTCCCCACAGATAACAAACTCATGCATACATCTTTCATCATAAGCGATATCATAAACATTTTTAAGTTTTTCTCTGATATAGTTTGCATTTAAAACAGCATCTTCTGTTGCGTGTTTCAAATCATTACCCATCATTAGAATATAAGTATATGCTCTTACAAGCACCCCAAAATTACCGTAGAAGGAACGGACTTTACCGATAGAATTCGGCAAATTGTAGTTCCTTACGAACTTTTCACCCTGTTTTTCAATAACCGGTGACGGTAAATAATCTTTCAGTTTTTCAACAACCCCGATAGGGCCTGCACCCGGACCACCGCCGCCGTGAGGAGTTGAAAAAGTCTTGTGCAGATTGATATGACACACATCAAACCCCATAATCGCAGGATTTGAATATCCCATTACAGCATTGAGGTTTGCACCGTCATAATATAATAATGAGCCGTTTTTATGCATCAAATCAGATATTTCCAATACCTGTTCTTCAAAAATACCGACCGTATTAGGGTTAGTCATCATAATTGCGGCTATATCACTTCCCTGAGAAGCAAGCAAAGATTTCAAATCATCAATATCAACCTGCCCTCTTTCGTTTGATTTAACCTGAACAATTTCAAAACCTGCCATAGATGCAGATGCAGGGTTAGTACCGTGAGCGGAATCAGGAACAATAACTTTCGTTCTGGCTTCACCTTTCACTTCAAAATATTTTTTGATAACAAGCATACCCGAAAACTCGCCATGAGCACCTGCCGCAGGCTGCAAACTGACTGCGTCCATGCCTGTTAATACCTTCAATGCTTCCTGAAGTTTGTACATAAGCTCTAACGCGCCCTGTGAATCTTCATCAGATGAGAACGGATGAAGGTTAGCAAATCCTTCCAGACCTGCCATAAGCTCGTTAACTTTAGGGTTATACTTCATCGTACAAGAACCGAGAGGGTACATACCTGTTTCAACACAGAAATTTTTATCACTCAAATCTTTGTAGTGACGCATAACTTCCAGTTCACTTTGCTGCGGTAACCCAATATCCCCTTCTCTCAAAAATTCCTTTGAAATCGGCAATTGTTCTTTTGTAACCATATATACCCCTCTATTTATCCCTATTTACGGACATTTGCCCGTTTTACCAAACTATAGACTTTACCCTTTATCCTTAAACCTCTTGTTTATTCAGTTCTTTACGAACCTTTTTCAAGGCATTCTGGATAATTCTGGATATTCTTGACTGTGATATGTTGAACTCGTCAGATATTTCTTTGAGTTTTTTATCCTGAAAGAATTTCGCTTCAACAAGAGCTTTTTCGCGTTCAGGCAAATGCTTGATTGCCTCTTTTATTCTGTCCTTAAGCTCTTCATACTCTGCCTGTTCCGGAGGAGTCATAGATGTATCTCTGACAATAACAGGGTTGTCTGCTTCAGCCATTGCCTCAACAGAAACAATAGTTTTGTATACAACTTCCCTTACCTCTGAATCGTTAACAGGCTGGGTATTCTTCATGGTATACCAACGATATCTTCTTCTGATTTCGTTACGGATTTCCCATTTTATGGCCTTTGTAAGGTATGCGTTATTATAAAGAGAAGCCGTGCCGTTTTTTAAGACTAAGTAAACGGTATGCGTTGCAAGGTTGACTATTTCAGGGTATTCAATAAGACCGTAGGAAGACACTTTTGAAAATTCCACCTTCGATACGGTTTCTATTAAATCAGAATATTCTTTTAAATTAATGTTCTCTTCGTTTGCAACCTTAGCCATAACAGAATAATATCAGAAAATTATCTGCATTACAATTGTTTTTCAATAAAATAGTTTAATTGGGGTAAATTATTTTCCCCATCTTCTGTTTCTGTTATAAAACTCTTTTATTGAGTTTGCCAAAGCTTCTTTGTCAAATTCAGGCCAAAACTCGTCAACAATAAGAATTTCAGAGTATGCAATCTGCCATAAAAGATAGTTTGAAACCCTTATTTCACCACCCGTTCTGATAAGTAAATCAGGATCTGGTGAAGTGCCTGTATACAGTTCTTTTGAGAACATATCTTCAGTAATATCGTCTGTAGTTATCTCACCGTTTTTAACTTTTTGAGCGAGTTTTTTTGCTGCCGTAATAATCTCATCTCTCGCACCGTAATTAAACGCAATCTGAAGATGAACCCCCGTATTATTTTTTGTTGTATCAATTGCATGATAAAGTATTTCCTGAAGTTTCGGGCTCAGTTTTGTTAAGTCACCGAGGAAGGTAATCACAACCCCGTTTTCATGGAGTTCTTTTAATTCATTTTTAATTGTTGTTCCTAATAAATTCATTAAGAAATCAACTTCTTCAGGTTTTCTGTTCCAGTTTTCCGTTGAAAAAGCATACACAGTCAGGTATTTTATTCCGTAATCATCACAGGCATAAACAACCTTTTTAAGCGCATCAACACCCTTTTTGTGCCCCATTGCGGACGGAAGATTTTTCTCTTTTGCCCAGCGTCTGTTACCGTCCATGATGATTGCTATATGCTTCATTTCGGTCTTTTTAACCAATTCAATTATTTCATTATCTTTTGTCAGTGTTTCCATAAATATTTCTCCGTAAAAATATTATAACTAAAAACTAAAAGAACTCAAACCGCCTGATTTGAGTTCTTCTAGTTGAATCGGGGAAAAATCTCTATTTGCTATCTGCCCATACCCATACCGTAGCTGAACAAGCCACTTTGGATACCTGCACCTAACATTTGCTGACAAGCCTGCATTTCCTGCATTACTTCCTGTAATCTTGTTTGGAGAGCAGTCTGTTGAGCCTGAAGCTTACGTTCCATTAAGTTCAAACGTTTCTTTTCTGCTTCAAGTCTTCGGACATTCGGATTTTCAGGATCCAAATCTCCAATAAATTCGTCCTTGTCCGCAATTTGTGCTGTCAGATTAGCGATACGCCCTGTAATGTCCATTAACCTGAATTCTAAATCGTTTCGGGTTGACTGGAGGGTAATTAATCGCATTGTAGCTGCTAAAACGCCCATTTGAACACCTTTTAGTTTTTACTTACCTTGTTTCGTTTAAGTTTTTTCCTTTCAAGAATGTGTGTTCATTGCTTTCGGCTATCAGACTTTCCATTTTATTTAACTGATGTTTGTGGTAGTTGACGCGGTATTGAGCCATTTTCAACTTCTGTCTGATACTGAACATCTCTTTCAAGGAGTTTACTATTTCATCAAGGAACATCTTGAATGGATTCTTTCGGATGAAAAACGACCGAGAAAAATTCCAAAAGTTTTTTATTCGCTTGAGGGATGTCTTAACTGAGTCTAACATAATATATTAATTCCCAATCCTTAGACTTCCATATATAATAAAACACGATATACATGATAATTGCTGATTTTCAGACTTATATGTAACATGTCTTAATATTTATTTACAGTCTATTCTGTCACCACCGATACTTTGAAAAAATATATTTTTCTTAGTTTCTTCCATAGATAACGGCATACTTCTATTATACTTTAGAGATTTATAATTGAGAACATCCAGTTCGCAACAAAAATTTACAAACGCCCGAATCGAGCGAGCAAAGATGTTATCTCTAAAAATATTATTAAACATAATTCTTAAAAATGTTCTAATCTGCATGATTATTAACCTAATTTACCTATAAGTTTTGGATTTCCTTACTATCAGCTTCGATAGATTCCTTCAACATTTTTCTTACAACTTCACCCTGAGTATCTAACATTTTACAAACAGTTTCAATGTTTGCAACCTTTTGAGAAAGGATAGTATCCGCGTTACTCAAAACGTTGTTAGCAACTGACTCATACGCAGCGAGCGCAGCAGAAGAAGTACCTTGCATCAGGTTCCCCATAACAACTGCAGGAAGCCCGAATTCTCCGAGATAAGGAGCGGCTGCGGTCATAATACCGCCCCAACCTGATACTAACCCAGCAATAGGCATCAATATGCCTTGTTTCCCTATACCGTAACCATTCGCTGTGCCCAGACCAAATGCAGCAGCACTAGCCACATCTGCGACGCTACCGATACTTGACGCATATCCGGTTGCACTACCACTAGCAGAGCCTAATCCTGATATTAATCCGTCAATTTCTGACGCTCCACCCGTAGCGGCCCCCAGCCCCCATGATACATTCGCTGCACCACTTGGGAATCCTGAATAGTTACCTAATCCGCTTAAACCGAATGAGGCATAACCCCCATTCATTGTGCCGGTCCCACCTGAATAAGGTGACCAGTATGATGTTCCCGGAATATTAAATGATTGTGTTCCACCTAATGTGTTCATAAATGCCGACGGAGCAAATAAACTCGCAAGCTGGTATAAAAATCCGCCTGCCGCTTCAAAACCTGTACCTGAACTTGCTGAACCTGATACAGTTAAATCCCTAAGTCTGTCATAAGTTTCGTACAGCACACATTTGGCATCAGCCGATGCTGCACCAAATTTGTTTGCTATTACGAGATATCCGTCGTTTTTGTAAGCCATTTTTTCCTCTGTTTTCTTTATAATCTCTCTTTTACGCTGCTACCTTATAAGACCTGGTCCTAACCTCCGCTAAATGTCTTGAATGAGGTTTCAACGTTCTTACTGATAACCTTCTTAACTGCATCCATTTCTGTCTGGAGCGCATTTTGTTCGGTATCGAGTTGTTTCAAACGAAGCTCTAAGGTTCTGTCTTCTGCCTGAATCAATTCTGTTTTTGCGTTAATATCACGAATCGTCTTATCGTATTTTTCCTGATTGTAATAGTATTGATTCATTGCATTTTGATATGCAGCTTCGTCTGTGATAGTTTCGGTATTCAGGGTGTAGACTGTTGAGTCGTCTTCAAATCTTACTGATTTAAATCTTCCTTTACCGTCTGTTTCAAGTAATGCTTTTTGTGTATCCTCGATTTTTGTATTCAGATAAACTGCGTTATAGTACGCAAGTCTGTCTGTCTGAGGATCGATGTTGTTATCGGCAAGTCTTTCCTGATTGTCATATTTGAAAGCACTTTCTGCCGAGTATTCCAAATCGTTTTCGGTTGTATAGTACCTTACACCGTTAAGGGTAAAGTAATAAAGACCGTAAACATATTCGTGTGTTTCAGGGTCGAAGCAGGCATTAAGGTTTTCTGCCGCAACTCTGTGTCCTTTTTCTTCGTCGTTCATGTCTATAACTACTTGTCTCAACTCGGTTTGGATATCTTCGTTTTCAAAATATTCCTTCTGAGTTAAAGCATGCAATTTACAGTTACCTACATATGAGAAGTTTGTGAAGTACATTCCCTCATACGCTTCTCTCAACACTAATTCTTTATGGTCTTCGTCAATAGCCAGAATATCGTCAAGAGTACAGTATTTTTCACCATCCGTATAATATATAGTACCGTCATCCTGTCTTCTGATTGTTATTTCAGGTGGGGTACCCATATTCAGTTTTAATTTTTCTATACCAATATCTTCGAAGAAAGTACCTGTTTCTTCATTATAGTAATATTGGCTGTCAGGGTTAAACTGGGTTTTGTAAGTCTCTTTACATAAACGCATCAAATCGCTCTCTTCATCACGCATGTCAAGAGGCTCATAAGTCAGATAAATAGGGTTGCCTTCATCGTCAACTTCACCTGTGTCATACAAATAATTACCTGTTGCTTTATCATAAGTAAAGTCGTGTGAATAAGCTTTAGCGGTTCTGTTGTAGATTGAGTCTAATTCGGTACGAACATCTCCGCCGTCCATTACTCTTTCTAAATTCTTTTGAACCCTTCTTTCATTAATTATTGTATATATATCGTCTTTTTCATTATATAAAAGAGATTCAACATTAAATACTCTGTTAAGGTTATAAGTATCGGTATAATCATATTCAAGCTCTCTGTCTGCCTGAACTTTAGGATCATTCATAACCTTACGTTTACCGGTATATACATCTTCATAGTGATAACTTGTAACAACATAGTTATATTCTTCATCAGCTGTACTAACCTGATAGTAATCGGAAATAACAGCATCGTTGTAACCGTCTGACCAAGAGTATTGAAGTTTGGTAAAATCATTACTGTCAGGACAGGTTGGAACTTTTGTCATTAACATTTGGTTGAACAAATCCGCAGTACGGTTTGCAAGAACCGTGCGTTCCTGGTTAATTTGCTGACCTTCGTACTCGCAATTTGTTTTACGCGCCGTTAGTGCTAAGTATCTTGCTTGTGATGCTGCCATACCCATTGGTATGTTCTCCTATCTCTTTTTTGGGGGTCTATAACCTTCGCCTACATGCCTTATTTAAGGATTTTTTTGCAAAAGTCAAGTATATTCATGTTTTTTATACAATTCGGTCAACGGCTAAATTTCAGATTGGTTTAATACGAAACACATTTTTTCATCCGTTTGGTGTATAAATTATTATTTATTGGACAACTTTGTTGTCCTTAAAATAGGGGTAAATATAAAAGCAACGATTATGGGTTTGATGTACCATTTCTTTGACCGCAAAGAAATGGTACCGAAAGAAACTCTCCGACCTGACTCTCCGTAA
>CACWZA010000033.1 GCA_902765215.1 uncultured bacterium | reverse complement strand
ATGAGTGATTACGGAGAGTCAGGTCGGAGAGTTTCTTTCGGTACCATTTCTTTGCGGTCAAAGAAATGGTACATCAAACCCATAATCGTTGGTTTTATACTTAACCCCTTTTTAAGGACAACAAAGTTGTCCAATAAATAATATTTTATTAATTCTTGTTAACATTTGAAACAATATTTAGCAATTTCACTTCTTTTTGAACGTTTAATATAGTATAATTAATGTGTAGGTAAATTTTGGAACAGCATCAATCATACATTAGTGAAGGACAGGTTAGTTCTCCGAATAAGTCTACTATGACGTCACCATTTTCTGCAGCAAAGTTGGTGGCTAAAGTTAATGCTTTGGCAACATCACCGGCAGCACCTCGCAGAACACCTGCTCGCGTCAATAATTCTGTTCCGCCAAGTTCAAGTGTTGATTATAAATCAATGGTGGACAGACTGGCTGAAATTACCTCAAATCAAGATGTCAACTCTTATTATTTAGCTGTTCATAAGATTTTAACCCAATATCTCAACTGTTCATTTACCGCATTTGGGTTATTTAACGAAACTTCTAAATGTATCAACCTGAAACTTATCGACAAAACCGAAAACGTTTATTCATCAAAAATATTTGGTGCAGACAGCGAAAACCCGGTTTCACAATGTTTCTATACAAGAAAAATTATTTACAAGGATAATGTTGATTTTCTCAATATTGCTTACTTCAAAGGACATTCTGTAAGCATTATTCCGATGATTTCCGTAAATAAATGCGTTGGGGTAATACTTCTTGCAGACAGACAAGTTGATCCGACAGAAAAATTGTATAACTTCATCGCAAACTATGTTGCCCTCACAATGGATAACATGAGTCTTATAGAAAAGAGTCAGGAACACTTCAACACAGATTCATTAACTCAACTCTATAACCACAGAGGGTTCCAGGAATGTTTAAGCAAAGAAATCAAAAATGCAGAAGACAGCCATACAGAACTTTCTGTAGTAATGCTTGACGTAAACAATATCTCAAAAATCAACAGAGAACTCGGTCACGTCAAAGGTGATGAAGTAATTAAACTCGTTGCTGAAAAAGTAAAACACAATTTAAGAAAATCTGATATAGCCGGCAGATACGGTGGTGATGAAATTGCTATTATCTTACCGAAAACGGATATTTCAGAAGCAAAATATATTGCAGAATATATAACCTACAGTTTATCATGCTGCTTTGTAGATGATGTAGGGCCTGTAAAAGTTGCTGTCGGGGTTGCATCATATCCTGAATGTGCAAAAGAACAAGAAAAACTTTTAATCCTTGCAGAACAGGCAATGTATATATCTCAGGCAAAAGGTTACAAAGACGGTATGTCAGCAATCATTTCATCTGCAGACTACAACTTCTGGGATGATACAGCATTAAAATCTTATGCTGAAATTATCTCAAAACGTCACGCTCAAATGGGCGTAAACTTCGAAGAAGAATTGCTTCACAAATTCAACTCTGAACAAATCAATTCTCAAAACCACTTGGAAGAAATTGCAAAATCTCTGGCAGGTGCAATTGATGCAAAAGACCCTTATACAAAAGGTCACTCTACTTCTGTATCAAGATACTCTGAAGCACTCGCAAGAGCAGTTAACCTTCCTGAAAACGAAGTTGAAAGAATTTCACTCGGTGCATTATTACACGATGTCGGAAAAATCGGTATTCCTGAAAATGTACTTAAAAAACCTGACAAATTATCAGATGATGAATGGAATATTATGAAACAACACCCTGTAATTGGTGCAGAAAAAGTGTTGAAACCAAACGAATCATTGAGAGATTTAATTCCAATCGTTAAATATCACCACGAACATGTTGACGGAACAGGATATCCTGAACATCTTAAAGGTGATCAGATACCTCTGTCTGCAAAAATTGTTGCAGTTGCAGATGCTTTCCACGCACTTGTTAGTGACAGACCGTACAGAAAAGGTCTCGGACTCGATGTTGCATGCGACATTCTGCTTCAGGGTGCAGGCAAACAATGGGATTCTGATTTGGTAAATAAATTTATCCAAATCGCACCGTCACTTGTCGGGAAAATATAAAGGGCAGGGATAAATAAATAATTATTTATCCAAACCCTCAGAAAAAGCATAGTGTTTATTTATCTACATAAAATTTCATCGGTCTCTGACCGATTTTTTTTGTACTTAAATCTGACAAAGTCTGCGGTCATACATGCCTCAAAACCAAATCCAGCAGTTCCGATTTTTCTCTGTAACCCGAAAACCTTGTCACAATATCCCCAAACTTAAACAGAATAAAAGTGGGGAAGGAGGTAACCCCGTATTTCTGAGTAAGTTCAGGGGTCTTGTAGGCATCAATTTTTCCTATATCAATGTCGTGTTCTGCCAAATCTTCCAAAACGGGCTGCTCCTTTACGCAATAATGACACATATCACTTCCGAACATAACGAGCTTCAACCCCGTTTTCACATGGGTATCAAAATTTTTATCGTCTAATATCTTCAACATACTGCCTCCTTTTTAGTTCCATTCTCATATTAACAACCATTTAAAAAAGTAAATTCCCCTCTCGGATAACCCGAACGGGCAATATTTATTCTTGCCCTAAAAAGATAGTTTGTTGTAAAATTTACTTATGATTAATATTTTTAAATTATTTGATAAAAACAGAGATAACAGAGCAAAATTTACTGAAATAGTATACCGAATCTTTAAGTTTCAGGAATTTTTTACAGACATACAAAATGTTAATTTTCCTGAAAACGCAGGGCCTTGCGTATATGCAATGTGGCACGCACATCAATGTTGTGTACACGGATTGCCTGACAGAGCGAATTGTAATGTCTTAGTCAGCCGTTCCCGTGACGGACAGATTATCGCAGGCGTTGTTGAAAGATGGGGATTTAAGGTTATTCACGGTTCTAAAGGGAAAAAGGGAAGTGTTGAAGCAACAATGCAGATGATACATGCCCTCAAAAACGGGGAATGCTGCGCTATTATGGTTGACGGCCCGAAAGGTCCTGCAAGAGTAGTAAAAGACGGAGCAATCAGGGTGGCCAAAAATGCAGGGGTGCCTATTGTACCTGTTTACTGGTATTCACCAAACCCTACTTTTCTGAAATTCCCTTCTTGGGATGAATTTAGATTACCGTTCTTGTGGACAAAACTTATCAATATCTACGGAGAACCTATCTATATTGATCCAAATGGGGATAAAGAACACGATGAACAGGTAAGATTAAAGGTTCAGCACTCACTTGAAGAATTGGAAAAACAAGCACCTGAAGCACATAAAGGGGTATTCAGATTCGGATTATGGAAAAAATAAAAGTTCTTGCCGTCCAAATGGAATCGGTTATTGGGGATAAATATAAAAATTTTGAAAAAGTATCGTCTTTAATAAAAAACAATATCACGCCCGATATTGATGTAATCATTTTGCCTGAACTCTGGAATGTCGGCTGGGCTTGTGAAGAATTTCCGAAAAGTGCGGAAGATTTATACGGTGAAACCTATAAATTTCTTTCAGATATTGCCCTTGAATATAAGGTCAATATATTGGGCGGCAGTTTTGTTCAGAAGAAAGACGGAAAACTTTATAATACCTGTCCTGTCATAAACAGAAAAGGGGAGCTTGTTTGTACTTATGACAAAAATCACCTGTTCTCATATTATGATGACAGCGAAAATACCTATATAACAGAGGGTGAAAACCCTGTTATTGTTGAACTTGATGGGGTAAAATTCGGGCTTTCAATATGTTATGATATTCGTTTTCCGGAAATATACAGAGCCTACAGAAAAGCAGGCGCTGATATTTTGGTTAATATGGCAGCATGGCCTTTATCAAGAAAAATACACTGGGATTCTCTGACTTGCGCAAGAGCGGTTGAAAACCAGTCATATATGATTGCCTTAACCCAAACAGGGACACTCCCGACAGGTGCAAAAAATCTCGGACATTCTATGATATACGATTTTAGCGGGAATATTATGGATGAGATTGATACAAAAGAAGGTACAATAAAAGCCGAACTCGACCTTCCGCCTATGTATGACTTCAGAGATAAATGCACCGTTTTAAAAGATATTCACGAAAAATATGAGGTTTTATATAAATGAAAAAATTTATAATTACTCTTGTTTCATTTTTTACAATATTTGCCGGTACGGCTCGTGCCGGTCTGAAGGCAGATATAAGCAATGTCATTAATACTTCGGGGATAAACAGAGGTTCAATATCAATCTCAGTTAAAAATGCAAATACGGGTAAATCTGTCTATGAATTAAACCCGAGAACCCCTATTTCACCCGCATCAACCCAGAAAATATTAACAGCAACAACTGCTTTTATGACACTTGGCGATGATTATAAATTTTCAACAAAACTGTACAGAAACAGTAATAATGAATACACCATAAAACTTGGGGCAGACCCGTATTTAACATCAAAAGATTTGGAAAAAATCGTAAAATTTATACCAAAAGAACAGAATGCAGTAAATATTGATGCCACAATAATTGACGATAACGAGTGGGGCGAAGGCTGGCAATGGGATGATGATTTGAATCCGCTTATGCCAAAATTCAGCGCTTACAATCTGGATAAGAACCTGATGGAAATAACAATTTCACCGGGGATGAGGGGCTATCCTGCAGAAATCACACAGAATGTTGAATACCCTATAACTTATATAAATAAAACCGTTACAGATAAGGTTACAAAATATACTATCAAACGCCAAAACCAAATCTCACCTGATATCCTTTTGATTGATGGGAAGATTCAGTATGATAAAAGTGCAATAGTGAATATACCCATCAATAACCCTAAAAAATATTTCAAAATGAGATTGAGTGAAGCTATTATAAATCATGGTATCTCATGCAGCGGAATCTATAAAGATGTAGTGGTTTCAGATAATGATAAACTTATTTCGCTTTTGAGCCACAGTATTTCAACTGCAAAAAAAGATATTTATAAAAACAGCAATAACATGGTCAGCGAAACTGTTTTCAAAATTGCAGGAGGGATGAAAAGCAATCAGACAGGCAGTTTTGAAAACGGGCTTGAAATGTTTAACCAGTTCTGTCGTGAACACAGTCTTGATACAACGGGAATAAAACTGGTAGATGCAAGCGGAGTGTCTAAAAATAACCTTATGACGGCTGATTTTATGACAGAATTTTTACTAAAGGTTCAGGGATATTTAGAACCCGAATTACCTACGGCGGGCGAAGGCACACTCTCAAACAGAATGCTATACCTTAAAGGATTTATTCATGCAAAAACAGGCACTCTGAATAATATCAGCACGATTGCCGGCTATATCACAACGAAAAAGAACCAGAGATATACCTTCTGTATTATGATTAATAACCCTGAAGTTTCACCGGGCAATAAAAAAATGTTTGAAGAATATATCCTGAGAACCATTTACACTAAAGGGTAAAATATAATTTACATATCTTCATGAAGTTCTGTAACAAATTGATTGTTTTTTGAAATAAATCACACATAAAAGGGAACTATTATATTAACGGTTAAAAATACCGATTTATGTTTCGAAGATTAAACGAAAAGGGGCGACAAGCCCCTTTTGTTTTTTTTAAATTTCTTCTGTTATATAGTGATATAATGTGAATAATGAGTAAAATCCCGAAAGCCCGATAAGTATGTAGATTGTTCTGGAAATTGCACTCATATCGCCTAAAAAACCTGCAACAAGATCAAGCCCGAAGAAACCTACAAGTCCCCAATTTATTGCACCTATAACAGTCAAAATAAAAGCAGTAATTCGTAATATTCTCATAACCTCTCCTTTCTTTTTATATTTATAAGAAAGGACAAGAAAAGAATATATTCCCCGAGTCGGTTATTTATGATGAAGACTGATCGGGCTGAACCTCTTTGCCTTTATAATAGTACACCTGTCTGGTTTCACCTTTTGGGTTTACAAGCATTCCCGTCATTACCTCAACTTCTTGCCCGTTCAGGGTTATTGGTCTTTTTACGAGCTCCCCGACAGGATAAAATTCCTGTGTTTCGTAATCGTTTATCACATCTCCGAGTTTACTTGTGTTATAGACGAGTTTCGACAATTGTTCCATAATTTTTTGGGTTGTTTCATCAAATACGGCTTCATCGTTCTCTATTGTAATTTTTCCGACTAAGTCCAGCTGCGGATACTGTAATTCAATAAAGTCATCTTTGAAAACTATATTACAGCCAAAATCGTAAAAGACTTTTAAGACTTCGCCATTTTCGGCAAACAGTTCATCTGCCAGCTTTTGCAGGTTACGGGTCTCGCGTTTTGCTTTGGGTTCTTCAATAAATTTATTAACGACTTTATCTATAAATTTGGCAAGTCCCTGCCCTACTGTTGGTTGTGGGTTTACGGCATTATAATCATACCCCGGCTGAAGCTCGGGACTGTTAAAAATTGAATCACTATTGAAATTATTGTCGTTAAAACCCATAGTAAAATACTAACATATTTTAAAATTATTATTAATGGGTTTGGGCAAAAAACACACCCTTTGGAGGACTTTTTGAGGATAAAATAAAAAAGATGCACATTTTTTATGCATCTTTTTTGTTTTCCTCTATATAATTTTTCATCTGCCTATTTTATCAATTTAATTGCCTTATGGGTATTTGTATCATATATAACTTTCATTTCCTCAGAACCCTTTTTGTAGGTCAGAGTGAGTTGAGTTTTGTCTTCATTCAGACTGTTTGCACTAACGGTATAGCCTTTATCTTTCAGCGTTTGGTCTACCATGTAGAAGTTGAGATTTTTTGCAGCTTCATCATAAACAGGGTTTCCTTTTTCATCAAATGAAACAGTACCATAAGATTTATTACCGCTCATCATAGAAATTGTTCCGTTTTCGTTTTCAACCAGTTCAATCCCAAAGTTTTTGAACCCGTTTGTATACATATTATTGTACCCTGATTTAACACTCAGACCTTTTTGATTAACCTCATGTGCCTGAGCTTTTACATCAGAAATTATTTTTGTTGATATATAACTTATCATCAATAATTCCGACGGATAGAGTTCTTCAGGAATACCGTAGTCTTTAAGTGATACTTCACCGTCAGCAGTGGTAATAATACCTTTTTGGGCATCATAACCTTTTATCTCTGAATTACCAATATCATCAACGGCAATAGTTGTCAGAAAACTAACTGCAAATTGTTTTATTGTATTTTTAGTATCTTCAGAATAGCCATATTCATCCAGATTCATTTTAATATCAGGTTTTCTTCCATTATCCTTATCAGGATATGTAATAACCAAATTATTACCTTCAATACCTGATATTACGGCACCTGTTGAGTTAAATTCTTCCTCAAATTTTGCAGAAAGTTCCAATATTCGTTCCCGAGGTGAAAGAGAATTTAAATGTTTTACTTCTGCCTGTTGTTCAGGGGTTAATTTAACTTCCGACATCACTTCACTTGGGTTGGAGATTGTTGAGTTTTGAACCTTCTTTCCACTTGTTGCCGGAGTATTTATACTAAACTCCTTAACACCTTCAATGATTTGTTCTGCTATATTTTCATCACATGCTTTTTGGAACTCATCCAGATTAAAAGAGCCATTACCGTCAGCATCATACTTGTTAAAAATAGATAATGCTTTTGCCTCAGCAGCCGCAGCATTAGTGCCGAATTGAAATAATTTCAACTGCGGTTTAATGATTTTTTCAAGTATTTGTTCTTTCGTTAACTCAAACGGCATCTTACGCTCTCCTAAAATTTTAAAGTTTTTTTGTATTATATGATTTCAGAATAATGATGTTTTGTTACATGTCGTAACATGCTCAAACCCCTGTGGCACATGCATTTTAGCCTAAAATAGCTCATGTGGTTAATTTATTATTATCCGCCATTAAAATAGAGTTATTTTATGAAATTTAAATGGATTATTTTTATCATTCTGATTTGCTCGCTATGCTGTTGGGGTAAGGGTAAATACAATGTTATCCTTAACCCCGGCAAATCATCCTCAGATAAAATAAAAATTTTAACAAATGATTATACCCTTTTTATTCTTGATTATTCAAACAGTATGAACGAATACCTGCTTGAAAAAAGTAAATATGAAATGCTGCTAGAAAGTATGAAATATATTCTTTCACGAATGTCTGACAATAATAAGATAGGTTTAAGATTATACGGGCAAAGATGGGGGATTACCCCGCTGGATGCCTGCAGGGCAACATCACTTGTTGTACCGATAAATAGCGGAAACATTCAGTCCATATCTTCCGCACTTTCAAAATATAAACCGAGAGGAATGACACCAATAACATACTCTCTAAAACAGGCGGTACAAAAAGATTTCAAAGGTTTAGAGGGGGAAAAACATATCATTCTTATCACAGATGGCGGAGAAAATTGTGATGAAAGTCCGTGCAAATATGCTATGGAACTTATAAAACACAGGCAGGATATCAAAATTGATGTTATTGCCTTTAATATAGATAATCAAGCAGACTTAGACCAGCTTGAATGTGTCGCAAAAGTTACAAGCGGGAAAATGTACAATGCAGATACAAAAGCAGACTTAAAACGAAGTTTAGACAGAGCATTTAAGAGCAAAAAACAAGTTGATGCCGTAATTATCGGAGAATAATGAATAGGTTCAATCCTACCTAATTATTTCAATCATTCGTATGATGACAAATCATGAAATAGCCATGGTAGATGTCTTTTTGGGCAATTTATTTTATCCTGATTTAAACCATAATAGTTTTATGTTTTACAACTATCACGAAGATTATCAATATGACAGCTGCATCTCTAAGGGCATTTGTTCAATCAACCCGAGAACATCTTCCCTCAGAGAAGTACTTGTTATGTACCTTAAACAACTGGCATTTTACACCCTCAGGCTTAAACATCTGGGGGTTAAAAACAGTGCAACGGAAGATATTATTCTGAACACCCTTTCTGGGTTAATGTCCAATTTAGAAAGCGGAAACAAACAGTTTTACCAAACCTTAATCAACCTAAAAACGATTATCATAGAATCAATTGAAACGTATGACCGCATTTGCAGAGAAAAAAATATCCCCCCGAAAACTGTTAAATCAAACATCCAACTTGAAAAAAAGGATGAAATTGCCGATTTGATAAGATTAGGCGAAAAAGAGTTTTCAAAAAAATTAAAATCTTTATCTGAAGAAAAAAGAAATATTTACGAAATAATATTCCTTATTTTAAAAAGCATCTGCATTAATCTTGTGGAACTCAAAAGTTACGGAATAGAAGATTCCTGCGGATATTCAGAAATATTGTACCTTTTGAACACAATTAATTTTCCTGAATTATCAAAACGAATTTTACTTAAAAAAATAAATATTGCAGTAAAAATAGACTATAACCTTACAGAAAAAATCCATAAAATAAGAGAAGAACGATTCGGGAAACAGACAGAAGCAGAGGTATCTTACACAACCGTTCCGAATAAAGCCATCCTCGTTGCGGGAACAAATATTCAGGAACTTAAAAATGTACTTGATGCGACAAGAGACACTAACCTTGATGTCTACACCCATGGCGAAATGATTGTGGCATATACCTACCCGAAATTCAGAGAATATAAAAACTTAAAAGGACAGTTCGGAAAAGGTATTGAACAATGCCTGCTTGATTTTGCGACCTTCCCCGGCTCAATTCTTATTGCAAAACATTCACTCGAAAATATCGAATACCTCTACAGGGGCAGACTTTTCACAACGGATAATTTTGTTCCTCAGGGAGTAATACAGATAAAAGACAATAACTTCTCTCAATTAATAAACTCCGCCCAACTTGCAAGAGGGTTCAAAAGAGGGAAAGAGATGCCGTCCGTAAAAATAGGATGCTCTCAGGAAGAACTGGAAACAAAATTATCTGATTTTACAAATAAAATAAACGACTATGAAAGAGTAATTATCCTCGGAACAGATGCCTATGCCACAGAACAACTTAAATATTACGATTCGCTTGTAAAATTTGCCGACAATAAAACCTGTATTATTTCACTTTCAAGGTTTTATAACAAACCTGATTTCATCAATATAAACTCATCACCTGATTTTTATATGGTCTATCGTGTGTGGGACATTATAAAAGATACAGTAAAATCAAAAGGAATAAAGGTTTCTCTTTTCCTTGCAAAATGTGATAAACACACAATCTCAAATATTATAAACCTGAAACGGTTAGGGATAAATAATATATTTCTCAGCCGCTGCACCCCTATAATGCTTAATCCTACTCTCACAAACACCCTCAACACCCTGTACGGAATCCACCCGACCACAAATGCACAGGAAGATATAAAAAATTAACCTTACTAGCAAAAAATTTATTTTCATGGTTTTATAAGAATAAAGAGATTAGGCCATTCAATGAACAACAGTTTAACAACATCAGAAATTAAATTACCGCCTGCATTTATGGCGACCACAAGGCAAAAGATTGTGCTGAAAGAACACCATTTGCCTCATAGTTTCTTTGAAATAGAACACCCGAAAACTATGAATATGTTACATTCCATTTATGATTTTACAAAAGAAGTTGTAAACCTCGCCAAAAGAGGGTAAATGTAGAGGGGTAAAATTAAAGATGCGGTAATCAATGATTACCACACCTTATAT
Source organism: uncultured bacterium (assembly GCA_902765215.1). GTDB lineage: Bacteria > Cyanobacteriota > Vampirovibrionia > Gastranaerophilales > Gastranaerophilaceae > UBA2883. Next base: position 56,434 of record CACWZA010000033.1, on the reverse strand, counting down.
CTTAGCTATAATAAATATTATATTTACCCTATCTAACCTTAATACTTTCGTCCATATATTTAATCAACGGATAGATAAAGAATTCGATAATTCTGCGTTTTCCGATTTTGATTTCGTTTGTCGTTGACATACCGAATTTAATCTTTTCTTCTTTACCTTCAACCATCAGAGTTGTGTTTTCAGGTCTGATATAAACCTCGTAGACAGGCCCGAGTTGTTCGTCAGGAACACTGTTTGGAGGTACAATTACTACAACACCGTTGATGATACCGTATTTTTGGAAGTTATATGTATCAACCTTAACCGATACAGGCATGCCTGTTTTAACAAAACCTACATCCTGATTCAAAACTTTTGCCTTAATCATTAAAGGTGCATTTTTATCAACCATTGTAAGAATAGGTTCTGCAGGCTGAACAACACCGCCAACCGTGTGAACCATAATTCTGTTAATATATCCGTCCATTGGTGCTTTCAAGATTTGTTTTTGTTTTTCCAATTGAACTCGTTTGTTATCAAGTGCCGCTATCTGAGCGCTAAGTCCTCTTATTTCGTGAACAAGTGCGGTTTCCTGATTCAAGGCTTCGTGATATCTTGTCTGAGGAATAATATCACGCACCGCCTCAAGTCTTCTTCTGTCTGAAGATGCCGTTGTGAGTCTTGCTCTGTCAGATGCTAACTGAGAAGCAACTCTTGCTCTTTCTTCTTTAATATTGTTTAATTCTAACCCCGGTTCATATTCTGCAGGCTGAACAATCGCAACAACCTGATCTTTGTGAACATAATCACCCTCTTTTACCAAAAGTGAGCTTACAACCCCTTTATCAAGTGACTGAATAACCTTTTCTTCACCGTCAGGGATAATCTGACCGCGTGCCGTAATAACGATATCTACTTTACCGAAATACATCCATAAAGATGCTATCAGCATAAATATCATTATTGTCCAGTACATCTTGTTCCCGATAGGGTTAAGAGGTCTGTCCTCAATTTCCGTCAGCAACGGCTTGAACTCATGCGCGTCGTCTTCCTTTGGTATTATTAAATCTATAAACTTTTGTTTGATATCACTTAGTTTCATCGTTTTTCTCCTGTTTGAATGGAAAATTGAAAATGGAAAATGGAAAATTATTTTGTTCGCTTCGCTCACGAATATTTAACTAATTTATTGCTTCACTTGTTGTTTTTACTATAGTTGTTAATAATTTTTCTAATTCCACACAATCTTCATGAATTGATTGCATCATACTATTTGTTATATATTCTGTTTCATATAATAAGTCTATCCAATACTTTGTTTCACTACATTCTTTTAATGCAATGTTCATTTTCATCAAAAAATCTTTTTTACTTTGTCCTTGTTGCGCTTCATTCACATTAGCACCAATACTTGTTCCGCAACGCAAAATTTGCTTTGCTAATACAAATTCGTTTTTTGTATCTTTTAAATATTTATACAACTTAACAATTCGTATTGCAAATTTAAAACTCTTTTCACTTACAGGATTATATTTTCCATTTTCCATTTTCCATTTTCCATTTGTTAAGTGGACTGTGCCATATACAACTTCTTGAAGTAGCCGTCATGTTTAAGTAATTCCTGAGGAGGCCCCATCTCAACCACTTCACCGTTATCGAAACAAACGATAGTATCACAGTCTTTGATTGTTGAAAGTCTGTGAGCGATAATGATTGTTGTTCTGCCGCGTGATATCATACCCATATTATCTCTGATAATCTTTTCAGATTCATAGTCAAGAGCCGAAGTTGCCTCATCAAAGATAAGAATTTTAGGGTTAGAAATCAACGCACGGGCAATAGCAATACGCTGCTTCTGTCCGCCTGAAAGACTTGAACCACGCTCCCCAACCTCTGTATCATAACCTTTAGGAAGTTTTGATATAAATTCGTGAGCCCCTGCAATTTGAGCCGCCTGAACAATACCTTCCATTGGCATATTAGGTCTTGGAAGTGCAATATTTTCTTTGATTGTACCTGAGAACAGATAGTTTTCCTGCAATACGATACCAATATTTGTTCTTAACCATACAGGGTTAATGTTTCTTATATCAATACCGTCAATATAAATAGTACCTTCCGTTGTATAGTACAATCTCTGGATAAGTTTTGTAATTGTAGATTTACCGCTGCCCGAACGACCTACAAACCCGATTTTTTGTCCGGGTCTGATTGTAAAATTAACATTCTTTAATACAAGCGGTGCTTCAATATTGTATTTAAATGACAAGTTTTCAATTTTGATTTCACCCTTAACATCAGATAAAGTGATAGCTGTTCCTGACTGCATTTCAACAGGGCTGTTCAGGATATCACCGATACGGTCAACCGCCAAAAGTGTTTGTTGGAAATCGTTCCACAACCCTACAAGTCTGAGCATAGGCGCTGCAAACTGACCTGAGAACATCTGGAACGCAATCAACTGACCTATTGTCAACTTGTTTTCGATAACGAGCATAACACCGACATAAAGGATAGCGATTGTCATACCTTTTTGGATAAATCCGCAGATAGAACCCGTAAAGTTACCCATAATGGCAAGGTTGAAACTTGATTTTAAGTATTTACCGAGTTTATCTTCCCATTTTCTGAACATCGCCCCTTCAATAGCGAGTGACTTAACTGTTTGTACCCCTGTAACAGATTCTACAAGGTAAGAGTTTTGGTGAGCACCCATTTGGAACTTTTCTTCCAGCCTTGCACGAAGTTCCGGAGTAATTGCAAGATAAATAACCGCAATTATCGCCAGACACCCAAGCGAAATAAAGGTTAACTTCACGCTGTACACAAACATAATCGCAACGAAAACAAGAGAGAAGAACGCGTCAATCAATACTGATACGGATTTGTTTGTAATAAACTCTCTGATACGGTCTAATTCTCGAACACGGGCGATAATGTTACCAACCTGTCTGTTTTCAAAATATACAAAATACAAATGGAATAAATGTCTGAATAATTTTGAGCCTAATTTAGCGTCAATTTTGTTTGTTGTATGGATAAAGATATAGTTACGGGAAAGGTTAAGCAATAACTCAAATACCGCAACAACAATAAACGCAAATGCCAAAACATCAAGTGTTGCAAGCGTTCTGTTTACGAGGACTTTATCCAAAATAACCTGTGTGAACAATGGTGTTACAAGTCCGAAGAGTTGTACAACAAAAGAACCCAATAACACCTGTCCGATAATCTTTTTATATTTAAATATTTCGTTAAAGAACCATTTAAACCCGAATTTCACATCATCATCAAGAAGTTTGTGAGCAAGAACAAGGATAAAATCTTCCATTTGTTCCTGCACTTCATCATAAGTGTGCGCTTCAGGATGTTTTGCAAGCGGTGTAAGGGTAAGAACCTTATTTTCATCAGGTTTTACCGCAAGCAGAACTCTGTATGTACCGTCTTTTAACTGAATAATAGCAGGCATAGGATATTTATCGGTTAAATCAGTAAGAGCAAATTTTTTCTTTTTGATTTTGAACCCTTTAGATTTTGCTATACGCATAAGCTCTTCAGGTGAAGTGTCTGCCGTTTCAATACCAAATTCACGGACAACAGAACGCATATCAATATCAATTTTGTTCATACGGGCAACTATTTCTAACGCAATTAAACCCGAATTAACATTCTTTGGTAATGAACGTTCCTGTTCTTCCTGCTGCTCCTGCGGGCCGTTTTCTGTATTGGCACCCTGATTCATCTGAGCACTTAATTTCTCTTCCTGCTGTTTATCCTTATGTTCGTCTGCCATAATTTTCCCTTACTTATTCTCTTTCAATTTATAAATCTATCCTATTGGGTTAACAATTGTATCCCTCTCTGGATAGCAATTTCCGTTATTGTATTCTTTTCAAGTTCGATACATTGTTCAAGAAGCTTAATTTTCGCTTCGTTTTCCTCTATCGGACTTGCCAGTTTCTTAGAAACAAGTCTTTTTACAGAATTTTCTTTATCTGTTAACTCATGGATAATTTTGTTATTATCTTCAATCTGCTTATCTAAAAACATCAGATTTGAACGCATAGTCGCAAGTCTTGTCATAAGCTGAGCAATAGCCTTATCGCGTTCAACCTGAAGCTGTTTATATTCAAGTGCTGTTTTATGAATATTTGCTCTGTTCTTCATACCGTCAAAGAGCATCATATTAACATTAGCACCAACCGTAAAGTTAGACGGGCCGATATCTTTGAAACTGCGCGGATAACTGCCGTGGTCGGAACCATACAGATAATATCTGCCGTATGCGTTAACCTTCGGATAGTTCATTCTCTGAACAACTTTGAGTTCAAGTTCTTTCTTTTTAAGTTGTTCATCATAGAATTTCCATGTGACACTTTTTGTATAATCATTGTTTGACATTACATCAAAATCAGGTTTTTTGATATCCGAAACCTTTAATGAAGGGATATCATATTGTTCCCCTGTATAGAATTGAAGCCAGTTTACAGACTCAACGAGTAACTGCTGAAGCTCATATATTCTTTTTTCGACTTCCGCAACCTTAACTTCTTCATCATTAAGTTCTGTTTTTGAAATTTCACCGGCATCAAATAATCTCTTTTTAAACCCTAAATTAACGGATTGCAAAGCAAGTATTTCTTTATTAATTTTTATCTGACGCTGAGTCATTTGTATTTTCGCATAAGTATCAACAAGTGTGAGGTTAAGCTCCTGAAGTTTTTGTTCATTTTCAAGTTCTTTAACTGTCACATCCTGCTTGGCGATTTTAAGGTTTCCGCCTCTTACCCCGAAGTCAAAAACATTATAAGTAAGAGTAACACCTAATACTGATTGATAACGGGTATAAGGGTTGATGAATGCTTCCCCGATAGACATAACCGTTGTTTCACTTACATCACGGAAGTTCTTTGTATATTCCGTACCTGCCGATGCAACAAGTTTTGGGAAATATTCGGCACGAGCGCCTTTTATACCCTGTTTTGCAATAAGTACATTATAATCACCGATTTTTAAATCATAGGCATGATCTTTTGCCTTTAATAATATGTCGTCAAAGTCAATCTTTTTGATAAGACTTTTATCAGAATCTTTTTCAAGTTTGATTGTACCTTTTAATTTTTGGTAATCTTTGTTATGTTTCAGGGCTCGTTCAACATATTTATTATTATTTTGTTCTTTATCGACCTGTTTATTGTGTTCTTTAAGTTCAGCATTTTCTTTGCGTTTTTGTTTGCGAGATTTTTTCTCTTTAACTTTTTTCTCTTTCTGAACTTTTACTTTGGTGACTTTTTTAGACTTTTTGCCTGCCTTATCAACATCATTAACTGTCTGATTAACAATATCATTAACCGCATCGGTTTCAACATTCACCCCGACTCCTGCCCCAAACTGTTCATTTTGGGCATCAGGTTCAGCAAAAGCCACAGTGTTCATCAGGACACATAATGCTGTAAATATTAAGGCTAGTCTTTTTATATTTAACATTTTTATTTTTTCTTTTATTCTGATTTCAGGACAAAAAAATTGCCAAAATCCTCGCTACCATGAGATTATCACAATAGTATCACATAGACAAGTGGAATTAAAATATGTTAATTATTTTTTAATTATTGGGTGCGGGGTGAATAAAAAATAACCTCTCCCGCGGGAGAAGGCGAATATCTTATGATTTTCCTGCAAATTATCAAATATTCGAATGAGTTGTATTTTATATATTACCCCTTATTTACCCCCGATTTGTTTCTGATATAATTAATACAGATTTGACAAAGGGAGTTTAAATTATGCAAAGATTTACAGGTTTAATCGGGATAATAATTATCTTGTTAATCGCTTTTGCGATGTCAAATAACAAGAAAAAAATAGATTATAAAACAATTGGCGTTGCACTTCTTCTTCAGGTGTTTTTCGCTTTGTTTATTTTCAAAGTTCCTTTAGGTCAATTCATCTTTTTTAAGATAGGTGCATTTATCGGAAAACTTTCTGACTTTGCTTTGCAGGGCGGAAATTTCACTTTTTCAACCCCGCTTGACTGCGAAACTTTTGCAATAAATATAATCTGCTCAATGATTCTTATGCTGGTACTTGTAAACATTTTGTACTATTACGGAATTATGCAAAAAATTGTTGCTCTGCTCGGGAAAGGGATGAGCAAAATAATGAAAATATCAGGGGCAGAAGCGCTTTGTGCAGTTGCTAACTCTTTTGTCGGAAATGTTTCCGCACAAATAATGATAAAACCATATTTAAGCGGTCTTACAATGTCTGAGTTGTTAACCTCAATGGCAGGCAGTCTGGCTTGTGTATCAGGAGCAATGATGCCGATATATATCAAAATGGGTATCCCTGCGGAATATATTCTCGCATCATCAATTATGGCAGCACCTGGGGCAATCGCAATTTCAAAAATTATGTACCCTGAAACGGAAGAACCAAAAACAAGCGGAGATATAAAAATAGAAGTTGAAAAAACTCATGTTAATGTAATAGATTCAATCTCTGCAGGTGCGGCTGACGGTATGAAAGTTGCAATAAGTATTATCGCAATGATTATAGCACTCATCTCTCTTGTGGCAATGATAGACTGGTTCCTTGGCGGATTCGGAACATTCTTATATCATCATCTTCATATTGGCTGGAGTTGGCTGCCAAACTTATCACTTAAATTTATACTCGGACAGATATTCTCTGTATTTGCACTTGTGATGGGTGTTCCTTTACACGATATTGTCAATGTGGGCGGACTTATCGGTGAAAAACTTGTACTTAATGAAGTTGTTGCATATACAGACCTGCTTGCAATGAAAAGTATTATTAGTGCCAAAGCGTTCTTAATCGCAAGTTTTGCACTCTGCAGTTTCGGTAATATCGGTTCTATCGCTATTCAGATAGGCGGTATTGGTGAATTAGCACAAAATCAAAGAGGAAACCTTGCAAAACTCGGAGTCAGAGCACTTATTGCAGGTACATTAACCTGCTTTATGTCAGCATCAATAGTCGGCATATTATTTTAACGGATAGGAAATAAAAATGGAAAACACAAAATTGGATTTTGCACACAAAGTTATATCAGGACTCCAAAAGGAAATAGAAACCTATACAAAAAACGGGGCAGGGCCTTTTGTTGCGGCAATCTATGATGAAGATAACAATTTAATAGTAAAGACCTGTAATTCGGTATTAAACGATAAATGCAGTCACTCTCACGCAGAAATGAATGCGATAAAAGAAGCTGAAAAACACTACAACACATACGATTTATCCCCGTATAATCTGAGCCTTTATGTAACGGCAGAACCGTGCATAATGTGTCTTGGCGGGATTATGTGGTCAGGAATAAAGAATGTATATTATGGTGTTCCGTCAGATAAAGTTGAAGAAATAACAGGGTTTGACGAAGGGTTTAAACCTAACTGGCACGACGAGTTTAAGAAAAGAGGGATAACCGTTTACGGAAATATTGCAACAGAAGAAGGCGAACAGGCGCTGAGAGATTATGTTCTGAACGGCAACACAGTCTATAAACCAACAAGGGACACAAATATATAATCAATTTTTCATTTTACTTTACCTACTGGACAACACTAAAAAAACACATTATAATCATAGTATGAGTATGCATCAGGATTTAAGACAAGAGCAGTTCAAAGAGTATGCTGTTAATCCGAATAACGAAAAATGGGAAAATTGTATTTCCCGTGTGGGCGATTTGTATCAAAAAGAATACGACCTTCGCTCAGAATTTGAGCGTGATTATAACAGAATTTTGAACTCGGGAGCATACAGCAGACTTAAACACAAAACACAGGTGTTCTATGCAACAACAAACGACCATGTTTGTACAAGAATAGAACATGTTAATATTGTTGCATCAATTGCAAAAACAATCGCCCGTTCGCTCGGGTTAAATGTTGAACTTGTTGAGGCAATGGCGTTCGGTCACGATTTGGGACATTCACCATTCGGACACCACGGAGAAAGAGTTATTGCGGAAATTATGATTGATGAACATTTTCCTGAACCTTTCTGGCACGAAAAAAACAGTCTGCGTATGGTAGATTATATTGAAACATTACCTAATTATTACGGAGAACATAATAACCTTAATCTGACCTATGCAGTACGCGACGGTATAGTTTGCCATTGTGGTGAGGTAGACGAAAACGCTCTCAAACCGCGTAACGAATTTATTGACCTTGAAAAAATGAAAAAAGGTGTGTATATGCCATACACATATGAAGGTTGTGTTGTTAAAATATCCGACAAACTTGCCTACATAGGTCGTGACATAGAAGATGCAACAAGATACAACATGTTTAATAAACGCGATTTCGCTACTCTTAAACAGATAGCGCAGACATTTATTAAACAAAAAGTAAAACTCAAACAGATAAATCCTACTTCGCTTATTTATGAACTTGTTACAGATTTGTGTATAAATTCTAACCCGCAGGACGGCTTGACTTTCACAAAAGAAAACTTTGAACTTATGACACAGGTGAAACAGTTTATATTAGAAAAAGTTTGTATGAATAAACGCATGGAGCCGTTTATGAATTATGCAAACCTTGTTATGAGAACGGTTTATAACTTCCTTAAAAGTTATTACGGCGGAATGGATACTATCAAAAACCTGAAAAAAGATACAAAATTATACACAACTATTATTGTTGATTTCAGAAAATGGCTGATAAAATATTCCAATATAGATATGGACTTAAGAGAACTGAGAAAATACCAGAACAAAGTCATTTATGATATGAACAACCTGCAAGACTACCAACAGGCTATTATTGACTTTATATCCTGCATGACAGACAAATACATTATGAGAGTTTATAACGATTTAATCTCTTTTTAAGAATCTTCCATAAAATCGGCAAGGATAACATTACTCAGCAGGAACCCGTTAGTTTTCGGGTTATCCGAAAGTTTGTATCCGATTTTTGTTTCTTCAAGATGTCCTGTTTTCAGATATTTATTCAGAACATCTTTGTATTTTGTGCGAAAATCTATGTTAAAATCAGTGTTTATTTCATCAATATTTATCCCTTTTGCAAGCCTTAACCCTAAGAAAATGCGTTCTTCAAGTTTCTCTTTTTCTGTTAGGAACTTGCCAAACTCTCTGTCGACTGGTGAATTTAAATATTCATCAATTGAGGATGTATTTGAATACCTTACCCCGTCAACATAGCCGTGGGCAGCAAGCCCAAACCCGTAGTATTCCTTACATTCCCAATAGTTAGAATTATGTTTTGAATTATATCCTGATTTTGAGTAGTTACTCACTTCATAGTGTTCGTACCCGTTTTTGCCTGTCAGCTCACCTGCCATAATATACATATCTGCCTGAACATCATCATCCGGCAGGTTTGTCGGAGGATTTTTGTAGAAATAACAACCCTCATCAATCTTTAATCCGTAAAGCGAAATATGTTCCACATCAAGATTAATGACTTCTGTAAGGTCATGCTCAAACCCTTTCAGGGTTTGTGTCGGCAAACCATATATTAAATCAAGACTGATATTTTTAAACCCTGCGTTTCTTGTATTTTCTACTGCGCTGTATATTTCTGAGGAAGTATGTCGTCTGCCTATGAGTTTCAAAATATTATCATCAAAACTCTGAGCACCCATACTTACCCTGTTAAACCCTAAATCAAATAACCCGTTCATATATTCTGGGGTTACATCATTCGGGTTAACCTCTATTGTTACCTCGGCATTATCTTCAAGTCTGAATTTGGACACTATTTTTTTTATTTCTTCCAAATCCATACAGGAAGGAGTTCCGCCGCCAAGATAGAGGGTTTTCAGAGGTTCATCAGAGTAATAGTAATCAATCTCTTTTAAAAGTGAATAAAGATATCCTGTTTTTTTGTCAAAATAATCACCCGATACAAAGGAGCAATAGTTACATTTACCCCTGCAAAAAGGTATATGGATATAGGCACTTTCAGGGTTAAATTTTTGAACCATTACTGATTATTATCTTCCTCTTGTTTTGCGGAGATAGCATCTAAAAGGTTAACAACATTGACTTTTGAGAAAGCATCACACGCATTCCAAATCATTGTAGGGAGAATATCACCCGGAGTTCTGTTAGAGAACGGATATTTACAGAACCCTTTAATTTGGTTTACCGTTCCGTCAATGTTAGGCTCAAAATACTTACAGCATTGGCATAATCTCAGGGTATAACCGAAACTTTCCAGTTTTTGAGAGATTTCTGCAATAGCATCAATTGCCCTTAAGTGGTTTTTGGTTTTATATTTTTTATCTCTGTTTATGAGAATAATCTTTGTAAACTTAGATTCTGAAACTATTTCAAGCTTGCAAGGATAGTATCTTTGACCGTCAGAAATAAATGCCTGAATACTCAGTTTTTCTATATGGGTAACTTCACCGCTTTTGAACAGACAGTTTCTTACAAATCTTACAGGCGGGAAGTTGTATATCACTTTGCATAACGCATAGAACGGGTATAAGAACAGGTAAAAATGTTCTTTTGAATGTATTTTGGCATGGAGCAAACTTGCACAGAATGCTACTAAAAATACTATAATACCAAATCCTACAACATAGTAGTTAAGCAGACTTTTCACATGGAATGAATAGTCAAATACAAGGTAATAGCCTAACGCGAGGGTTAAGCAGTTCGGATATATTAAAGACCAGATAAGTTCCGAGAACGGTAAATTATCTGTTTTAATCTTAACTATATTTTCAAAGAAAAGACTAATTCGTTTTGACAATGACGGAATTTTGCAGTCGTATCTGTCCGCATTGATATATATTTTGAGGTCAGGGTTAAACCCTATCCTTACATCAATATTTGCCAAAGCAACAGTATATTTCAGCTCCTCGCTTGTGCTTTTGAAGTTTACTGAGCCCATCTCATCAACAACAGATTTTTTCATAGCGAGAATATCCGAATTGACTAGGTTGTTCAAACCTAAAGCATCACGAGATTTTGAAATAAAATTATTTCTGTACAAATTGTATGAATATTTAATATTTTCCAAAAGTGACAATTTTTCATCACAGATAAGCGAAGTTGCACCTGTAATAACATCATCGGTTTGGAGAGAGTCGTTTACCTTGTCTAAGAAATCGCTGTTGACATAGTATCTTGCATCAAGGAATACATAAGCATCCAAATCTCTTATTGTTGAATATTTTTCGGTAATTATAGAGAATGCCTGATCTTTACCGATAGTATCAACATTTTTAACATCCATGACATTGACACCTAAATCACCTTCAAACAACATTTCCGATTTATCTGAGCAGTTATCCAATACCAGTTGGATTGTGTAGTGTCCGCTCGGATAAGTCTGATTTTTCAGTTGTTTTACAAGATTTTCAACGGTTTCTTTATTGTTGTGAGAATACACGACAACGCAGATATTGTTATATTTCTTGTCGACATTATCTCTGACTTTCTTCTTTTTGTTCAGTCCTGCAACAGCAAGAGCCGTAAAATAAACAGTGTATACTGTTAAATACAAATAAATAAGGTAAATGATTAGTTTCATAATAAAATCTCCAGCCATCATGCTAACTTAAATTATCGCTGAAATCAACATGAATACTAATATCTCATCCAAACGGATGAGATATCGGGGTTAAAAATCCCAAATAAGAAACGGCTGAAAATTATGTCTTAAAGTCAATAATAACGGGATATTTGCTAAAAGCAAAGGTTTGATTTATAATAGGGGTAAATATAAGAAAGGGCATGTCGATGTGGCGGAATCGGTATACGCGCACGTTTGAGGGGCGTGTGGAGAGATCCTTGCGGGTTCAAGTCCCGCCATCGACACCATAAAACAGACGATGACTTTGGTTATCGTCTGTTTTATTGCTCGCGAATCCGTTGAACGAAGTTCATTCGGGTTCAGCGACCTGTGAGCAGAGTGCGAAGGTCTTTTCTTTGGAAGAAACGAAGTTTCTGAAAAGAAAAACCGTAGACACGTTTAATGCGAACAGGTCAAGACAGTCCCGCCATCGACACCATAAAATAGCCAATGACTTTTGTTATTGGCGATTTTATTTTGACAGAAGGGGACGCGAACCCCACCTCAAGCGGATTTGCGGACGGACGACACGAAGTTAGTCCGGATAGCGAACAGATTTTGTTGACAGGTACGAAGTACCGCAAACAAAACTCTGTGAGCGTGAAGCAAATCCAAGACAGTCCCGCCATCGACACCATTTTTATAAGGGTAAAAAATTGCACACTACAACTGGCAACTTGAGATGAAAAATATAAAAATGTATATTTTATCAATAATATTGGGGTTTATATTTACACAAGTGAAGATTTATCCTTAATTTCTGAGAATGTTTTTATAAATAAGTCCATATCAAGTTCTTTTGCAGTTAAATTTGTATAACAACGATTTATATCCAAATTTTTCGGACCCCACTTTGTACCAAGATTATTAAAAAATATGGATAATGTCGGGACTTTTCTTGCCAGCGCCAAATGCATACATGATGTATCAACGCTTATAAATTTTTCACATTTATTAATTAGTGCTGCCGTTTGAGAAAATGTTGTATGACCGCTAAAATCTGTAAATTCTATATCTTCCTGTTTTAATTTTGATACATAATCTTTAACGTCATTCCCTCCAACGATGACTACATCATATTTATTTAGTGAGTTTAAGTATTTAAGAATTTTAATACTGTCTTCCAACAATAAAGTTTTTCTTTTAGACCCGCAAGCAGGACAAAAACCTATTATTTTCTTATCAGAAAGATTATTATTTTCTAAGAGATCAGAAACAACTTTTTCCTCTTTTTCATCAAAGACAAAAGAAGTGTCTAAATTTTCTTTGTAAATATTCAAAGGTTTCAGGCATCTTGCATAGTGTTCTGACACGTGAATTCTACAATTCTTTTCTTCATCTAAATACGGAACAATATCAGTTAAAAATAACTCTCTCAATTCTCTCCCTCTGCCAATTCTGTTTTTTGCACAGGTTAAAAAGGCACAAACAGCGGATCGAAGAGAATTGTCCAGCACTATAACTGTGTCAAATTTGCCCCTTAAAGACCACGCAAATTTAAACGAACCCGCATTTTTTCTATTGCCGGTATTTGATGTATCTAAAATATACTTATCGGTAATTTCAGGAATACCGACAGTTGCAGGTGCACCCCTGTCCGTAGCAATAATTGATAATGTTGCATGAGGATATGCATCCGCAAGAGTTCTGAATACAACAGACGTATTTATTACATCACCCAACGGACCTAATATCATAACTGCTATTCTGTTTCCAAAGTTTTTCTTTTTCATGCCCTTCTTAAATTTCATCAATATTTTACATAACTGACATATAAAAAATTGTTATTTTTTAGTCAACTCCTAAAACATTTTCGCATAGAATCAATATTAAATCAATGTATATAATTTTGAGCTTAACAAAGACATGTCTGTTTTTTGTACCTGTGTGCAAAACTTGTAAACTTAAACTAAAGAATCCTTTTTGGAGAAAACATAAATAATTCTTTTGTGATAACATATATAATATGATTGAAGAAAAGAAGAAAAGTTTATATATTTTTTTATTCATAAACGCATTGTGTTGGAGTTGCCTTTGTTTAGTACGTAATATTATTGGAAATGATGCATTAGAGGCAATTTCATGGGGTGAACTTGTAGATTTTGGGACTAACAAACACCCTCCGCTTTCAGGTTGGCTTTTAGGCGGTGTTTATAATCTATGTGGTCATCACGATTTTGTTGCTTATTTTTTAGGACAAATTTCTATTTTGATAGGGTTTATTTTTATATATAAACTTGCAAAGTTTTTTCTCGAACCCGAAAAAGCAATATGTTCTTCACTAATTATGACATCTTGTTATTATTATACTTATATTGCTTTTTATGAGAATTTTAACTGTAATTTTTTATCAATGGCAATATGGCCAATGATAACGTATTATTTTTACAAATCCGTAAAAGGAAATAAAACTGTCGATTGGATATTATTTGGGGTGGCTTCCGCCCTCGGCGTACTTTGTAAATATCAGGTCATTTTCCTGTTTTTTGCTTTATTTTTATATCTTATATTATGTGACAGAAAGCAATTCCGACAAAAAGGAATGTACATATCAATACTAACAGGCTTCCTGATTATACTTCCTCATATTATATTTTTGTTCAAAACAGACTTCTTTTCGTTTATCTATATGGCGGAAAGAACAGAAATAGGTTCACACAACACCCCGCAATTTCTGATTCAGTTCGGAAGAATTGTATTTCCTCTAAAATTCTTGTTGGATCAGGTATTATCCGTTACCACCTGTATAGCTGTGTATCTGTTTTTAGGGCTGCAAACCAAACAAATCGAAACAAATAAAAATTTAAAAAACAGTGAAAGTATTTTTATATTATTGATAACCTTTGTCCCGATACTTGCTCAAGGCTGTATGGCTGCAATAGAAAATAACCGGATTTTGGGAATGTGGGGTTCTATAATGGTATCTTTTGTCGGGATATTCCTTTTTTACTTTTTCCCAATTAAATTTAACGAAAAAACCTTCAGTTATTTCTTAAAATGGATATATGGACTAATGATTGCCTGGCTGACAGGAATGTTTATATTTTCACAACTTCAAACAAAATTACACATGTCTTTCCCGTATCAGGAAATTGTACCAAATCTAAATAAGGTTTGGGATAATACGACAAACAATTCTGAATTGAAGTATATATGCGGAACCGGTGATTATGTATATAAAATAAAGGAATATAATACAAGACGACCAAAGGTTATAATAGAAACCTTCGGATATAAAAACCCTTGGATTGACCACGAAGATGTAATAAAATCAGGAGTACTGGTTGTCGGCAAAAGTAAGAAAAATCTTATTCATTATGTCAAAGAAATGATAATATTACTGCCTGATGATTACCAAATTAATCCTATCCGCTATGATTTTGTGATTAAAAATAAACTTGGTAAAACTAAAAAATATAAATTTTACTATACAATTATACCTCCAATGATACATGAGTAATGATTGATTAAATCAAACCCGAACGACACCATAATAATAATGTTGGGTTTCACCCAACCCACGAACTATAATATAGGTATGTGTGAAGTGCAAATTTTACCAATTAATAATCAATATAAAGTACGTAATATTAAATTCCAAGGACAAGTAACTAAAAATCCCATTTTGGATAACTGTTTAGCAAGTAGGTTGGGTAAAACCCAACAATTATTTACATTCTAACCCTAATATCATACGCATATTATAGTATTCCTGTGTAGACTGTTTCATAATATAAACTATGCGTTGATAAACGTTGTTAGGCAACGTTTTTTGTGGTATAGTTTCATTGTCGTTGGGTTCCAAAATAGTAACCTCGTCGACACCATAAAACAGACGATGACTTTTGTTATCGTCTGTTTTATTGTTCGTATGGTAATGACGCGAATCCGTTGAACGAAGTTCATTCGGGTTCAGCGACCTGTGAGCAAAGAAACGAAGTTTCTGAAAAGAAAAACCACTCTGCCGAATAAAACAATTAGCTATTGTTTTATGAGAGGTAAATGTTTAACGCGAACAGGTCAAGACAGTCCCGCCATCGACACCATAAAAAGGACAGTGACATAAGTTACTGTCCTTTTTATATTGAAATGGTGAGGGCTTTAACTTGCCTGTGCGTAGCACACAAGGGTTCAGAGGATTTTCGGTAGAGTGAGCAACGAAGTTGCGAAACTCGTAAGAGCAAATAACACGAATGAGCGACTAAATCCGTCAGGATTTAATAGCGAAAGTAGTGTTATGCGTACCCGAATAATCCGATACAGTCCCGCCGTTTAAGATTCTGAAACAAGTTCAGAATAACATTTTATCTATGTCCGTTTCTGACACATACCTCGTTTATGATATTATTTAAATGAGGTCTATCATGAATGAGTTATGGCAAAAACAACAAGAATCAGCATTTAAAGAATGGCAATTTTTCTATGATAATAGAGAACTGCTAGAAAATGGTGAATTAACTATAAAAGAATTAATTGAAAGTTCTCATCCTGTTGATGGCGAAAATGTTATTATTACTGCAAATGATGACTGGGGACTCGGTTTTATAGATTATGATTTTACTATCAGTAATAATAAGAATATTAGTTATTGTTATTATGGTTTTGCAGAAAATTGTATGAACGAATTATGGTATTTTCTTGAATTATTGACACAAACAACAGAAGATTTGTATTTTGCATGTGAAGAAGAAGGTCCTGAATCATTCTTTTATATTCAGAATATTAATGGTGAAAAAATCAGATTCATGCATATTAGTGATAGAGTTCAACAACCAAATGGGATTGTAGTTGGATTATTTAAAGTCCATCAGGATTTCATAATTTCAAAACATAAATTAATAGAACAATTTTATAATGCAATGAGAATCCCTATAATTAGTACCAAAATTGAAGAATTAAGTCATCCACTTGGCACAGAAGAATTTGAAGATTTAATTAAAGATTCTGAAATCATAAAAAATTATTTGAACATATAAAAACAAAATCTAAGCACATTCTAATCCCAGAATCATTCTCATATTGTAGTATTCCTGAGTAGACTGTTTCATGACAGATACTATTTGCTGATAAATATTGTCGTTGGGTTCCAAAATAGTAACCTCATCGACAATAAAAAGGACAGTGACTTATGTTACTGTCCTTTTTATATTGAAAAGGTGTGGGCTTTAATCTGCTTGTACGAAGTGCATACGGGTTCAGAGGATTTTGCGTAGAGTGACGGCGAACGAAGTGAGCCTAACTCGAAGTAGCACCGAAATAGTGAACGACTATTTTGCGGAATGAGTTTATGCCTTACGGCAACACTCCCATTCCATAAGCAAAATGAAGTGAACGGCTTGAAGGTGTGAAGCAATAATCCGATACAGTCCCGCCGTCGACACCATAAAAACAATAAAGCCATTGTAAAATACAATGGCTTTTTGTATATATGTTATTTTAAATAACTTATCTTGTCATATATTGTCGCTTTTGCTTTCTTTTTGGTTTTGATAAAGTTCAGCGATAGACTCTCACCTGAATTTATAACATCATAAACATTCTCAGGAGTGATTATTTCACCGTGGATAGTTTTGATGAGTATAGCATCATCCGTCAGTTTTTCTGTTCCGTAAAGCGAATCATCCGCTTCTTTCTGAATACCTTTTCTCCTATCAGAATTTTTCAGGCTTAACTCAGCAGATTTAATGGCTTCAGATTCCATACTTGATAAGAAGTCAGTTCCGTTTATTACATAGCCTTGATTGTGTCTTACGACAAATTTTGAATCAATTTGAATATCTTTACTGCCGTTAGTTTTCAAATGGAACTTATTCTTTCCTGTATGAAGTTGTGCAGTTGCACTGTGATCAGGTTCGAAGTTTACGTTATTTATAGATATACGTTTGTCTTTCGTTCTGATTTGACCGCTTTTCTTAACCTTACCTTTGATATCAGTATCGGTTGAGTTAGTCTTGAGAGAAAGTCTGTTAACATCGAGACCTCTCATCTTCACCTTACCCTCAGCCTTTATGATTGCCTCATCAGCTTTATATTTAGTATAGTTAGGTCCTGCACCTGTTGTTTTAATATTTGCAAGATTTCCTGCTTCTATTGCAACACTATTCCCTTTAGGCAAGTTAATAACCAAAGGCAATTCACGTTCACCTATAGAATCACCCGCAATTAAATCAACATTCTTTGCATAGATATTTACGTAATCTTCAGTCTTAGAATTTAGTATATTGCCTGCAGAGTTGATTTTTAAATCTTCAGTATGAATATTGTCACCATTACCCTGAATAATGCCGACATTCAGATCATAATTCGTATTTATATCTGCAGTATCGACATCTGCATTAATATTACCGTCAAGTTGAATGTCTTCAACATAGAGATTTTTAGCAACAACATTTAAGTCTTTTTGCATATGACCGTCAGCAATTACTACATTATTTTCTGCAGTAATATTTGCGTCTTCGACTACGTCTAATTTTTCTGTTACTGCTGTATATTCAGATTTATTAGTAAATTCACCATCAACGGTTAAAGTACTTATATTCGTATCCCCCGATGAAGTTATAACAAGATTATCATTGACAGTAACATTATCAACATAAATATTATTTGGTACATCGCTGAGATTATTAAGATCACTTGTCACGAAGACAGATTTTCCGTTTATTGTTGAATCTTTCAATGTAATATCACCTGAAGAAGCCACACTGGCTAAAGGAACATCCTTATCCGCATTTTCGCTGAGATAACTGACAGTAGCACCATCAAGAGTTGCATGGTCTTTTGCCACCGCAACAAGAGTATCCGTAGATATATCTCCCTTGACTGTTATATTGCTGGAATCAAGAAGAATTTCATTTGCTTTTGCACCGTTCAAAACAATGTCTTTTGTAGTAAGAACATTAAGTTCATATTCGTGCTTGAGAACACCGTCAGCAGTTATATTATTAAGGGTTATATTACCCGTGTTAGATCTTATATCCGCATTTCCGTATATTTCTGCATTTGTTATTACTATATTTGTGTCATCCGTTACTACACGCAGATTTTGATTAGAATCTCCTTTTGTAATATATAAGGTATCACCGACCCCTCTGATAAATGCACCCTGTACATCACCGGAACTGCTTAACCATCCCATTTGGTCATATTTCAAACCACCATAGGATGATGTTGTTTCAACTATCAATTCGTTATTATAATCACCTATATTACTTGCCACAGTTACTATTTCAATATTTTTACCTCTGATATTTGGCTCAGTTTGTTTTTTATCAGCAAGATTTTTTGTATCAATCTCAACCTTCTGAGTAGTTGGTTCCTGAGTTTCTGTATCTACTCCGGATATTGTAGTTGTCGTTTTTGTATCAACAACTTCTTTATCTTTTATCGCATTTGTAATATCACCAATAGAGTATATTTTAATACTACCTATAGAATTTGAATCGCTGCCATAAGTTGTTTCATCAGCATTTTGTTTAACAATATTGTTAGTAACATCAATTCTGTTTATTTTTAAACTACCTACATTAAAAATATTGACATTACTGTCTGCTTTTGTATAAACAGAAACTTCACCTAATGTACCAAAATTCAAAGCTGTGCTATCCTCTGCTCCGCCTACATCACCAACAGCGTTGATTGTTATACTGCTGCCATAAATAACACCATCACTATCAACTTCTTTCGAAACACCTCTTTCACTGGATAAAGTGACGTTTTGAGTAGCAAATACTCTTTTTATTGTCATATCTTTACGATTTTCAATATCATAAGCAGCAAACGCTTCTTCCTCTGTCATAGTCGGAGTTGTTTGCGGTAATGCCTTGGATAACAAGGTGATATTAATATCAGATGTACCATCAATATAATGTTCTGTATCAATAAAATCATCATCGGCTACATTAAACCCTGCATACGCAGTAATTACGCCATCTGTATCAACTGTCAAGTTTTCTAAATTACCTGCATTTGTTACAAGACGAATATTACCGTTTTCTGTTACCTGTTCGTTTGTATCAGGATCTGTGTATGTACTTGAGCCAGAAGATATATGATAAACCCTTCTGTCATCTTCCGGAACTACACCGCCGTCATTTACATATACAGGAACATTTGACTGGGTAGTATTATCATATTGATATGTAAATTCCTTGCCTGATTTGGTTGTAGTAATATCGGATGCAATAATACCGAATTGAGCCTTAAGGTTTACATTACCTTGTACTGATGTAACTCTGTCAATATGCATTTTTGAGTTTGACAACATATATACATCGCCATCCGCTACAACATTATATATGCCGGCTCTTGCAAAGCTCAGCGGATTATCCGCTTCACCGATTTTGCCGCATGGAGCATATATATTGAAACTTCCGCCATGGATATTATAATCACTGTATGCATCGGTAGTACCGGAGAATATTGAGCCTTTTTCTGATCTTAATACTATTTTCCCGTTATTTTCAGAAACAATATATTTTGCAGTTATACTGTTTCTGTTTTGGATATAAATATCATCTTTTGCTCTTACAATCCAATTATGTATACTAATGTTGTAATCAGCATCCTGAGCCAAATCTGCAGGATTCAGATTTATACTGTCTGCATGAAGTTCAAGGCTGTCTGCCTGAAGACCAAACAGTGTTTTACCGGTCATATCAATACTGTCGCTATCGGTTGCAAGATATATTGAACCGCCATAAGCATCTATATCAATATTACTTATTCCTGTTTTTGGATAATTCAGATATACTTCTTTACCCCTTGCTACTAATTTACCATCATCATATACGATAACCTGCAAAGGTTTCACTGTTGAAAAAGCAGAATCATATTGACCGATAGTTCCGCTTGATCCGTCACCGCCTGAGGTCAGGTTAATATTCTTACCTGATATTGAATAACTCTGGCTTCTTGTTGTTATATTTCCGTCTGATTTGAGGTTAATTGTTCCCGGCAAAGAACTGATACTATTGTTCATAACAATATCACCCTTTGAAGTTACATTAATTTCAGGAGATTCATAACCAACAAATCTTACTTGTACAGGATTTTTTGCTACCCCATAAACAGGTTCTTTATAATAGGTTTCCCATACATATTTTTTACCGAACCAGAGTTCAGTCCACCATGAACGGCTTACATATCTCCAATATCCGACCGTTTCACCTGCCTTTTGAACATAATAAGCATCATCACCAGGGATATAATTGGTAGATATAAGTTTACAATTGTCATCAAAGAGTGTTCCCTCTTGAGTATCAGACCACGAACCGTTTCCTTCGGTTTTATTATCTGCAGTTGTTATGATAATTCCATCATCACCTACTTTTGCAGTATATGTACCTGCATGTTCTTCTATAAAATCATCGGTCAGGCTTGCCTGAGTTAAATTAGCAAACGTTGAATCTCCGCCTGAAGCGAATTTGAAGTCGTTTATAGTCAGCACACCTTTTGTATCATCATCGGCATTTAATGAACTTGTCACAAGAGTATATTTAGAATTATTAGTAACATTTATATGACCATATCCGTTTACAAGTTCTATTTTTCCGCTTCCTGTACCGGAAGTGTTTATAATATTACCTGTCAAAGTAATGTTTCCGCCAACTGTATCTGCCTTAAACAGATAAATATCACCGTCAATATCGTTACCTGTCTGTTCTAAATCAGAAGGTTTGAAGTATGCTCTGATTTGTCTTAATACAGCGACATCACTGTTATCATCACTCAAATTGAGGTAATAATACCCTTTTGTAGTAGAGCTGGCAGTCATTTCGGTTTCGGTATCACCAACTTTTTGATAGTATTTACCGTCTCTTTTGATAACCGTAAGATCAGGAATTGTTGCCTCTTTTATCTCTGTTCCGCTCTTGATTAAACCGTTTATATCAATAGTATTTGCGGCAATTGTTATATCACCTGCTGCAACTATAGCTCCTGTACTGCTTGAACCGCCTATCTGTTGAGTTGTGTTTGTGTATTTTTGTTCATAAGCACCGTTTGGAACTCTTATATGCAAATCTCTTGCAGTAATACCTGCTTCTGTCAAGACATTACCAGTATAGTTTGTAATTTCAACAGCACCGTTAGGGTTTTCAACATTACCCCTGAAGACAAGGTCACCTGCATTACTTTCTTTATCAAGATTTACAGTAGGGTCATTTCTGTCAACTGTATTAAGTACTTTTATTTGACATTTGTCACTGCCTGAAGAAACAACATGAACGGTAGCATCTTTCACTGTACCATTATACTTAATTCCGCCGCTTAAATTACCGTTGATAATAAGCTTATTGAATACCATATTACTTACACTGTCATTTTGAATGACAATAGAAGCATTATTCCCCGGAACATGGATATAACCGTTACCTGATACACGGGTCACCGGAATACTAAGTACAGAATCACCGTTGAACGTAATTTGTCCGGAACGAATAATTACGTCATCAACAATCATAGAATATACAGGGATTTCAGAACCCTGTTCTTTCATTTCTTGAAGTCTTTCTATTTCAGCATCTATCATTGCTATTTGATCTTCATATTGAGCCTTTACA
Organism: uncultured bacterium; assembly: GCA_902765215.1. Taxonomy (GTDB): domain Bacteria; phylum Cyanobacteriota; class Vampirovibrionia; order Gastranaerophilales; family Gastranaerophilaceae; genus UBA2883. Next base: position 34,314 of record CACWZA010000033.1, on the reverse strand, counting down.
ACTGCAATAGTAGCATTCAAATTATTAATCTTTGCTTGATTTGTAGTAATTGCATTTTCACAAATACCTATTTGAATATTATTAGCCTCAATTTGCCCACCCCAAGCATTTATATTTGCGCTTAAGGAAGTGATATCACTCTCTAAACTTTCTTTTGTCGCGGCATAAGAAATTACCCATGTCGCTTTAGCCGTCTTGTATGCAGAAATACAACTCTCATCTGTTGGATGTTCACGATAATTCATACATGCAGTTATCAACTCGGTCATGTCCATACTCTGAATTGGACCATATGTATTGATAAAATCCTGAAACTCCTGATCAGTTCCGTCTAATTTACCCATATTATCATAAGCACCCTTTATAGTATTCAATTCTGTTTGCTTATTTTCTTTATCAGTCGTTGCTGTATTTATTTTACCGTTCAATTCAGTATTATTCGCAATTAATGTATTCTTGGCATTTGTATTATTTGTAATTATTGTCTCACAATTAGAGATTTCTTCACTCTCCTGTTTTGTGAAATCTTTGTATTTTTTTTCTGCTTCTCTTTTACTTTGTTCGTATGCGGCAATATCAACCTCTATATCAGCAGTTGTAATTGTACCAACCTGCTCTTTATTCACAAAGATACCGTACTTGCCGTTTTCTACAACGTTACCGTTCTCGTCAACAGATTCACCATTTATGTTCAAATGAAGCGATTTATTAAAACCTTCCCCGCTTTTTAATATACCATTTAATACAATCTGACCGCTTCTTGTATTTTCAGTATTCTTGTTACCTTTACCGGTATATGGAATACACCAGAGTTCATATGCCTTGGAATCTCTGTCCGCTCTGATTTTAGAAGCTGTGTTGATAGCTGATATATTGATTGAGTCAAATGCCGTAATTACAGCATTACCTGAATTTTCATTGTCATCACCGTTACCGTTTATATAGATGTATGCTCTTGAGTTTTGGCTCTTTGCATTTGATTCATCATTCAGGGCACTGATAAGACCACGGGTTCTTGCATACATATATGATTCAAGACTCTTATTGCTAACAGCTGATATATTTGTATCTCTGCCGCTTGTTGAATGAGCATCTTTTTCAAATGTAACCGTTGCAGATACTTTAGTTGCAACGGCAGTCGCTTCCCCGCCTGCACCTGCAGCACCACCATAAGATTCTACGTTAGATTTTGTATAAATATCAACATCATTTCTTGCAGCATAACTAATATGGTCATCTTTTGTTCTTATATCTTTATTTGAAACATTAATATCAGCATCAGCTTCCAATTTTACAATTGAATCCATATCCGCACCAACGATACCGCCGTGAGAATATAAATCAGCCTTTTCGTTGATATTGGCAATATTATATGCACTGACATCTATACTGCCATTACCCGTAGTTGCACCAAATTTGCCCATTGCATAAGCCTTATCGCCGCCAAGCTTTGTTTGAGTTTTCATAGTAACTTTGTCATTAATATGACCGCCTGCGCCACCGGCAAGACCACCCGAACCGCCATAAATGTCATATCCGTCAACACCTTTCTTCAGAACCTCATTAGCAGCTGAAATCACTATTGATGAATCGGAATTGATATTTGCATAAGATTCATTATTAACTGTTGAAGTTACAGTATTATCAATAAACGGGATAGCCAAGCAAACAACACCAAAGGCATTTGATTTGTTGTAACTTAAATAATCATTCTTGACACTTGATTTGGATGAATATTTGCCTGCTTCAATATTATAATTTTTACCTACATATACATCATCATTTGAAGTTATTTCAGAGAAAACACCTGATCCCGCAATCCCTGCTGCCGCACCTGCACCTGCATAAGTCGTTGCTTTTACTTTGTTATCAGCAAGAGATAATATATTAATTTCCTGTGCTCTGATTGTCTTTGCAGAATCCGCATCAGTGATTTTTACACCTGATTTATGGTTAATTTTTGCTCTTGTTTTTGTACCTCCGGCACTAATACCGCCGTAAGCACGTCCGTTAGATTCAGCAAGCGCATTGTTCTTTGTATTAGAGATAATTTCTATTTTACCCTGTTTGAAAGTTTTTGTACCGATAACATGACCTTCATCATCTTTGATATCTTCTGAACCATCGTTAACTACAGCAGAGAAGTTTTTACCGATAGTTACTCTTGTGTCTTTACCTACTGTTGCAAAAGATTCCGCACCTGTTCCGCCTGCAAGGGCTCCTGTTGCTGCCCACGCATCAGAATATGCACCTTCATCCGCATCAGTCTTTATTGTGATATTACCTTTATCAGATACAAGTGATACATCATCACCTATATCAATTTTAGTGTTACCTTCATTTGTTGTATGTGCAGTAGATACACCAACAGCTACACCACCATAACCATGCGCATTAGCAGTTGTTTTCAAAGTATCCTTATCTGATTTTGAAACAGCTGTAATCAGCATATCATTTGTTGTTTTAATTTTTGCTTCTTTATTAATATATGTATTTGTTGTTTTGTTTGAATTGATATGTGCAACACTACCTGAGCCGCCAACAATACCGCCTGCCGCAGCAGTTGTTGTAATATCCTGTTTATCTGTTGATTCTGACTTAAGCGTAAATGAATCAACATCAATATCTGCATTATTCTGAACAAATGCATTTATTGTTGTTGTATCATCAGTAACTGCAGCAGCAACCCCGATACCAACAGCACCTACCGCAACACCAAGAGTTTTTAATTTAAGATTATTGCTGTTTTTAGCATTAACCGTTAAATTATTCGCTTTAATTTTAGCCCCTGTATCAACAAATGCAGAGGTTGTACCATTTCTGTCAGTTCCTTCTATACTTGAACCTGACTGTGATGATTTTGTATAAAGGCTGTCCGTAGATTGTTTCTTTTGAATATCTCTTACTCTTGAACCTTGAGTGTTACCGTTTTGAGCAACTTTGTTCAAATTATCATTAAACGAATTATTAAATTTATTATTAGCACCTGCAGCCTTTTCATCTCCCTTGTCCATTACTTCTTTGGACTGTTTTTCACCTGCCTGGAAGTTTTCTTTGTCTTTTGCATCACTAAAGTTGTTGTAAGAAGCATTACCTACCTTTTTACCGATAGATAAATACAATACACCGCCTGACAAGGCGCCAATACCGCCTGCGATTACATAAGCACTGTTGTTCACAGTTTCCTGACTGTCAGCAACAACGGACACATTACCTTTTCCCTGAACATCAGAACTTGCACCGATAAAGGCAACAACAGTATTTTCAATAACGTTATAATCTACTGATGCACCTACACCGCCTGCACCGCCTGCAACAGCACCTGTGCCGTCATAAATTTTTGTTATATCTTTTGCCTGAATATCCAATTTACCATTATCAGCAATTTTTACAATATTATTTTTACCGACGTAAGCATTTACAGTGTCTTTTACACTGTTATACATAACAGTACCCGCAACACCTGCGTATAATCCGCCTGCACCGGCAACCGCAAGTAATGAACCTGCCGTTTTGTCATTACCCAAATTATTATTTGATTGAGCACTAATTGTAATATCTTTTGATTTAATTCCTACATCATTTCCGGTATATGCTTCAACTGTATTATTAATCTTATTAACTGCAACTGTCGCACCGACACCGCCGCCTCCAAGACCAAATGCAATTGCACCCAGATCTTCTGTAAGGTCTATTGTATTTGTTGCATTTAATGAAATTGAATTTGTATAAGATGGAGCATCATCATCACCTAAATAAATTTTTGCACCATCAGCAACATAAGCCTTAACAGTTGTTTCAATAACATTAGCCAGAGAAGTACCTGCGCCTGCACCCATACCGCCGCCGGCAAAACCTGCTACAACAATATGATCATAAGTTTGATTACCTTCTGCATTTACACTAATTTCATTAACTTTGACTTTACTTCCGCCAATATATGCAAGAACCGTGCTTGTAACTTTATTAACTTCTACAGCTAAACCAACACCTGCTACACCACCGCCACCGACAACACCGGAATATGAATCCTTAAATGTTACATTGTCTTCAGCATCAATTGTTGCATTATTACCTGTTAAAACACCTGTTGCATAAGCTTTAACTTCATTATTTATATAGTTAACATTTTCAACCCCTGCGACACCTGCAGTTCCGCCGCCTGCGCCTGATACAGTCGAAAATTTATAAGTATTATTTGTTGTTGCATCAATATCTAAATTATCAAAATTCGCAGTTGCATTATCAAGATATGCAGCCATACGATATCTGATAACATCATTAACCGCCGACAAACCGACACCTGCAACACCACCGCCTGCTACACCACCTGTAATTGTCTGCATATTAGCAGTAGCATTTGATGTTATGGTAATATCATTTGTTGCCTTAAGAGTAGAATTTTTAAAACCTGTCTTAACATCAGATGTTATAACGTTTGTATTAACAACACCTGCAACGCCAGCTGTTCCGCCACCTGCAGCCGAAACAAGTGTTGTAAAGAAATTATCTGTTTCAGTAGCGGTTGAAGTAATATTTGCACCTTCAACTATTGTATTTTCAGATTCTGAAACTGTGTCTTTATCTATAACAACAGTATGAACAGTTGCACCGACACCTCCGACGCCACCGCCTCCGGCAGCACCGCCAACTGAACGGAGTGTAACTTCACCTGTTGAGGCAACAGTTACATTGTTGCCTGCTTTAACACCATAATCTTTTGTTACATTTTCTTCAGTTATTGATTTTTTCCCTTTGATATGAGCATCAGCAGTACTGTTAATAACCATAGTATCAACAACACCATCTATTGATACACCTGCTGCTCCGCCGCCTGCAATCGTAATGAACGGAACCGTTTCTGTACCAATCATTTCTTTTGCCGTAGCAGAAACGGTTACATCGTTTGATGCGACAACTCTTGAATTTTCGATTTGTGCTTCAATCATGTTGTTAATAACACCGGTAACAATAGATACAGCCAATGCACCTGCTGAAATGGATGCTGAAACTGCACCGGTTCCGCCCTTTATTGTTGCCTCATCTGAAGCAGTAACACTAACATCACCATCTGATACATTCACATCTGAATTTTTAATATAAGCCTTAGTATCAGCGGCCATAACAACAGTATTAATAGAGCCTTCCGCAGCTATACCTAATCCGCCTGATCCGCCGACAGCAATTGTCATAATATCGTTTGTTGCTTTAGCACTAACATCAACGCCTTTGTTAGCAGTAACTTTTGTGCCTTCAATACCTGCATTCAGATTACTGTTATCAACAACCGTATCGATAGCACCACCTGCTGCAACACTGCTTATTGAAATATTTACGTTACCGACAGCCGCTTTGAATTTCAAATCATCCGTACCTTTTACGGAAACTTTTCCTGCAGTAGATTTTACTTCTTTATCGGTAGTAGATTTTATATAAGTATTTGAATGAGAATTGTTAACAACGGTATTGATAGCACCTGAGGCTGCGACACCCTTGCCGCCGGAACCGCATATTACAACACTCAATATATTTGTATTAAAATCGGTTGCCAATGAGATATCGTTAGTTGATGTAACATTTGAATCTAAAATATATGTGTTCATTTCATTTGCAGCTACTGCAACATACAATGCACCACCTATAGCATTATCAGTTGTTGCTATTGTAACACCGCCTGTAACAGCAATCGTTTTTAATATAGCATCTGTATCAAAACCGACAGAACCTGCATTAACTGTTGAACCACTGATATAACTGTTTTGGGTAGTATCGTCGATAACAAGCATTATCGCACCGCCAAAAGCGTTTGATGAGGTTGATAAAGAACCTGCCGCAGTAACTGCAATAGTATCTAACGTGCTCTTGTTTACGAGGTCTAACTTACCTGTGGTATTTATTACAGAATTTGTAGAAACATATGAATTTATTGTATCTTTTATAACATCAACTCTCACCGAGCCGCCTACGGAATTTTGGGTCCCGCCTGCAATAGCACCTGTTACAGTGAGGTCATCATATATATTTTCAGCAGATACTTTCATATCTGCACCTTTGTTTGTTCTTTCAGTTTGTACATTGTTTACGTTGTATTCAGAATTATTAACCTGTGTGTTTTCAATATATGCTTCCGTTGTACCGGTTGAAACATAAAGTCCTACACTTCCGTCATAAGCCCCGCCATTTGTAGAAACAGCACCTGCCGCTGTTATATCAATCAATTTCGTATTTGATTTTGCAGTAACATCGATTGCTTTAGAGGCATTAATTTCTGCACCTTTAATGTATGCATGAACATCTGTTTTAGCTGCATCAACATCTATTGCAGCCCCTTTTGCACTGCCTTCTTGAGTACCGCCTACTTTTATTGAAATCGCACCAACACCTTTTACAAGGTGGTTATCAAAATCTGCCTTAACTTTTATGGATTGATTATCAACATCATAACCGTCAGATGTATTTATCTTTGCACCTTCTCTTATTGATGCATTGATATCATTCTTTTGAATATCAAGTGACAATGTACCTACCCCTGAAGAATCCTTTGCCTGACCGATACCTGCAGAGAAAGAATAGAGTATATTATCTTCACCTGCGATGACTTCAGTAGTATCTTTAGCATCAACAGTTGCAGAACCGATATATGCGTCAACATCGTTCATGTTCAGGTTGAACCCGACAGTTCCGCCACCGCCAGAATTACCGTTAAATGATAAAATAGTACCAACTTCTATATTTTGATCAATTGATTTAGCGCTGACTTTTACACCTTTTCCGGCAGTAACTTTCGCTCCATTACCTATATATGATTGAACACTGTCTTTCACTACATTCAAAAGTATTGTACCCGCATAAGAGTAGGTTTTTTTATCAGGATTGCCAACATTTCCATTACCGACATTATTAACCTGATTAATAATATTTTGAGCATCACCAACCTGACCTAAATTATTAAGATTTGCACCTTGTTCTTCCATAAATTCTTCAAATAATCCAGGTAAAAGAGCCTCATCCTGATTTGGCTGTTCTGCAGGAGCGATGTCATCTATATTAGGTTCTTCCGGAGAAGGTTGTCCTGATTTTGCAAGTCCCATATTTATACCAACATTAAGGAATGCCTTGTCATAAACAGCATTCACAAGAACATCACCTGATGCGGTAACATTCCCCATAATATATGCTGTAACATTATCAAATATAAACAGGGTTGAAGCTCCAAATGCTACAGAGGCCTTTGAATTAGCAAAAGAGAAGATTACATCATACCAGTTATCGTCTTTTGTTGCTTCAACTGTCACATCTTTTGCGTTATTTACAACAGCACCTTGTTCAATAGTAGCTTTAGTTTCACAATTCGGAACAACAGAAACTGCAATATTACCTGAAATTCCTGCTTCATCAGCAGCAGAAGAACCTGCTGCAAGGTTTATAAACTGTCCGTTTTCAGTGGCCTTAACGTCCACATCACCGGCATTATCAGATGTTGCTTTAGTTATAACAGCCCCATTACCAACACTGGCAGTTGTATCTGCTGAGTTTATAAGGACAGAAATTGAACCGCCTGTTGCATTTCCATCTCTTGCAGTTGTTCCAGGTAAAAAGCCTCCTTCTTTTATTTTTGCAATGTTAAATATTGACATCAAAGATGTACCAACCCACATTGTAGAATCAGTATTTGCAGCAATAATCACCTTATTCTCATTGGCGTTTGCCCCATTTAATGTTACGTTAGAACCGCCGACGAGCTCAGCATTTGATTTTGTATCCGCAATCGTCACACCAAATGCACCTGCCCATCCACTTGTCTTACCTTCTCTTGCGGCTGCAGAAGCTGAAGACTCAGCATAAGTCTGGAAGAACCCTTCTGCACCTAACTCTTGCGTAAGGTAATTGAATATTCTTAACAAACTAAAGACTGATGTGTTTTGATCAATCTTTTCCTGCATATCAGAACTCATGTTGAAGTTGTCAAGATAATCATCGACATTTGTTGATTTTACTTCATCAATCTTTTTCTTTTCTGTTTTTTCATAATTCTTAATTCCAAGAAAATCAAGGAAATTCCATAAATCATCGAGCATAGATGGTCGCACAACTTTTGTATTGGAACGAACAATCAAACCAAACTGACTGTTCCCATCATTGCCCTTTACTGTAAAGTTACCATATGCCTTTGCATCAGAATCAAGGTCTTTACTATTAACGGCAACAGCACCTGCTACAGCTGTTATACCATTTGAAGATGCTGCTGTGGCCGTAACGTGACTCTTATGATCTTCAAGAACAGATGCAACCGTAATATTTTTTGCTGAAATAGTTGGTTTTATATCATCATCATTAGGATCTTCTGTGTTTTTAGCATGTCCTATATAAGCGTGGTTTTTTACATCATCATTTGCGACATTCACAGCGCCTGCGATATGTATTTTGCCGAAAGTTGCGTTAGCTCTGTTTGCTGAATTACCGCCAACATGATCGAAACCCTTATCAATCTTACTTCCCCAAGACTTAAAAAAGAATCCGCCGGTAACCCCTTTTATAATATTTTTTACAATTTTACCACCCATACCAAAGGCACCATCTTCCCCCGGAGAACCTGAATTACCCGAAGTGGATTGTGTCAATTTCCCTGTATAATTGGCATTTACAACCAATGAACCTGATATATCAGCATCAGTATTCATTATTGCTTCATTTTCGGAATCTATAATTGCAATACCAACTGCCAACCCCATAGGGCCTTTGTTTTTGTCTACAAGAGGGAATCCGTTTTTAGTTGCAATAGTAAAGTCACGAGTCATATTGGCAAGGACATTCAAATCTTCAGCGACAGTCAAATTCGCACCATTTTCTATGATAGCCCTGTTGTTTATATCTGCATTCACAATGGTTATTGCATAAGAACCCCACTCGCCAAATGTGCCCTTATGAAAAACATTGTCGGATAAAATATCCAAAATACTTGTTGAAGTCGTTGAAACGGAAACATTTGCATTAGTGATTGAGTTTACGTTTAAAGATTTTGAGTCTATACTTGCACCTGATTTAACTCTGGTTTCCGTTAATACATCAAGAAGCACCAAATCGAATGCAAAAATTGGAGAAATAGTCATTGCACTAAATGCGGACATATCAGTTTTTGCAAAAATATTAGCACTTGAACTTGCATTAATCTTTGCACCATCTTCTATTGTAACTTTAGTATTCATTTTCCCTAAATGAACAAAGTTATCAATAAGACAATTTACAGGAATTGCCAAATATTGAAGAAAACCGCTTGACTCTGCACCAACTAAATTATGATCACCGTGAGTTGCTTCTGATAGTGCTCTCAATGTAACATTTCTGCCTTTAATATCAGCACCATCCTTAGCATTGACAAGTGAAACAGATGCTTTTTCCTCGCCGCTTGTCGGATCTGTGTATGACATACCGTGTATTTCGGTTTGTGTAATAACGTCAGCTCCGTTTGCATGAACTTTACCCTCAATATTTACTATTGAACTCATATATGCCGATTCAGAAGAACGGTTTTGAGAAATTATATTTATACCTTTCCCCTCGTCCATTGCAGTCTTAAATGTACTTATACCGGTTGGAGCGGGTCCAACAGATGCTGTTACATTTTCACCATTCTCATCGGTTGTAAATGTCATATTTGCATTTAATTCTGCATCTTTACCTATAGATATAGTACGACCGCCATTAATTATGTCTATCCCCGCACCTGAATTGATTTTACCGTCAATAGTAATTTCAGCAGGAACCATTTCAAGCTTTGTTTTACCGTCATCTGATGTTCCGACATAATAATTATCTGATCCGAATTTGAAAGTTATCAGTTTATCGAGGTTGGTTTCATTTACACTGCTGCCGTCAAAAATCTTCTTCATGACGTCTTCTTTTGGTGTCATGAGGGTTAGAGAACCGACATTAAATACCCCGTCTTTACCGATTATAAAACCGTGAGGGTTGGCAAAAAGTACATTACCGCCAATTTGTCCGTTTTTAAAGGAATTAACGATACCATTAATTTGAGATGCCTGGCTATCAAATATGAGGTTTACAAGTTTATTTTGTTGATTGATTAAACGAAGATTAACTATATGATCTTTACTTACGTTAAATTTTGCGAAATTATTAAAACCAATTGTACCATTCTTTGCAGTGGTTTGTGTTGTAATGTTCCATATGTTTTTACCCGCTACCTGCTCAATATTCGTATTTGTCGGTAACGTAGTATATTTTGTTATTTCTGTCGCAAACACAGCTATTGATGTGTTTGTAGCACAAAAAGCGGAAACCAAAATAAACGCAATTAAGCGTTTGAATTTATATAAATGTGATAGCATTTGTTAATCCTTTGTTATGTTCATTAAGCCTCTATTATAATTATAGTTAATTTCGGGAATATTTTGTTGCAAAAAAACCATGTTGTTACAAAATGTTACAATGTAGCTAACACGCCATAGATAAGGGTTACATTCCAATACTTTCATTAACGTTAGCTTTTAGGCGGTTAAGCTTCAAATACTAACTAAAATTATAGGAAAATTTCGACTTCACAAAATGTAATATAGTTGCTTTTAGTTGACGACTAAAATTTTTTTATCTATTCTGTTGATAGTATGAAAAAGGATATTAAGAGAAGCATTTTGTTGTTTGCCGTACTGGCAGGTCTGACATTGTCAGCAGGAAGAGTTTTTGCACAGAATACTGTTCAACCTGCTGAACAGCAGAAATTTAGTGCAGAATTTGTCCGTTCTCTTTTTGAAAAAGACGTCATAAATGAATACAATTCCCGACTTGCTTCAAATATTGATGACCCCGATTCTTCCACAAATAGTAAAAAAAGAGTAAAACTCAGGGTAAAACGTGATAAAGTTAAAATGGCACCACAAACTGAGATACCGGATATAAACAAAAACCTTGTTACCCCAAACGAATCACCGGGGATTATAACAGACCCGCAGAGAACAAAAAGATATTACGATTCTGTTGAAGATACTCACAGAATTAAGATAAAAAAAGATAAATCAAATGACCGTGTTATTGAACAGGAAACTCTGAGACTTCCGGCACGTGTTGAAAAAGATGGTGCTTCCGTTCGTATTGACAGAATTGAATTTATTCCAAAATCCGAAATTTTTACGGATAGTGAACTCGCTCAAATTAAGGCCTTAGCAGAGGGACAAAACCTGACGGCAGAAGATATCGATAACCTTATTAAACTGATAAACCAGCAATATATGAAAAAAGGTATTATCACAGCAAGGGCTTATTTGAATCAAGGTGCACTTAAAGGCGGAGTGCTCACTATAGAACTAATGGAAGCAAGAGTCGGAGAAGTCATTGTTACAGGAAACAAGTTCAACAGAAAGTGGTTTTTAAAATCTCAGATTAGTGCAAAAGAAGGCGATGTACTTAATCTGCAGAATATGGAAAAAGATTTAAGACAGTTCAACAGGAACGCAAGAAGTGTTCAAATGTCTGCTAAGCTAAAACCCGGGAAAAAGTATGGCACAACTGATATAGTATTACAGGCAGACGAAAAATTCCCATATCATTTTTCAGCATCATGGGATAGTTTCGGCAGAGAAACAACCGGTCTTTTAAGAGGCGGATTTATGGCATCGGCTGATTCTTTTCTTGGTTTTCAGGACAGATTAACAGGTGCTATTAACCTTTCAAGAGGAGCACAAAACCCTTTTGTTGACTACAATATTCCGATAAATAAAAAAGGAACAAGAGTCGGCGTTTCATACATGTACGGGAATAACAAAGTTAAAAGCGGACAATATAAAGATTTTGATTTAGGTGCAAACACTCACGTTTTAAGTGCATATATAACTCACCCGTTAATTGAAAGTGAAAAAGGTTCATTAAGCTTCAACACATCTGCCAACTTGAAATTCTCAAAAGCAGACATTTCGGGATTCACCTATTCAAGCTATAAAGATTATAATTTTGCGGTCGGTTTCGGCGGACACAGAAACTTTAAAAAGAGCGTGTTCTACGGTTCTATTTATTCAACTCACGGTATAATAGATGATCACATAAGACATTCAAGCAAGTATTTCACAAAATTAAATGCTGACGGATATTATATCCACTACTTACCAAAGGGAATTATTGCCACCTTGAGAGCAGGCGGACAATATTCACCACACGATATTGCATATATTGAACAATACCAAATCGGTGGTATCTCAAGCGTGAGAGGTTATTCTGAAAGTTTACTTCTTGCCTCAAATGCTTACTTTGTAAGTGCTGAAATGCTATTTCCGATTCCGTTTTTACCTGAAAAAATTAATATCCCATTTACAAAAGGAGAAAAACAGTATAGGTTAAGAGATTCGTTTAAGTTTGCCCTTTTTTGTGATAACGGTGCAATCTTCCCGTATAAAGGATACGTTGGAACACCTAACTTCTTGATGAGTGTGGGTTTTGGTTTAAGAATGGCTATTTCTAAATACATCACTGCAAGAATGTACGTTGGTATCCCTGTTATGAATACAAGAATGTATCAGGAGCCAAACGCACGTATTCACTTTGATTTAATTGTATCGCCATTCTAAAATATTATTAACTTTGAGTCCCAACACCATTCTCATATTAAAATACTCCTGTGTTGACTGTTTCATAATAGATATAATCTTGTGATAAATGTTGCCGTTGGGTTCCAAAATAGTAACCTCATCGACACCATAAATAAGGCAGTGACTTCTTGTTACTGCCTTATTTATTTTGACAGAAAGGGGCGAAGAACCCCACCGAACGTAGTTCGGTCAGGGTTCAAGCGGATTTGCGGACGGACGACACGAAGTTAGTCCGGATAGCGAACAGATTTTGTTGACAGGTACGAAGTACCGCAAACAAAACTCTGTGAGCCGACACCATAAAACAGACGATGACTTTGGTTATCGTCTGTTTTATTGCTCGTATGGTAATGACGCGAATCCGTTGAACGAAGTTCATTCGGGTTCAGCGCAAGCGAGCAGAGGAATGAGCAACGAAGTTGCGAAAGGTGAGCAAGAATAAATCAGAACCACGCTTCTGATTTTGATTGCGAACGGTTCCGTTTAACGCGAGCGCAGCAAGACAGTCCCGCCATCGACACCATAAAATAGCCAATGACTTTTGTTATTGGCTATTTTATTTTGACAGAAGGGGACGCGAACCCCACCGAACGAAGTTCGGTCAGGGTTCAAGCGGATTTGCGTACGTATTGAGCGAAACGGAAATGAGTTGCAAAGCAACTCCTGCTTCCGCGAGCGAAATTCGGATAGCGAACAGATTTTGTTGACAGGTACGAAGTACCGCAAACAAAACTCTGTGAGCGTAGAGCAAATCCAAGACAGTCCCGCCGTCGACACCATAATAATATATTATAATAAATTACAATTAAAGAGGCTGATTTATAGTCAGCCTCTTTATTGTGCGATATAATATTATAGCAGTTTAATGCTTTGGGTATGCCCTGTAATATCCTGAAACTTTTGTTCCGTCAGAGCGAGTGTATTCTTCAACATATATGAGTTCACCAATTCTTGCACGTTTATCCAACTCTTTTTTAGTCGGTATTTTTTCATTATTAATTATTTGATTTATGTATAAATCATATAATGGTGTATTTTCTTCTAAATCATTGGGATTTATTTCACCATTATATAAAACTCTATTTTTTGTATCCAATATTTCATCAGGGATATAATCATTATACTCAACCCCTATCTTAAAAAGTGGAGTTTTATCATCTTCAAAAACTTCTTTTTTATATTCAATCCCTTTTGATAAATCTCCAAAATTTTCTATATTATGCGGAGGAAATGGATTATGTAAATCGTATTCTTTCTTAAAAATCCCGTCTTTTGGTCCGTTTGAATTTAGAATAATTGTTTTTCCTATCTGTCCGTCAATATTTTTAGTAAAAATACCGTCCTGAGCATTTCCGTAATTAGTAATATTATCCGTATAATTTACCTCTACTCCTGTCAAAGTTTTTGTACCGTATGCAGCAAAAGTAACGGTTTCTGCTCCGTATTTTGCACCTAATATTTGTGCTTCGCTTCCGCCAAGTGAATGACCAGTTAATATAACATTATCTTTACCATATTTCTTTATTGTTTCTGAATATGCTCTTTCTGCATCTTGCATTTGATGTGGTAATTTTTCCAAACCCATATTTATATCGCTTCGTCCATCTTTTATTCCCTCTTTTTCTTTTATAGTTAACTGAGTTCCCCTAAAAACAAGGATTGCGTTATCTCCTTTTGTATATACCTCTGCATAAAATCCACTTCTATGATTGCTAAAAGTTCCTTTGTATGACCATCCGTTTGTATCAATGTGTCGGTTTTCAGGGTATATTCTTTGTGATAATTTTTTGCAATCATTATGTAAATTATAATTTGTCATAGTTTTTCCCTTTCGTTTTTGTTGTAATATCTATGTATTATGTTTTTAAATAAATTGAATAAATTTAATCAAAATATCAGTTACATCATTTTTTCATTAAATGGTTATTTTGCATTATATCCATTTATCGCTTTATCATTAGAAAAAATTGGATACGAAATTTATTTACTTTATATGCTTATTGCTGCAATATACTGTTTCGCAGGGATTATTTGGTGCATAGAACAAATAATCGAATATAAATTACCGTTTGCTTTTCTTAAACACATTTCATGCACTATTGTATTTCTGCTAGGAGCAATAATATCAACTATATATTTATGTTTACTAGCTATATTTTTTGTGTTCTTATAGTAATGTCAATAATGTCATAATAACCTGTGTAATCATTTATGTTGGGAATGTATATTTAAACATGTTAAATCTCTTTATTTAATTATTTAGTTAATATTTTTACGCTATAATACGCATATTGTTTGTAACGTTTATGACGTTGAATTTCGTTGGTCATAAAGCCTCCTCATATTAAATTAAAAGTAATACTGACAATTCGGGGCATAAAATCACGAATGTATATTTTATTGAATTGTCATAGAATATATTAAATATTCTACAGTCTCTATTGTATAAATTTTTAATATATATGTCAGCAAATATTACAAAATTGTTACAATATTTGTCAAAATTTTTCATCAACTGTTTTAGTATGAAAATCAAGGGTTTCAAAAGTTTTCGGGTTTTTCAAAAGTATCTGCCAAAGAATTTGGAACTATTTTACGGAAGATATCAAGAAATAATGTTTCTTTTATAAATTTATGCATACTCTAACCCGAGCGACATTCTCATATTATAATATTCAATTGTCGAACACTTTAATAAGGATATAAAATGAGTGTAATAATATATAATACAATCGCCTAAAATACAGTTGTTATCTAACAAGACATAATTATCAGAAGGTTCCAATGTAGTCCCCTCGACGACACCATAAAAAGGACAGTGACATAAGTTACTGTCCTTTTTATATTGTTATGGTGAGGGCTTTAATTCGCCTGTGCGAAGCACACAAGGGTTCAGAGGATTTTCGGTAGAGTGAGCAACGAAGTTGCGAAACTCGTAAGAGCAAATAGCCCGATGAAGTGACAAAATTACGACAGTAATTTTGAAACGAAATGAAGGGCTATGCGTACCCGAATAATCCGATACAAGTCCCGCCGTTTAACGCGAGCGCAGCAAGACAGCGGATTTGCGGACGGACGACACGAAGTTAGTCCGGATAGCGAACAGATTTTGTTGACAGGTACGAAGTGCCGCAAACAAAACTCTGTGAGCGTGGAGCAAATCCAAGACAGTCCCGCCATCGACACTATTTATATAATTATATTGATATATATTTACCCTCCCCCACACACGAAAAAAATATTTTTACGGTTTTTATATGGGATATGAGTCCTATGAATATAAAACCGGTAAACACACTTATTTTGCAGCGAAAGTGCGGCAAATTATCAAACTATGCACAGAGATACATGAAATCTCAGATAAAAAGCACCTCTTTTGCATTAGAACGATTTTTTACGGAAACCGACACAAAAGTGTTAGCACAAGATGAACAAAAGCTGAAAAATATGGGGTTTAAACAAATCGGCAAGGATATAAAAGAGGGTGTTTTAGTATCCGATAACGAGTATGATTACAGAGTGTTTTCTGCTGATGAGGGATATTTAGGGTTTGATATATCAAAACCGGACAGTGACAAAATACTCAGGCATTTTAGTGTCAACGATAAGAATGATAAATATTACCTTTCAGGTAATTTCTCGGGTTTAAGCACAGAAGATGAAATGGGCAGGGTTCTCGATTTTGTGAGCGGTAAACTGTATGATGCAAAAAGAGAATTTGCACCCGCAAAAACCCCGCAGCCATATATTCCTGACAGAACCACCTCTGATAAAATCACAGGACTCAACAAGATTTTACACAGTACAAAACAAAATACAGATATAAAAAATTCAGGATTCATAGGACAAAAAGAAGAAGAACTGATTAAATCAATCAACGAAAAACTAAAATATACTCAGGAGCTTTATAAAGGAATAAAAGACTGCCGTACAAAATGGGAGGTTAAAAAATCTTACCAAAACTACGATCCTCAACCGGTAGCAAACAAATTCGGGTTTAAAAACATTGGCCCGAACGGGGAATCTGTCAGTCTTTTCCAGACTTCATACAGAAACAACCCTCAGACAGCAATAACCGTAACCGATACCGGCGGTAACGAAATAAAATTTGTTATTTCAAATGACAAAAAAACTGTTCAGAAAAATTATCCGAGTAAATATGTAAAATCAGAAAACTCAGGATACCGCATATATATAAAACCCGATTATTATACCCAAAAAGAAATTGATGAATCTAATCTGCCTGTATACCTTACCTGTTTAAACGAAGAAATGGGAAAATTCATAGAACATACTCAGGGCTGGTTTGATAAAAAAGAAGAAATAAAACTTATAAAATCAAACCACGATACGGCAACATTAGACCAATACAGTGAACTGCTTGATGATATTCATTCAAACTTTGAAAAATACCGGAAAAAGATGAGAAAATATTTAAGAAAACCGCATAAAAGCAGGAAATTCAAAACAGAAAACGGTATTTCAACCAAACTATCTTCAACGGCCGTAAAGTTTGACAATATCACTCCTGACGGACACGATTTAAGACTCAGTTACCCGAAGGTGCACGACAAAACAGCTACACAAATTTTGGTTATGAATGGAGACAAGATTGAAAATTCTTTCTATATCCTTGACAATAAACTGTTGAGATTGAAAATAAAAGATTTGAACGACAAATTCAACCACTACGACCAAAAATTATATTATTACGACAATAAATATCTTCAGAACTCAAATTTAGAAAGTTATCTTTCACTCCTTCAGGATAAACTCAAAGAACTCAACAAAAAACTGGACTCAATAAGAAGAAAACAGTTAGAAAACCGCGCCAGATACCACATAAAAACTCATAACAAACAATAAAAATCAAAGCAATAAAGCATATAAACACTTTATAAAAATCTTTGTTAAATATTTGTACTATAACATTTTTCGCCGTATAATTATAGAATAATCAAGATTAAAAATAATGTTAAATAAGTACGGCAAATATATATATTCGGTTATAATTTTTTATTTTATATGGCTTTTGATTATACCGCTCGGTTTCAGGTTTTTATCAGAGCCCGTACTTGATATGGTTAAATCAACCGCAAAGATTAATCTTGAAGTAAAAAACCCGAGATTAAAAACGGGAATTATCCCAAATATTAAACTTAAAGCCGATGATATCAGATTATTAAATAAAGATAATTCTGTCGCTTTAGAACTGGTAAAACCAAAACTCAATATAAGACTTTTACCTCTGATATCGGGAAGAATACACATAAACAGTTTTGAGAGCAAAAACATAACCGTAAACTCTCAGCTGAAAGATAAACTCTACCTCGGAGATTACCCGATTGATATAGATTTAAGCAAAAATCTTGATATTAAAGCCAAAATAAAGCGCATAAAAATTCTTTCTTTGGGGATAAGTATTGATGAAATATCACCAAACAACAAATACCAAATAAACGGTAAAAATCTCTATTTCAAAAACACAAGAAAATCGTTTATCTTCCATGGCAAGACAAACTGCGACTTTAACGGACATATTTCAACGGCCGATTTTGATATAAACTTCCCTCACAGCAAAAATTTAAAAAGAACAAAATTCAAAATAGATATTAATGATATGGAACTCAGTCCGTTCTCTGATTTAATTCACCGCTGTATATACAGTGAAATAACTTTATTAGACGGGATTATAGACCTGCATACAGATACAAAATCGATGAAGGGTGAACTTGACGGGGTGAAAGTTCAGTTTAAAAACCCGTATTATTCTGTAATCATGCCTGACAAATTCAGCATAAACTCAAAATACAAAATAGGCGAAAACTCTTTCAGAATAAAAGAATTTACGGCAGAAGGAAACGGGGTGAAAGCTGAAGCAAGCGGTTTAATAAAAAACGTTTTTTCAAAAACCCCATGGATAAATATGAAAGTAAACCTTGATAAATCAGATATAAGAATCGGGGCACTGATGTTACCGCCGATTATTACCCCTGATATAAATATCCCTAAACTGAAAGAATATCCTTTCTATGGAAATATTTACGGATATCTGAACATAAAAGGCAAATTCCCCGAACCTGATATTACAGGTAATATAAAGGTTACTGACGGAATACTGATAAGACCTATCCCGAATGCCGTATCGGGCGCAAATATTAATATTGATTTTGTCGGTAAAAAAATTCTGTTAGATGTTATTGTTCCTGCAGGCGGAAGGGAAGTTGTATATGTATCGGGCGACATAATGATTTATGGGGACAAATATGCCCACCTCAAAGTCAGAAGCTCAAAATCAGTCAGTCTGGCAGCGGCAGAATTTGCACTTAACCCTATCCACGAAGTATTTTGCTTTATGATAGGCCCTGTTCCGATTATGGATGTTGAAGGAACGGGAAATGTTGATATAAAAATTGAGGGTACAAAAAAAGATCCTCATATTTGGGGCGACTTCAACTTTGTTGATACCTCAGCAAGATTCTTAGAAATTAATAATCTCAAACTGGAACACGCAAGCGGAAATCTTAATTTCAATAACCAAAACGCTCATTTCGTAAACAATACAGGGGTACTTCACGGGCAGCCTGCAACCATTGACGGGGTGTGTACTTTGTTTGGCGATTTAGATTTTAAAGTCGTTGCAAATAATCAAAACCTGAGCGATTTACTCACTATCCTCACAACATCACCAATGCTTGAGGATATAGCAAAGATGGTGCCGAATATCACAAATGCTCAGGGCAAAACTGATTTCAATCTGAATTTACGCGGTAAATTATTAGATATAAACGACTTAAAAATAAATGAAAATGTTTTCCCTTCAGGCTCAATAAAATTATTAAACAACTCTCTGAAACTTGAGGGAATACCTGTAAGCGGAATTGACGGGATTATAAATTATAACAAAAAAGACTGTGATTTAGACCTGAAGGCTATGATATCATCTGCCTCAAAATCAAAAATAACAGGTTCTATTAAGGATAATCTTGCAGATATAAAAATTGTTTCACCAAGAATAAAAGTGAATGAGCTTGACCCTGATAAACTAAAATATTTAGACCCGCTCTTTATAAAACTGAACGCACACTACAAGGGTGATATCCACAATGTAGAAATCGGCGGAATTGATGCGCTTATTGAGGTAATGAAAGACAACAGACCTGTTAAGCACGGAAAAATTTCATCAGGTAAAATAACCCTGAACAATTCTAACTTAACAGTTTCAAACCTTAACGGTATCATTAAACAAAACCCGTTTAACCTTAACTTCTCAGCCAAAAATATAGGAGATAAAACACTTAATTTTTCAAAAGCGAGAGTTAACGGAAACTTCAACTGTAAAGATTTAGACCTGACTATTATTAATCTGATAACAAAGGCAAAAATATTACCTTCCGATATCCAAAAAGAACTGAACAAAACAAACTTCAAATCCGGAACGGCAACTATATTTGCAAGAGCAAGAAATAACCGAATTGATGCAGGAATAAATGTCAGAGAAACCCAACTGGAATACAAACTCACACAGGGAAAAGAAATTGTTAATATCCCGCTCCATATTTTAGGCGGAAACATAAATGTTAAAAATAACCAAATGACTTTGAGTAAGTTTAACTGTCTGATGGATACAATGCCTATTCTTATCTTCGGAAAGGTTAATAATATCTATACAAATCCTCAATATGATATAAACATCAACTCAAAACTTGTCCAAAAAGTATGTGATAAATATTTCAACTCAAACAATATTTATCCTGTAAAACTGAACGGTGATATTTTATGTAACACTCAAATAATCGGAAACAAAAATCACAATCATATCAAGTCAAATATAAAACTTGAAAAAAATTCAAGTATCTATTATATGGGAGCGACCGTCGGCGATAATTTAAACCCTATAACTGTGAATGTTGATGCTGACCTTGAAAACTCGGGCTGGATAAAACTGAATAAGTTTAAATACAGCAAAGTTATTTCTTCTCAAAACAATAAACAAAACGAAGTTCCTATGCTGTCTATCAAAGGACAAATTAAAAGTATGGGAAAAATCTACGCACTTAAAAACCTTATCGTTAAAACGGAAAACCCTGCCAACGCAAACTTCTTCAATATTATCTTTAAACGACCGACCATAAAGAGCGGAAACTTTACTTCCGATTTGAGGATAAACGGCACTTCAAACAGACCGAAAATAATCGGAAAATTTTATGCAAACAATATGGAAATGCCTTATTTAAATACTTCCGTAAAAGATTTAGCTATCGATTTCAAACCTGATAATATTCAGGTAACAACAAAAGGTACGGTGCTTGATAACTATATAATGGTCAATGCAACCGTTAAAAACAATTTTAACCCGCCATACAGAATTAACGGAGCGGATATTTATATTAATGATTTAGACTTAAACAACACAATTAACCAGTTTAAACAAATGGAACTCAAAGGGTTTTCATCAGCAATTGCACCCGATGCAGATGTTATGGGAAGTGAAATTATGAATTCACTCCTATTCAATAATGTCAAAATCAGAGCAGGAAACATACTGGTTAAAAACATAAAAGCATCAGGTTTAGAGGCCGTCTGCTCACTGAACGACAGAATGCACCTGTCTGTTGATTCGTTCAAATTCAACATGGCAAGCGGAAGGATGAACGGAAAAATAAAATATAACCTCTTAAACAACTTTATGCAGATGGAACTTGATTCTAAGGGTGTAAACGCAAACGAACTTTGTATTGCGTTATTCGATTTGCCTAACCAGATTTACGGTTCTTTGACAGGTCATATTGAATTGAGCTGTAACGCAACAAACGACAAAACAAGATTGACAACTCTCAGCGGATACGGAAGTTTTAATGTTGTAAAAGGCCGTATGCCAAAACTCGGCTCACTTGAATATCTCTTGAGAGCAGGTAATTTAATCAAAGGCGGAATAACAGGGTTAACAATGAACAGTATCATTGATATTATTACCCCTATGCGAACGGGCGAATTTAAGAGTATAGACGGAAGAATAAGACTGAAAGACGGGGTTGCAAAAACTCTTGAAATCAGAACTATCGGTAAAAATATGAGTCTGTATCTCATCGGCAGTCTTAACCTTTACACCCAAATAGCAGATATGCATGTTTACGGTCAGTTATCAAGAAAAGTTTCTACCATACTTGGGGCAGCAGGGAACATTTCACTCAATACCCTGTTTAATAAAATACCGGGGATATCACTCGATGCCAACAACCAACTTGTCAACGATCTGAACAAAATACCTGGGATAGAACTTTCTAACAGATCAACCCGCAGATTTATGGTTGAAATCTTAGGTGATGTAAACGGTGAAGATTTCGTCAAAAGCTTCAAGTGGATAAACTAGAGGGGTAAATGTATAAAAGAGTTGTTATGCTGAAGATTACAAAAGTTTTATTTTTTCAACCACTTCCAAAACAGCCTTTTTAAAACTTTCATAATCAGAATTGTTTTCTATTATGTAATCCCAGTCTGTTATATGGTCTAAGCCGACTTCCGTCACATCATTTTCGCCGATAAGCTCCCCTCTTTCCGAGCGCGTTTTTCTGTCCGCTTCTATTCTTATCGTGATTGCTCCAGCATTTTTAAATACATCATATTCATGCTGAACACGGACATCGGTTACAATAATATTTCCTTCTGATTCAATAATTTTTTCCAGCCAGTAATCGGGCGATTGACTTCTGCCCCAGTTACCAAGCTCAATAAGACCTGCTCTGTACTGCGATTTATTCTTCTCAATTTCTTCATAGGTGAGATTATGTTGTCTGCCGTACTCAAGCTTTATAATATCTCCCATTGCACATCTGTGAAAATTTGGCATTGCCTCAAGTAAAATCTTGCCTGCCGTATCTTTCCCCGAATATTGCTTACCTGAAAATATTATAATTCTGTCTGCCATAATTCCCTCTCAATTTTTCTATATATTATCATATTTTTTATTACGGGTAAATTATTTATCAGCCGAGTTTTATATACATCTTAATCGGTCTTATTTTATCAAACCTGCGTGTATCCATTTTATTTTGACAAGGCGGAGTGAATGTAACCGTATTAAGTCGTTTTGGTTTAAGATATTGTGAAATATCAAGTTCAACCCTGCTGTTATGTTTAAATTTACTCAAATCGAGATTGATAATTTCTTCATCAACTTTTATCTGTAAATTGTTCATATCGTGCTTATTCGGGATAACAAGTATCGCCGTTTTAGAAGGCATATAAAAGGTTTGCGGAACATAATGCATACTTAGTTCAAACGGTCTTGTTCCAAGGCAGATACCGTTATAATAATGTTTGAGAATAGTATCAAAAGACATTTTGCAATCTTTCGCCATATACATCGCACCGTATTGGCTCAATCCGCACCCATGCCCAAAACCACCGCCATAAGCGATTATTTCATCCCATTTATCATCAGAGTCCTGCCCTTTATATTTACGCTTAAACACTACATTTGCACTCGGCAAAGCCTTACCGTCTTTTGTGAATAAACGGCGAATAACCAGTTCTTTACCAACAGTATAAATTGTTTTATCCGTTTCTATCTCCATAAAAACAGCTTTTCCCGAAACCCCTCTTTGAGATACTTTTATACTTTTTAACTCACCAAAATCATTCGCATTAGTAAGACGCGGTTCAACAAACCCTGTCTTTGACTGAACAACAAGATTATTCTTCAGAACATTCTGAAGTTCCTCCTTTGTCCATTTTCTTGTCCAGCGATAAAGCGGTGAATGGATATCATAAGACAATGGTTTTGTAGAATAAAATTTATATGCATCTTCTTCATTATCAAGCGGTTTGAAATCAGGTAAATCAGGCTTTGCAACCAGATATCCTTTCTCAGGTGACGGGAATTGCATAGTTATCGGATCGGAAAAAGTTTCCGAATATGATTCCGTATAACCGCCCGCCGTAGAAGAAAATACCGCTATAATCATATCGTCATTATAAAGTGCAACTATTCCATGTGTTTCATCAATCGCTTTATTTGCTATATCAGATTCTCTGTTATAACCGTAATAGACCTGACTTGCAACACTGTCTACAACATCATAAGCTCTTGACATTTTTGTACGGGGAGTCAGAGAATATACCCTCGCAGCAACAGCCTGTGCTTTAAGCGCTTCAAGCCCGAAAGTAACGGGCATTTCACAAGGAACAACCCCTTTCAGGTAATACTCTACATCTAAGCAATTTACCAAATAAAACACATTGTGTTTATTCGGACACGATATCAGTCTGAGTTCCCCACGGTACATAGCAGGTTTGCCACCACGAATAAAATCTTTTATCCCGATTACCCCGTTAGCACAGTTCAGAGAAAAATCATGCCTGAGAGAATTTTCTACTGTTTCACCCGTTTCGGTATCCGTATAAGACAAAATATATTCGCCGTCAGTTCGTCTTATAGTTAGATATTTTCCGCTTTCAACAGACAAAACTTCATCTTTGTTTCTCATATCAGTAACTGTCATTTGTTCCGTACCGTAAACAGTAACCTCAGTCTTTTCAACCGTTCTGTAATTTTCGTCCATTATCCCGACTTTTACCATTGCATTTGAAGGATAACTGTATGACGGTATCGGGTAAACCACCGCAATTACACCGCATAAAATTACAAATGGTATAAATAATTTTAATAAAGTTTTCTTCATATTTTGACCAATTAAAAACCGCTTTTTATTACTTCAATTCCCAGGTTGTGCCGTCTTTGGAATCTTTAAGAATTATCCCCGCTTCATCGAGGGCAATTCTTAACTTGTCAGCCAAATCCCAGTTCTTTTCGGCTCTTGCCTGTTTTCTGTCCTCAATGAGTTCTTCCATTGAAGAATAAGACTTTCCTGTTTTTTCGTTTACTTTTGAAATAACTTCTTTTAATTCTTCATCAGAAAGTGTTGCTTTTTCAGGAGTAAACCCTAAAGTTTCAGCAAGTTTATAAAGCGTAGTGTAAGCACCTTCAACACCTTTGTTTGATTTTGTAACCAAATCAAATAAAACGGCAAGCGCTTTAGATGTATTCAAATCATTATCCATCGCTTCCACAAATGCCTTATATTCCTCTGTGGTTGTAATATCAAAGTTTTCGTCAATTTTACCTTTGGTATTAACCAGTCGTTTTACCCCTGCCTGTGCTGACTGAAGTGCTTCATCAGAAAACTCAACAGGCATACGATAATGGTTTGTAAGGATAAAGAACCTTATTGTGTTTGCATCATAGTTCTTTAACATATCATCAATCGTTAAGAAATTACCTAACGATTTTGACATTTTTTCTTTATTAATAGTTACAAACCCATTGTGGAGCCAATAGTTAACAAACTTGCAGCCGTTTGCACACTCAGATTGTGCAATTTCATTTTCGTGGTGAGGGAAGATTAAATCAGCCCCGCCTGCATGGATATCTATTGTTTTTCCCAAATATTTTCTGCTCATAGCGGAACATTCTATATGCCACCCCGGACGGCCTACACCCCAAGGGGAGTTATAACCGAATTTTTCGTCTTTTTTCCAGAGTGCAAAGTCAAGAGGATCCTCTTTTTGTTCTCCAACTTCAATTCTCGCACCGCTTTCTAGCTTATCAATAGGCTGTTTTGAAAGCATGCCGTAATTCGGGAACTTTTTCACTCTGAAATACACATCGCCGTTAGCCTCATAAGCATAACCTTTAGCGATTAAATCTTTAACTATTGAAATCATTTCGCCCAAAGTTTTTGTTGCAAACGGTTCTATATCAGGGCGAAGGTTATTCAGAGCATTCATAGAATTAGTGAACTGCTTGTACCAATACTGAGAAACTTCCTCAGGAGTTTTCCCTTCCTTTTCCGCTTTCTTCAATATTTTGTCATCAACATCAGTTACATTACGGCAGTATGTTACATCATACCCTCTGAATTTCAGATATCTGTATAATACATCCCATGTAATATAACATCTGGCATGCCCGAGGTGAGCATAGTCATACACGGTAGGCCCGCAGACATACATTTTCACTTTGTTATCTTCTATCGGTTTAAAATCTTCTACTTTGTTTGAATATGAGTTAAATAGTTTCATGTCGTTCCCTCTTTCCTTGCTCATTATACCCCAAATATAATATATATACACCCGACTGCGCGTGCTAAAAAAAACTCAAGAATGAGATTCTTGAGAATTGTATTTATGAATTATGTATTATGTTGTTTCATATGGTTGCAATTATTTTAACGACTCTGAAAAAATATTTTGCTAACAGTCTTTTTCTATTGTTTACAAAAGTTTATAATATCAGTTTAAAAAACACTTTTAACCTCTCAATATCCCGATATCTTCATACATTTACCCCTGAGGTTTTTATAACTTTCTTCTTTATGATAAAATTAATACAAATAGGAGAGATGAAAAATGACTTCACAATACTTACCACAACAAAAAACCAGAACGGCATTAGTTTTATTTTTGAAGGGCGTAGCAACACCTGTATTATTGTATTTTGACAATCCGCAGGCAGTTTATATGGAAATGAAACAGCTTATGAAAAACCCTTCCCCTGTTTTGGTGGAAAAAGAGGCTAACGGGCCTGTTAAAAGAATTGCTTTCGTATCTACACAAATTTCAGGAGTGGTTTTACAGGAAGAAGCTTATGTATAAAATTCTTATTGAAGACATAGAAAACGAAAAGAACAAAACTTTGCATTATAACTTTGACGATGAGCTTCCTGAGATAAAAGCCAAAGTAAAAGCTGATTTGGATTTCACTTCGCTTGGTGATTTTATCGAGGTTAAAGGACAGGTTAAAGGGAATATTGAACTTGAATGTGATTTGTGTCTGAAAAAATACGATTACGAATTAGATTTCCCCGTCAAAGAATTGTACGCAAAAAACTCACTTTATGAAGAATACGGACAGGAAACAGAAATCAAGGAAGGTCAGTTTGTGACTGACTTAAACGGTGAAAATGAGATTGATGTTTATGACTTAATGTATCAATCTGTAATATTACAGTTACCAAATAAAAAGGTTTGTGGTATAAATTGTAATGTGGATAAATTTTCGAAAGATGAAAACGGATTTATTCAGGACGAGAGAATGGCAATTTTTAAGTCTATAAAAATAGATAAAAAGTAGCCGTTTCAATGAATTAAGACGAAATATAAATAGTAAAAACAGATAAAAAGAAAGGTATAGAAAGATGGCAGTACCAAAGAAACGAACAGGGCATAGTGCTCAGGGAAAAAGAAGAGCAAACTGGAAGGCAACAAAGCCTGAAACTACTGTATGTTCTAATTGCGGACAACCTGTACTAGCACACACAGTATGTACAGCTTGCGGTTATTATAAAGGAGAACCTGTAAGACTTAAAGATAAAGCTGAAGCAGTAAAAGAAGTTAAAAAACCTGCTAAGAAAGCTAAATCAGCAAAAGCTGAGGCACCTGCAGAAGAAGCTCCTAAAGCAGCAGAAGCAGTTGTAGAAGCAGAAGTTACAGAAGAAGCTCCTAAGAAAACAACAAAGAAAAGAACTACAAAAAAAGCTGAAGAAACAGGTGAAAAGAAACCTGCAGCTAAGAAAACAAAAGCAGAAAAGAAAGAAGAATCTGCTGAATAGTAATGTTAAAAGCAGTTAGCATAACGTAGTTAAGAGGTTAAGAAAACCGTATGTTATGCAAAAATCTTAATATCTTAACTACATGACTGCTTAATATCTTCGAAAAATAAGGGGAGATTATGACAAGAATAGCTATTGATGCAATGGGTGGTGATCATGCTCCTGCGGAAATCGTAGCAGGTGCATTGTGGGCTGCTCAGGATTATGGTGTAGGGCTTGATTTGGTCGGAAAAGAAGACGAAATCAAAGCTGAAATTGAAAAAATCAGAAAAGCAGGCGGAATATATTCCGATTGCGGTAACAGAGGTCGTCAACGCAAGATTAAAATTGATGTTGACAATATTGATTACATGATTACCCACGCATCAGAAGTTATTGAAATGGGTGAAGCAGTAGGTCAGGCAATAAGAAAAAAGAAAGATTCCTCTATTGTTAAGGCTGTTAAATCAGTTGCTGACGGCACATCTGACGGTATCGTTGCAGCAGGCTCAACAGGGGCTGCAATGGCTGCAAGCTTATTCGGATTAGGCAGACTGAAAGGTATCACAAGACCTGCAATCGCAGTAACCCTTCCGACTGTTGAAAAACCTATTATTTTGATTGACGGCGGTGCAAACAGTGATGCTACCGCACAAATGCTTAAGCAGTTCGCTATTATGGGAGCTACTTATTCAAAACATGTTTTAGAAATTGATAACCCTCGTGTCGGGGTTATGAATATCGGCGAAGAAGTAGAAAAAGGTAATCCGCTTGCAAAAGAAGCACACAAACTTTTAGAAGAAGATTCCGAAAACATCAACTTTGTAGGTAATATCGAAGGTAAAGAAATCTTCTTATCAAAATGTGATGTTGTTGTATGCGACGGGTTTGTAGGAAATGTTGCACTTAAAGTTACGGAAGGTGCATCTTCAATGTTGTTCTACTTATTGCAACAAGAACTTAAATCAGATATTCTCGGTATGATAATCGGTTTACTCGCAAAACCGTTTATGAGAAGAGTTTATAAAAGAATTAATTATGAAGAATTTGGCGGCTGCCTGTTACTTGGTGTAAGAGGGATATCAGTTATTGCACACGGCAGAAGTCGTGCTTACGCTATTAAGAACGCTGTAAGAGTTGCAAACGAAGCCGTTCAAAGAGGTGTTAACAGTAAAATCTCTGAATTTATTGAGGGATAAGTAGAGGGAAGTATAATGAGTGAGTTCACACCGGTAAAAATAGCAGGGGTAGGGTACTGTGTACCTGAAACAGTTATTACTAACGATGATTTAACAAAATTATACGAAACCTCTGACGAATGGATTTATACCCGTACCGGTATTAAAGAACGCAGAGTTGTTTCAGGAAACGAAACAGCAATAGATTTGGGTTTAACAGCAGCAAAGAATGCGATTGAAAAAGCCGGTATCTCTGTTGATGAAATTGACTGTATAATAGGTGCAGCATCAGCACCGCCTCAACTATACCCTACATTATCTGCAACTATCGGCGCAAAACTAGGGATAAAAGATACTATTCCTGCTTTTGATATGACTGCTGCATGCACGGGTTTAATCTATGCAATGCAAGTTGCAAGAGGGTTTATCCACTCAAATATTTATAAAACAGTCTTAATTATTGCTGCTGATAATAATTCAAAAATTACCGACTGGACAGACAGAGGAACATCTATCCTGTTTGGTGACGGTGCAGGAGCTATGATTATGAGTGCATCTGATGACGGAATTGATGATATATTATCTATCAAAATCAGCGCTGACGGCTCTATTGGCGACCTTATAAAAACAGGTGTTCCCAGCCAGTGCTGTCCGCTTGTTGAACAGGCAGATGAAGTCGCAACAGGCAAGATTATTATGAACGGTAAAGATGTCTATAAATTTGCCGTTACAACAGTTCCAAAATATGTTGAAGAATGTATTGAAGCATCAGGTCTGAGTGCTGAAGAAATTGATTATCTTATACCGCATCAGGCAAACCAAAGAATTATAGAATCTATTCAGAAAAGACTGAAATATAGCGATGACAAAGTAATATCAAATATTAAATATTACGGTAACACATCTGCAGCATCTATCCCTATCGCTCTCGTTGAGGGTGTAGAAAACGGTAAAATTAAACTCGGTTCAACTGCAGTCCTTTGCGGATTCGGTGCAGGCATGACCTGGGGCGGTGCAGTTATCAGATTGCGTGAAGGCATCTGCTAGGGGTAAATAACAAGAGTAAAAAATTTATAAGTCTGTACGAGATTGATTTGTTTTTGGTATAATCATATTTAGTGAAAAGTTATACCAAAGAGGATATGATTTGAAAACATTAAGAATTGGGGCGATTGAAAGTAACCCGCTCAAAAAAGCGATGGGACTTATTGTTGAAAACCGCAGAGGATATCAGTCAGAACTGAAACCTTTGGGGGAAGAACGGATTAACAGTTTCAAAATGGCAGGGTTTATTTCAACAGGTCATACCCTTAAATCTGAAACATATCATACAACTAAATTGGCTGATGCCTATTACAGAGATGTTTTTGGAGTTTTCAGCTGGATTTATCACAGAATAAAAGGACAAGTTAAAAAAAGTATTAGTAAAGGATAAAATTATGAAAAAAATAGCTTTTATTTTCCCGGGGCAGGGAGCACAGGCTGTCGGAATGGGAAAAGACATATATGAAACTTATGAAAGTGCAAAAACAGTTTATGAAACAGCAGACGAGGTTTTGGGAAAAAGCATTTCAAATATTTGCTTCAACGGGCCTGAAGAAGATTTAAAACTGACTATTAATACTCAACCTGCAATAGTTACAACCTCTATTGCTTTGCTTGAAGCATTAAAATCAGAATTAAGTATTACTCCTGATTATACTGCAGGTCATTCACTCGGCGAATACTGTGCAATGTACACAGCAGGAGTCATGTCGCTGGAAAACACTTTTAAACTTATCCAAAAGAGAGCAGAACTTATGGGACAAACAAAGGGCGGTGCTATGGCTGCAGTTCTTAATGCTACGGATGAACAGTTAAAAGCAGGTCTTGAAGAAGGCTCAAAAGTCGGATATGTTGATGTTGCAAACTATAATTCACCTGTTCAGGTTGTTATCACGGGTGATGAAAATGCAGTAAAAGCGGCAAGCGATTATATGCTCGCAAACGGAGTAAGGCGTGTTGTTCCGCTCGCAGTTTCAGGTGCATTCCACTCTAAATATATGGAAAATGCAGGTGAGGAATTTGAAAAATATTTAGCAGATTTTGAATTAAATAATGCAAAATTGCCTGTTATCACAAATGTTGATGCAAATGAAACCCTTATGGCAGACGAATTTAAATCAAAAATGCCAAAACAAATTTCTTCATCTGTACACTGGACTCAAACTATCCAAAAAATGATAGAAAACGGGGTTGATACCTTCGTTGAAATCGGGCCGGGAAAAGTTCTTGCAGGGCTTAACAAAAAGATTAGCATGGATATAACGACATATAATGTATATGATAAAGATTCTCTGGAATCAACCGTAAACGCTATTAAAGAACAATTGGTTGCAGGGTAAATAATTTATAATTATATATTAAAAAAGGTTTAGCGAATCGCTAAACCTTTTTTCTTATTACATAACCGGTTTAATGGTTTTTGATATGTTTTTAAAAGCTTCTTTGACTTCTTTGTTGAAAGAGTTATGTCTTTCAAAAAATCTCTGAAAGATTACACTGTCTGTCTTAAATTGTTGTTTTGCTATCACAATACAGTTATCTCTTGAAGTAAATCTCGTAGAACCATCTTCAAAGGTTGCCCGTCCTATATTGTTTTCTGCTTTGAATTTATTTATTTGTTTGTCTGATATACCCTGTTCGGATAATATTTTGTCCATTTCATAAGAATATGTCGGGAAACCCCATCTGTTACTTGGGTGGGTTTTCTTTGCAATACTATTAAATTCTTCAACAGCAGAAGAATCTTTTGCCAATTTTGTTCCTTCAAATACTTTTCTGTAAGCGAGAGAATCTATTGATGACTGAGCTTCTACAGCACGCTTTTTGTCATTATACTTTTCCCAGCCGTTCATGATTTTGTCAATTTCTTCCTGCGGCTTTCCTGCCATTAATTCTCTTAAATGTCCTTCCTGTTGTTCAAAAACTTCCGGCTTAGGAGCAGGTGTCGGATTATATGCCTGCATAGGCACTGAAATTGCTAATGGTGCAATAATACTTCTAATAAAATTATTCATTCTCTTTTTCTCCTGTTTTATGTTGATACTTTCTCAGTTACTTATGTAACGCCCGTAAAAAATTAATTTGCCGAATAATTAATTTATCTAAACAAATGTAACAAAGCAATATTTTCCGTTTTTTATTTTCTATGTTCAATTTAAAATAGTATGAGGAGAGAGAATATTAAATAGAGTAATCAGGGATTCCTGTTTACTAAATAAGGAGATAAAAATGACAGAAAGAAAAATTGCTTTAATTACGGGCGGTTCAAGAGGCATCGGCTTCAGCTGTGCTAAAGAACTTGCTCACGCAGGATGCGATATCATTATCAATGATATTTGTGATGCTGCTGTTGCACAACCTGCAATTGATGAAATCAAAGCTATCGGCGTAAATGCCTGGTTCTACCAATTTGATGTATCAAATGATGAACAGGTTCATGCTGCTGTTGAAAAAATGATAGCAGAACACGGACACATTGATATTCTTTTGAACAACGCAGGTATTACAAAGGACGGTTTATTCATCAGAATGGACGCTGAACAATGGGAAAGAGTTATCAAGATTAACCTTGGCAGCGCTTACTATGTAACACATGCCGTAATCAAATATATGATGAAGGCAAGACAAGGTTCAATCATCAATATGTCATCAGTTGTAGGCTTGCACGGTAATGCAGGTCAGGCTAACTACTCTGCTTCAAAAGCAGGTCTGATTGGTTTAACAAAAACTTTAGCAAAAGAATTTGGTAAGAGAAATATCAGAGTAAACGCTGTATGTCCGGGCTTTATCCAGACTGCAATGACTGCTGATTTGGGTAACACTGACGAATACATGAAGTTAATCCCAATGGGCAGACTCGGTACTCCTGAAGATATTGCTAAAGTTGTTAAATTCCTTGCACTTGATACAGATTATGTAACAGGTCAGGCAATTGAAGTATCAGGCGGACTTATCATTTAGGTCTTGCTTAATAAATTGTAAAAAAGCAATTGTAAACTTTTTTGCAAATAATTCTTTTATAGTATAATGTAAAGGTAAAAATAATAGTGTAGTAAATAAGAAATGAGGATTTTAAAATGAGTACATTAGACAAAGTAAAAAAAGTTGTAGTTCAACAATTAAGCGTTGATGAAGCATTAGTTACACCTGAAGCAAGCTTCGCAGGTGACTTGGGTGCTGACTCATTAGATACAGTTGAATTAGTTATGGCTTTCGAAGAAGAATTCGGTTGCGAAATTCCTGAAGAAGAAGCTGAAAAAATTCAAACAGTTCAAGACGCTGTTAACTACATTGAAGCTCATCAATAATTTTATAAAAAACGAAGGGGTATGTTCCCCTTCGTTTTTTTAGCGGAAAATGGACAATGGAAAGTTGAAAATATATAGTAGTGCTTAAAGCATTCTCCATTTTCAATTTTCCATTTTTCATTTAATAAGGAGACAGACGAAATATGGATAAAAGAAGAGTAGTGGTTACGGGCATGGGTGCCGTAACTCCTTGCGGTATAAATGTAAAAGATTTTTGGAATGCTATGTTATCAGGCAAAAGCGGGGTAACAACTTTTGAAAGAATCCCTCTCGACGGACATGCCGTTACAATAGCAGCAGAAATCAAAGATAAAGATTTTAACCCTGAAGATTACATCAATCCAAAAGATGCTAAACGCATGGACAGATTTACTCAATTTGCAATAGTTGCTGCAGACGAAGCTATTGCAGATTCAGGGATAGATGAAGCAGACATAGACCCATACAGAATAGGTGTTATTGTAAGTTCTGCAGCAGGCGGGTTTAAAACCTTTGAACAAAACCATTTGAAGATGATGAATTTCGGGCCGACAAAAGGTTCACCTTTCACAGTTCCGATGCTTATTGTTGATATTGCATCAGGCAGAATTTCTATCAATCACGGTTACAAAGGCTTAAACAAGTGTGTTGCATCAGCATGTGCAACAGGTACACACTCTATTGGTGATGCTTTCAGAAGTATCCAGTGGGGTGATGCTGATGTTGTTGTTGCAGGCGGTTGCGAATCTACAATTACAACACTCGGTGTTGGTGCATTTACTGCATGTCGTGCATTGTCAAAACGCAACGATGCACCTGAAAAAGCATCCCGTCCTTATGACAAAGACCGTGACGGTTTTGTTATGGGTGAAGGCGCAGGGGTTCTTGTTCTTGAAGAATATGAACATGCTAAAAAGCGTGGTGCTAAGATTTACGCAGAAATCGTAGGTTACGGTCAGACTGCAGATGCCCACGATATTGTTGCTCCTGATCCTGAAGGTAAGGGTGCATTAAAATCTATGGAATACGCACTTAAAGATGCAGGCCTTAAACCTGAAGATATTGATTATATCAATCCTCACGGTACAAGTACAGGCTTGGGTGATATCGCTGAATCACAGGCAATTGCTCAAATTTTCGGCGATAAAGAAAAGAACCCTAACCTGCTTGTAAGCTCAACAAAGAGTATGCACGGCCACATGTTAGGTGCAACAGGTGCAGTTGAGGCTATCGTTTGTGTTAAAACTATTACAGACGGCGTTGTTCCTCCGACTATCAACCTTGATAATCAGGATGAACATGTTGCAAACCTTGACTATGTACCACATGTTAAACGCGAACACAAAGTACACGCAGCACTTTCAAACTCTTTCGGGTTTGGCGGTCACAACTGTACTTTAGTATTCAAAGAAGTTGAATAAGAGTAAATATAAAATAAACTCAAAAAAAGCGGTATATTTAATACCGCTTTTTTAAAGTCAAATTTATCCCAATAAATTCGCAAAAAATGGATGTCCACTTTCTTTGACCGCAGGGGTAAATATAAAAATGGTACCGAAAGCGGATTACGAGCAGAGGCATAAAGGCAAAACCACGCTTTTGCCGATGCCGTTTAACG
>CACWZA010000032.1 GCA_902765215.1 uncultured bacterium | reverse complement strand
TGCGGATTACTCCGAAAAGGTCGGATTACCCCCTCCCCTACCCTCCCCCTATGTAAAGGGGGAGACTCTGCCGACACAAATGATTAAGTATCATTTGTGAAGAGGTAAGTTGTAGAAATCTTTGATTTCTTACAAATACGGGTGAGGATTAATTTTATATTTACCCCTAGCAATTAATTTTCACAAAAATACTTTATATAAATGTAGTGTTGTATAGGAGTTATGTAATTTATGTTCAGCAAGGAATTTATGCGTTATTTAATTAACTATCAGCCGGATGGTTTTGAGTATGATGAAAAGAAAACAGAATCAGTAAAATCTATTGAGTTCAAAAACAGACACAAAGGCCTGTTAGCAAAAGCATATGTCACAATCAACTCAAAATAAATAATATAAACTTTTACAAATAAACCGTAACAAGCGATTTCGTTTGTTACGGATTTTGACTTACTATAGTACCAACAAATTAAAAACTTATTCGTATAGGAAACACCTTTATTGTGTTTCTTTTTTGATACCAAATCTAAAAAAAATATTTCTCTTAGATTAACCTCGGTAATCATATAATACTCGTAAAGAAAATAATTTGCTAATTACTATTCGTTTATAAATAAATTTTTGAGTAATGCAAAAAGATTGTCTTTATCATACTTTCCATTTATCTCTACATCAGCAGAATTTGGGTTAAATGGTATTAATTTGTCCATATATTCGTTTGATGCTTTTAAATCTTTAGCAGATTGCTCTGATGATATTCCAAACTGCGTGGCACGATTAATAAACCGTTCTTCCCTAATATCTTCAGGGACTTTCATTCTGATAATTAAATCTGCTAATTCCTCAATCTGCGGGAACTGAGTTTGCAGTCCGTCTATAAATATATATTTTGTACTGTTAATTTCTTCTGATTCAGGGTAAACAATTCCTTTCGCAAAGTCAATTGTAGGTGCTTTTATATCTATTCCCTGTTTTAAATCAGATATATTTTGTTTTAAGGTTTCTATATCTATCCTGTGAGAGTTATTAGCCAAATTATCATTAAAAACAGCGGCTAGACTCGTATCTTTTTTCTCAACTATCGCTTTATACGCAGGAGAGTTTAAAAATCCTTTTTTCTTAGTAATTGTGTTTGGAATTATATCAGGAGTTTCAATACTTGCCCAATTATACCAGTTTTTATTTTCTGAATTGTATATCTCAGGTGAAATATTTATCTTTTTCCTGTCAAATTTTTCGCCGTTTTTTACTGCCAATATCCAGTCAGACAAAACATTAAACGGCTTATAGTTTCCTTCCCAAAATCTTTGCTGGGTGTCGGCTGTGGATAAATCTTGTTTTTCAAACCCGTCCATTGTTGTTTCCACAAACATTTTATAACCTGATAAAAACTTTTTAGGTCGGTTATTTTTATTAACTTCAGCCCAGTCAATAATATCTGATGCAATATTTACGCTGACAATATCGTCTTTCCGTCCGATACTTTGAACTTGCTGACTCAATTTTTGTATTTGATTTTTCTTTAGCAGTTCTTCTCTGCCCGTTATAAGCAGGTTTGCCCCAAAATTAATATTATTATTCAAGATTCTATCCATTTTTCTCTCCTAACAGCCGTTGTTTTAGTTCTGACAGATGTTCCTGAATAAATTCTTTCACAGGTGATGGGACAAGATTTGAGAAATCTTTATCTTTCATTATGTTATCTCTTACTAGAGTAGCCGAAATTTTTTCTGCTTCCGCATCGTCAGGCAGAATAATTGTAGTAAGATTTTTATTGATTCCTTTATTAAACCCTGCTAAATTTTGTTCAAATACAAACTCATCACCATCTCTTGCCCCACGAAGAATAAAGTCTATATTATGCTCTTTTGCATAATCTCCGGTATAGCCGTCAAAGTAATCAACTTTTACATTAGGGTATTCTTTAACGGATTTTCTTATCAAATCAACCCTTACATCAAACGGCAGAAATTCTTTTTTGGGTGCACCCATAACAGGTTTTGCAGGTAAAATAATGACTTCGTCAAACAGTTTTGCCCCAACTTCTGCCATATGTTTATGACTGACTGTAAACGGGTCAAACCTGCCGACCATTACCCCTTTTGCTTCAAAATTTGTGTAGTGTGGTTCCTTGTTAATTAACATATTTTTTATAACAAGCGTAAAAAATATTTTTGCTCTCGGCAAAAAAAATATTTACAGACATTAAATAAGTATGAAAGTTAACTCTCAACCAATTATTACTGATATTAAATCGGGATGTAAAAAGAAAGTCCACGACCTGATAAACGGAAACAGACCTGCCGTTGTTGTAATTCAGGGCATGCCGGCATCAGGCAAGACTACTTTTTTAAATAATGTCAGTGAATTTATGGATAAAAATAATATCCCACATTCCGTAATTCATTCCGATAATTATATAAAAGATTTTTCCCGTTTGTTATCTGATGAAAAAACATACAGAATTGGAATTATTGATGTCTTTAAGAAAAACGGTTTATTCTTTAATAGCAAATCAAAACCTGATAAACCGCACGGAGAACTCGTAAAAGAGATTATTACAAATTCTGCTCCGCATACGGAAGTTACTCAGTACGAGGTTAAAGCAAAAAAGATAAACGGACAGTTTAAATTTGACCATAAATCAGTCCTTAAACAACTCAAAAGAGTGAAAGAAGAAAAGTTTGATTATCTGAATTTATCATTATGTTTTCCTCATGAATATAAGGCAGGAGGAAAAAGTTTTAATCCTGACGAACTTCATTACCCTGAAATTGTCACACAATTGAAGGAAAATATGCCAAAAGGTGTAAAAAACATAATAGATGAGATTGAAACTATTGCTGACAGCGGAACAGAGGTTTATATATCGAGCGGGAACGGACATAATATATTCAATCTTTTGTCATTATCAAGAAACACTCATACAATAGGTGCTTTGGACAAACAAGCAAAATCCCCTGTCCCATACTTTACGGATAATTCACTTGTAG
This sequence comes from uncultured bacterium, assembly GCA_902765215.1. Taxonomy (GTDB): domain Bacteria; phylum Cyanobacteriota; class Vampirovibrionia; order Gastranaerophilales; family Gastranaerophilaceae; genus UBA2883. The sequence continues at coordinate 20,739 of CACWZA010000032.1, read as the reverse complement.
AGAATTATATGGAATTGCCGTTTGTTTTTACAAATTCTAATTCCTCAAAATATAGAGTATCTCTTGATTTGGCTAAACTTTCAAAACACGAATTAAAGAAAAAAATCGCAACAAAAAAAGATTATGAATTGTTGAGAAATACAGTTAATGAACAAAAAGTAAAATCAGATTTTAACGGCATTCAGTATTTGATACCATTTTCAATACCGGTTGCACAGCGTAATAAAATTTATGAGATTGATAAACTTGCAGATATTTACGGAAAAGATATTCTTAAAAATTTTAAAACTACGGATGGGGTAACACATTCAGATGTATCAATGCGACAGTTCTTTGATATGAAAACAAAAGGCGAAAATCATGTCATATCACCTAAAAAAACCCACAATGTTCGTTATTCTATATCAGGAACATCATTTGCACCTCCGCAGGCAATAGCGGAAGATATAATTTTGAACGAAACCGCAAGAAAAGAAATTTATAAAAAGTATGATGTATTTTCTCAACTATTAAAATATATCTAGGCAAATTCAATTTTTACGGGTTTTATATAAGTATGATAATTATCAATCAAAATACCCCAATTACCTCAAATTACCGTAAAAATGTCAATTTTACGGCTGTTCGCATGAATATGAAGAGTGTCAGAGAAACTCTTTGCAGCGACTATTTTGAAAAACAGATATCGCCTTTTGATAATCCATTGTTTTACAAATACCTGAGCAAAGATTCAAAGAAGCTCAACACACTTTTAGACAAACTCTACCGCAGGAAACTGCCTAAATACGATGAAATATTAAAATCAAACAATATAGACAAAAAGCACAGAGTTCTGCTCGCTGATCCTGAGGTAACCTCACATATAGACGAACTCGCAGAATTTGTTACCACATCTAAAATTGACACAACAAAAGTAACTCCGTTTCAGTTAAGGAAAAGTTTTTCTGACTACCTTGGCACCGAAACAATCTACAGAGGGCTAAACGGTGAAAACGCGGAAGGGTTAACGGAAACACTTCAAAAAGACGGCATCCGCCCTAAAATATCAACAGAAAAGAAAAATATTTTTGACAGTCTGAACTATTATTTATCCGCTGCGGGAGCACCTGCTTTAAGTATTTTTGCAAGAATTGAAGACATTATAAGAGGTAAAAAGAACACAGAATTTATGTCCGTAAGCAAAATATATGATGTTGCGGCATCTGTCGGCAAAAACGGAAGCAATAACCCGAAAACTCCTGTTATTGTCACAAAAGCGGAAGTGCCGAAATTGTCCGTTATAAAACAAAAGGGCGATTTTTCACCGAGAAGAAGTATAGACAAAGATGTTCTCATTATAGGTGACAAAAAATATTCTTATGAAACACAAAGAGAAGAAATAGAAGCCTTTATTCCGTTCCATATTTCAACAAAAAATGCAGAGTTTAAAACAGATACAACCACTCCGGACTACCGCTGGGGAATATAAAATCAGTCCTCACAAATCAGTCGTGCCAATTCGCCAAAATCATAATTAAGACAAGCAAGCTCTCTGCAGGACTGTTGTCTGTGTTCCCACAGACAAGGCTTAATCGGACACTCATCCTTAGCCTTTAACGGTTTTACAAAATCAGCCTCAGGCACTAACTTTTTATCATCAGTCGGCCCGAAAAACGGATAAGTCCTAACCCCTAAAGCAACTGCTATATGTAAAGGTGCAGAATCAGAACATACAAATTTTTCTGATGATGCTATAAGATTAGCCAAATCTTTTAGATTTTTTGTTTTTCCGTAATAATTCTCATAAGCGTGAGTTTTTGAATACTGCTCAATCTCTTTTATACATTCTTCATCGTCAGGTCCGCCCGCAAGAATAACTCGTTTTCCGTAAGCTGCCAGTCTGTCAATCAAATCAGCCCACTCTTTTGAGTTTATTGATTTAATGCACCCCTTACGCTTACTCATAAGACTTACCCCCGGATGAATTAAAACGGTGTTAGCCTGCTTTTCAACTGTATCTGCTACGATTTGCGGAAGTTCCGTTTTATGCTCAGTCAATGGGGTAATCAAATCGTGATACATCTGTGCGGCATATTGATTCTTGTTCAAAGGAACTGCTTTTGTGAGTAATATTCTGCTCAAAAGTCCCGTATCATAACCGTATCGTTTTGGGATACCTGTCAAAAACTCAATAACAGAGATAAAAGGACTTGCACCCGACGAAACCATTATGTCGTACTTACCCGTAAACCCTTTTTGGATAAGTTTTAACAGCTCTTTATACTTATTCCCCGTTTTTATATCGACAAAAATCATATCGTCAACAACATCAGTTAACTGAGATATGCCCTTACTTCTTGATTCCAAAGCAAGTGTGATTTTAGACTCGGGAAACTCTTTTTTTAAAGATATCAGTGTCGGCAGGAACAATATTTCATCTCCCAAACCGCCAAAATTTACTGCTAAAATTCTTTTTTCCATAAGCACATTATACTATAAACACAAAACTTCCAACCTAAAACGGAAGATTAACTTTTATATTCCCGACTGTTTCATGATGCAGAGTTTTAATCGACTTGTCACATTTATAATCAGACCACCCGAGTCTGTTCAAAGCCTCAAAAACGACAATGCGTCTTGTATCCATATTACAGTCGTTAATTTTAACAATCAGTCCGTCTTGTTCTTTTATATTCACAACAATACAAAGTCCGCCCGCACCGACCTTTGCAACAAGCCCATCAGAATTTTGGATAATTTCCGTATCAAGTCTGTTTTTACCACCTATAATATACGGGTTTTCCAAATATGCGTTTTTTATCTTTTCATATTTTTCATCACAAAAAAGATTCATAAACCCTGTAAGCATATTTTTTAAAGGCATTGATAAAATAGGCACTCCACACCCGTCCTTTGTAATATTGTAAGGATAAATATTGTTATCTTGTTTTATTTCACACAAAGCTGAAATTTTATCTTTAACCTTTTGCTGAAGCGGGTTATCAATACTGTCATAAGTTTCCGTATCCCATCCGTTTTCTTTACAGAGTGCAAGAAAAAGTATATGTTTCCCTACACAATTATTATGGAAATAAGTAACGGGGGTAACGGTTTTATCATACAAAGGCGGATGAAACCCGCACTTTAACCACTCATATTTTAAGCCAAACTTATCCAGCAAGCGTTTTGCAATATCGGTATGACATTTTTCCCCCGCGTGAGATGCACAACAGAGTGCAATCTCTTCAGAAGTCAATTCATATTTTTTATCCAGTCCGTAATCTATCATTAAAGATGCCTGCAAAGGTTTTGCACACGAACGCAGATAATAGGGGTAATCTGTTGGGTTACCCAACTTTGTGGTCAGAACAAAACCGTCGTGTTCTTCCTCTATTAAACCATCTCTGATATGTTCAACTAACATTTAATACTTACCAAACTTTCTTTTAACTCTGTTTATAAGTTTTGCATCTTCTTTTGCCTTTGCTGCCGCAGCTGCCTGTGCCTCAGGTGTAGTAGGATCGGCAAGTAAATATTCCTCAGGCATATTATCAGTAAAATCTTTTGCCTTATCTATCTCTGCCTGAGTTGCCAGCCACTTGAAGGACTTAATCATAGAAAGCGGTTTTGCTGCATCACCCTGCAAAATAATCTGGAATTTTGTAGCTGCCATATCAGAAGTAGAGGTCTTTGCAAAATTAGGAATAGCTTTCATTTCTTCAGGTGTAATTGAAACAGTGAATAATGAAAACGCTTTTGCCATAACAACATTTATTCCCGGAGTAGCCTTAACCAAATTAACAGGGTTAAGCATTGCAATAGGCCCTAACATTTCTGATAAGAATGAGCCCATTCTTCCGCGGACTTTCATATCTGCTTCATTCTTCAGTAAATCGTATTCCCCCGCAATATGCAGGCACATCACATTACCCTGAGAGGTTATCGGAGTCAGAATAGCTTTTCCGTCTTTGAATTTTATTAACCCCCTAAGCTCGGAAAAATGTGCGGAATCAATAGTTGTAATATTATTTATAATACCGCCCAGAGCCGTCTGGAAAAACTGGGAATTTCTGATATTTTCGGCAAGTATAAGGTTCTCAATCTTACCGATAGGCCCGTAGCCCCCGTTTAAAATATTGAAATGAACATTCCCCTTTAATGACTTCATCTGTTCTTCGTAAGTAGAGCCCTTCAAACCTGCTTTCATATCAAATGAAGCAGTCCCTGAAATAGCATCTTTTGTATTTGCGGCATCAGCAAGTGCCTGTTCAACATCAAGATTATGCCCCTTGAGATCCATAGCTATCGCACCTGTTACAATATTCGTGTCAATTCTTCCTCGGACAACACCCTTAAAACAGTTTGTCATCATAGGTCTTATCATAAGGACATTTCTTGCTAAGGCAATTCTGCCTCTCGTATTTGTAAGATTAATATTTCCTGTTTTTATGTGTCTAAATAAAAATCTACCTGTCACTTCAAGCGGAATAATTTCTTCCTTAGTCGATTTTGATGATGCGTTAGCAGGCGCCGCAGGCAAATTCTTAGCAGCCGCCTCAGACACCTTCATAACCTTATCCAAATCAAAATTATTTGATACCAAATCTAACTTGTGTAATCTTGTAACAGGAGCAAACTCAAAATCAGACTGAACCTCAGCTTTCAAATCAGACCCGTTCAAATCAACGCCATCAGCAAACAATTTCATTGAATAACCGGCAAATCTTACCCCTGCACTGCCAATTTTTGTAAGCAGAGTTGGGATATTTACATTATCTGCTTTTATAACCCCGTGAGTGAATGGTTTTTCCAGTCTGCCAATAGTCAAAACATCACCGCCAAGACTAAATCTTGAACGCCTTAGCGCATATATCGTTCCGTCTAAAGTGTTTGGAATATCAAATTTAAACATATTTATTCTTGGCTCTATTGTATCTAATTTTGCAAGAGTACCGTGCATTTTGATAACAGGCTCAGCCCCGTGCATATTCGCGCTGAAATCGTCCGTAAACGGACTGTGAGCGATAAATATACCCGTATCCTTAACATTCAGTCTGTCACCCTTGTAATTAACCTTTAACTGGGTGATACAAGGTTTGCCAACCAATTTTTTGAAGTGAACAGGGGTAATATAATTACCCGCAGTTGAAAGCACCTGCGCTACAAAAAATTGTTTCTTATCATTTCCTGTCAAAGTGAACTTTAACGGTAATTTACCCTTTGCATCAACATAAGGAACTGCTGCATCCCCGCCGAATTTTCTTAAATCAGAGGCAACGAGCGAACCGCCGCCTTTGACATCAAGCACAGGGGTTTTCTGATAATCAGCAACACTGCCCGATATTTTTACGGATGAACCGTTATTGATTAAAATATTTGTCGGAAGAAGTTTAATGATGTCGTTATTAAACTCAACATCAAGCAAACCATCTTTTATAACAGACTTCGTTTGAGGTAACAACAAAGAAAAGTCTTTGTTTTTAATATTACCCTTCATTATATTTTCTTTTAAATCATACATAACCGCCAAATTTAAACTACCGTTATTGATATTCACCGAATTATCATGAGTAGAAATTCCCAAATTAGCCAAACTAAATTTTATTGAAGACAATGATTTATGAAGTTTACCGTTGATTTTTGCATCAAGCGAAATACTACCTGAATTCATTTTGATACTTTTCTTTAAATCAGACGGCGCAAAAGCATTATATAACCCGACTATCGGCATATTTTGTGTTTTTGCCGTAATATCCGCCTTTGTCTTATTATCTATTGTACCGTTCAGGGTAAACTGCTTTCCGCCAATTAACGCACGGGTATTGTTTATTTTCAGAATGTTGTTATCAAAAATCAAATCAGAATTTGTATCAGTAATCAACAAACCGATTTTGTTATTTATTAAAGCACCATCTCTTACGATAATTTTCCCGTCAGATTTCAACTTTTTAAAGTTGGTTTTTATCTTCGCATTTGCTTCAATATAACCCTGCCCCTTCAAATAAGCAAAGTCGTTTCTTACCCCGAAACTGTCCAGAATTGCTTTAGAAAACAGAATTAAATTATTAAAATGTATTTTATCGCTATTTACGGCTAAATCTATTGCCGGTTTATTGTAATCAATTTTACCGAGAATTGATGCTTTTTCATCAGGGGTTACATAAAAACTTGTATCAACATCAGCGGTTGTACCATGCATTTTTGAGTGGAAATAACATTTTGGCAGCTGATAATCAGCAAGCCTTAAAGTAAAGTTATCAACATCAAACGAACCGTTCGCGGTTATTGTCTTATCTCGTTTTTGTCTTATCTTTATTTTTGAATTGATATGAGCCATCAAATCATAATGCTGATAAATTTTGACTATATTAACAAACGGGATTTCAATCTTCTGCGCTTTATCATCATCAGGATCTAACTCCTCTTTTTTAGTGGCAGGGAGGAAAGTATTTATCTTCAGATTAGCCGTAATATTTTCTTTATTATCACTCATTAAATAAGCATAAGTTTTTAATTTTGCCTTCTTACCGTTTATATATGCAAGTCTGAGTTCATCCCCTCTCAAAGTAAGACTGTGTTTTGCCTTCAGATCGTTTACTACAATCTTATAGTTTGATATAACCGCATTCGGAACTTTTATTCTTATCCATTCAGGGTTAAACCAACCTTCCTCCTCCTCAGGCTGTGCATTTTTTTGAGTATTCATTCTGTCCAGCATATTCTCAATTTCCTGAACAAGTTTATATTGAGTTGCCTGTTCATTAGTATCGAGCGTTATTTTAGGATTATGAAGCTCTAGGCAGGACACCTTCAGACTGAGAACAAGTGCAGAAGGAAGAAACACCTTTGCCTTAATACCGTCAGCATCTAAAACTGGAGAACCGTCTGCGAGAGTAATCTTTATACCATCGGTTTTTATCCCCGCCTCTAAAATAGGAGTAGTAATAACTTTCGGATTTTTTATTTCAAGATTCAGGTTAGCCTGTTCTTTTACAATATCCTGTAACATCGGAACATATTGATTTACATCAATTACATTCGGCAAGATAAACAAAAATGCCAAATATAAAACACCCGTTATTACAGCTGCCGTAATACCTGCAATCTTCCACTTTTTATTCATTATTACTCCCCTTCGTATTTGATAGTTGCTTATATTATTCTAGTACAAATTCCCGCTTATTTCTACAATATATTAAGAGTTTTCAAGTTTTTTATTTCATCAATTATATTTACCAGCTCAGATGAAGTATCATTAACTGATTTAATTTGTTGTTTAACCTTTTGAGCAAACTCTGCTTTTTTGAACTCATGCAGACATTTATCCTTAAACAATTCCTCAAGGGTCTTAACGGTAGACATGCCTGTATCCAAATCAGCAGGCCCAATAGACACGAAGTTTTTAAACTCGCTGTTTACGGTTTTTATAATCAGTTTTTCCGGAAGTAAATCTTCAAATTCACCACTTTCCAAAAGATACACTTCGTCCTGTTTTCTCAATTTTGTATTTATTGAGTATCCGTTACTTTCCGCATCTTTATCAAGCAAAATAAAAATAGGGAGTTTTAACTCCTCACAAAGTTTATAATAAAGTTTTACAACCTGATTTTTACCGCCTGCCGCAATAACCTTTACCCCGTTAGAATCAAAATCATAACCACAGATTTGTGCAAAAACAGGGAGCAGAATTTCTTCCGTTATACCTTCTGCAATAACAACTTTTTCTAAAGGGAATAAAAATTTTTCCTTTTCTCTTAATTTCTTAATATCAGATTTCCCGAGATTTTTAAGCCATATCAGATTTTTTACATCAGTATCACCGCCTATATATTTCAGGGAAGCGGCATAGTTCAGTTTATTATCCAAAAGCACCTGAACACTATCATTATTCACAAATGTTGCGTTCTCATATTCTTTCAGCTTTTCGTTGATTGAATAATCCGCAGTTTCCTCATCTAACGAACCGTTGAATATTTCAACCGCATAATCTCTGATTTGGGAATATTCCATATTCTCTAAATCGGACTTTTTGAATTTCGGCTCAATCAGGTTAGATAAAATAATATCTCTAAAAACCCGCAGATACTTTTCCTCTGTAGGTTTGAAACGAGTTAATCTGTCTATGGATATTATTATTTGCTGAGAAGTCAGTTTTTTATATTTAATGGAATTTTCCGTTTTTGACTTTCCTGTTATCACCGTAATGTATATCCCCCCATCCTTAATAAAGAGTAACAAAATTGTTCACAAAAGGCAATTTTTTCATATTAGGTGTTTTTATATAAATATGTTAAGTGTGTATTCTAACAGTGTTATACCAAATTACAATGTATCACCTGTAACCCAAAAGGGACAGGCAGATAAAACTGTTTCTAATTACAATACACACTACGCATCTGCACCAAGTTTCAGAGGCAGCACTCCTGATGTTGGTTTCAGAACATCTTTATCTACAAAAGAAGAGAAAGAAGAATACAAAACCTTAACAAAACATTTAGATAAAGAAGGAAAGAAACTCTTAAATGTTGTTCTTAAAAACGGAACTCTCTTAAAAAATGATTCCAATGACAAATCAACAACATTGGAAAACCTCTACAAGATGGTTTCTACTCCAAGAGCACAGGGAATGGATGCTGATGTTTTATTAAAACATACCCTTAAAACAATCGCAGATCCGTTCACTATTACACAAAGATTTGGAGATATCCCTGAAGAATACAAACCTGAGGTAATAGGCAAGATTACAAACAATACAAAAAACCTTATCGAAAGAAAACTTGCTGACTACGAACTTGAAGACATGTTCTCAGGCTGCTGTGTTGCAGCAAGCGAAGAATTTAATCTTGCATCAAATAAACCTGCAGAATTTGCAAGATTTGCAGAAGGTTTAACTTCACCTAAAATGGCTGTAGATAAAAACATCAAACTTGACAGCCTTTCAGAAAAGACTTTAGATGCTATCTGGTTATTGAATGCATTTGAAATCCCTTATGAAGCAAAAGATTTCAAAACTGCTAAAATAACCCTCGCACCTGATAAAAACGCAATCATCAGAGAACAAATTCAGGAAAGACACCAAGACAAATTAGAACGCTCACCTATCGATGTTCTTATGCAATCAACTTTCATGAATGTAGGTTCTCAACAATCATATAATACACTTAACGACAAACGAGGCGGTAAATTCTCTAACGAAGACAGAGGACTTATCGACTTCGAAAAAACATTTATGGAATCTGTTGTAGAAGATAAGAGCATCACATCAGTTACCTATCAAAAAGTTGATGACGACCAGAGAGTTGTAGGTTACGAAACAGACTACGAAACAGTAAAAAATCAACTGCTCGAAACTCTTAACCAAGGTCATCACATTATTATAGGTTACACAATGACTGATGAATCAAGAAAGATAAACGGCGGTCACGAAATCACAATCGTTGGTTCAAGAACAGATGAACACGGCAACTTAATCTTCATCTGCAACGATACTGATGATGATAACCCTGCACCGGTTGAATACTATGCATCATCACTCATTCCTAATATTCACCACGCAGGTATCCCGACTAAAATCGCTGACAAGTCTATGCAGCAAACAGAAAACTGGGTTCTCGGCCTGAGAGATTTCAACAACAAACAATAATTACTTCTTGTTAACCCGTTCTGCAAAAAATGTTGATATAAGCGGTATTACACAGTAATAAATCCCGCCCATCAGAAGTGTCGGTTTCGCTATTTTTATCCCCTCAACATACTTGTCTAACTTCGGAGCGCCCTTGTTTGCTTCCTTAAACTTTTCTATAAACCTGTTTGCAGGTTTATCCAGCGCCTTATCTACTGCGTAGGTTGATAAAATACTCAACCCCGTTGAAATAATTGCATTATTAATAAGCGGTCTTTTTCTTGCCTCGTCTATTTTTTTACTGTTATGTGTCTGAAGTGCAAATGCCCCCGTTGCGGCAGAATCGGTTATGGCAGCGATATGCATAGGGTAGTTTGAATTTTTGTGCTTGTTTGCAAATTGCTGCACCTTAGGGTTATCAATTATTTCGGCAATCCCTTTTGTCAGAGCTTCTTTTGACGGTTTACCCGTAAAGTTCAGAGATTTAACAGGAATGGGTTTTGTTTTTACGACCTTATTTTCACCTGCCAAATCGGATTTACTCTTGCTCTTTTTACCAAACATCATATACATAATCGGCGGGATAAGAGCACAGGTTATAAGCGATTTAGGAATAGCGGCAACCGCACCAATTCCGAGTTTAAACAACTGGGTTGCAAAACGGTATCCGTCAGAGGCAGTAAGAGATTTACCATTTTCCTTTAACCCTTTTATTGTTGATTCTTTTAAGTATTTTTCAGGAGTTTTGTTTATTTTTTTTATGCTTCGGGATACGGGAAGAGATGCCCCAAGCATAAGTCCGAACCCGACGACAGAAGAAGCAATTGACTTTGCACAGGCAAGTTTTTTGTTCTCTTTATCGGTTTTCGGGGTTGAATAAATCGCAATCGGACGGGCAACCGTAGCAAGAGTAGCAGACACACCCGCACTAAACAGTGCTCCATAGTCTGAAACGAACTCCAACCCCCGCTTTAGTTGTTTACTTTTATAAATATTGTATCCCGAAAAATTTACTTTCATCTGTTTTTATTAGATAACATAAAGGGGTAGATAAGTAAACAAAACACTGTTAAAAATATAATGAAACTGCAACAAATTAACACATTCATAAAAAAAGAACTGAGCGGCTGGAAGAAAGAAGAGCTTGCGGGAATATTTATTGTTTTGGCAATTATTATTTATAACGCAGTAGTCTTAAAAGACAGTGCCGTTGCCATAACATCTGCCGTATGCGGAATTTTGTATACCGTAATAGCAGGGAAAGGCAAAATATCCTGTTATCTTTTCGGACTGACGGGCTCATCTTTTTACGGTTATCTTGCCTTTTCAAATGCACTCTGGGGGAACCTTCTTTTATATGTCGGATACTACATCCCGATGCAAATACTCGGAATTTTTAAATGGAAGAAAAACCTGAAAAAAGAAACAAACGAAATCTATAAAACACAACTGACAAATAAAGAAAGATTTATCCTTACCCTCATATCGTTTCTCGGATGTTTTATCGGTTATATAATACTACATAATGCAAATGATACACACCCGATAACAGATTCAATGACAACTATACTTTCAATCACGGGGATGTATCTTACTGTCAGAAGATGTATTGAACAGTGGATAATATGGACATTAGTTAATGCACTTGCAATAATAATGTGGTTTAGTGTCCTTCAGTCAGGGCAAAAAGTTTATTCTACCCTTTTAATGTGGAGCGTTTACCTTATTTTGGGGATTTATTTCTATTTTCAATGGAGAAAAGAACTAAAATAGAATTTTTACCACATTTTTCATTCCCCACCTTTGTTAATTAATGTAACAAAAACAAGAAAATAGCCCCAATATTATTAAAGATTTAGTGGAGGGATGCCGTAATTACATAATGTAATTAGGGTAAAGTATGGCAGATATTAACAATTTAAATTCAGGTGATTCAGCATCACAATATAATGCATACAACCTGGGCGGCAATGTAAACAACGCCCCTAAGGTTAACACGGGCAATAACAATACCGAGTATTCACACGGTTGGAAGCGTGCCCCAAGACCTTTTGGCCTGAATGTCCGTGTTCCGCAACAGCCATTGGTTGGTGTAAGAACACAGGTTCTTATTAAGGAAATTATAAAAGAAATGGCTATGGCTCCGATAAGGCCAATAATCAATTTCTTTAAAGATAACGAAAATGTCTTCAACGGTAATGTAGCAGCACAAATCGAAAGTCTTGAAAAGCAGCAGCAAACAACAGTTGAGCTTTTACAGGACGCAGATGATTCGGTTATGAGCAGTGTTCCTACATTCATGATTGATATGTAATTACGGCTATTAGACAAGCGAAAGGAGAGAAAACAAGTTCACGGGGGCGGTAGTGAATTTTATCGCCCTTTTTCAAGAAAACAGTAAAAAGAGGGTATGTTTAATGAAAGAATTAAAAAACATTTTAACACTTAGATTTGTGGAGTTTGACTTCAGTCAATTCGTATCAAATGTAATAATTGCAACAATTTTTGTTGCTATGGTGCTTGCACTTCAATATATGACTTATATGAGCTAGTATCTCAGGTGCGCATCATCATATAATTTGATTGTAAAAACGGTTTTTGCAGGAACAGAAAGTCGTCCGCCTTTGCCCAAAAGGGCAGTAACAGGGGATGACACCGTGCTTGCCGCTGCAAGCACACATCCGCCAAGGTACGGGAACGGTGCAATGATAACGCACGCACCCTTGTTTGCAAGGTTGTGGGAAGTCTTTGCCCATTTTGAATACATGTTCTGACCCCATTTAGCCTTTTTACATACGGTTTTACAGTATGTATGGCTTCCTTTTAAGTTGCTGAAATGAACATTTTCGGTATTCTTTTTTATTACCCCTGCATTGAGCTGCTGGGTGTAACCGTTTACATTTGCTGATACAATTCTCAACCCGACAAGACCACCGTTACAGGTAATTTGAGGGCCGTGAGAGTCAACAACTCTTGCCGTAAAAATAGTATTTTTAGGTATTTTAAAATATGATGTCTGTAATTCCTGAGTTGAGAGGAAAATTACACTTTGCCCCTCTGTAAGTCTGTCCGTTATAGCAGTCTTATTGATAGCTCTGATTTGAGTTCCCTTAGAGAGTTTGGCTGTTCTGTACTTAGCAATTTTCGATCCTGATGCAGTCTTTGTTTTTGCAGACTTTGCAGATCTTGATGCCGTCTTTGACTTTACGACAGATTCGTCAATAGTCAATTTATCAACCTTTATATCAGTACACGGAATAAACGCGTTTGAATCAGGCATCTTGCCGCTATACACGGTATTTAACGGAGCAACAGTAGAACTCGTCGCCTTTGATGGCAAACTCGGCACATTCGGCAAATCCTGTTTAAGCTTAACAGTCTTTGTTTCCTGCTTTACGGTTTCCTTTACAACAGCAGGAGTCTGAACCTGCACAGGAGTTTCTGTTTTTGTTGCCTGCGGAACAGAATTGCCTGAGCCGTAGTTTTGTCTTGATTTATCCGTCACAGTAGACTCTAAATCAAGTGCAAAACAAGGCATAATAAATAATAAATTTATAATAGACAAAATTAAAAAATTTTTAAATAAATTTTTCATTCCAATTTTCCGTTTTTATTTTGCTAAATATTCGTTTATTGCTTTTGCAGCCTTTTTCCCTGCCCCCATAGCATTGATTGCATTTGATGTTCCGACAGGGGCGACATCACCGCCTGCAAATATCTTCGGAACAGAAGTCTGACGGGTTTCTTCATCAACAACAAAATACCCTCTTCTGTCCATATCAAAATCTATTCCGTCATCTTTTGCAGAAGACTGAATAATAGGGTTAGGGCCTGTACCCAACGCAACAATGACCGTATCGACATCAAGAGTAACATATTCACCCGTTCCGACAGGTTTACGGCGTCCTGAATCGTCCGGTTCTCCCAATTCACAGATTTCAAACTTCATCCCTGCAACATAACCTTCGTTTTCAAGAATTTCAGAAGGTGCATGCAAAAATTTGAAAATAACGCCTTCTTCTTTTGCGTGTCTGATTTCCTCTAACCTTGCAGGAAGCTCTTTTTCAGTTCTTCTGTATACAATGTAGACTTCCTCAAACCCTACACGAACAGCAGTTCTTGCTGCATCCATAGCAACATTACCGCCCCCGATTACGGCAACTTTTTTGCCCACCTTCAACGGGGTTGCAGTAGCTTCATCATTAGCCTGCATAAGGTTAACTCTTGTCAAAAACTCGTTAGCGGAAAATACCCCGTTCAAATTTTCACCCTTAATATTCATCATCTTAGGTAAACCCGCACCGGAACAGATAAATATTGCATCGTATCCGTCCTCCTGCAGTTGTTTAAGGGTTATGGATTTCCCGACAATAACATTCTTTTTAAACTCAACCCCCATCTTTTTAAGGTTGTTGATTTCTTTATCTAACACCGTACGAGGCAAACGGAAAGGAGGAATCCCGTATCTCAAAACTCCGCCCAGTTTGTGAAGTGCTTCAAATACTGTAACTTCGTGCCCTGCTTTTCTCAAATCAGCAGCAGCAGTAATACCTGCACAGCCTGAACCAACAACGGCAACCTTTTTGCCTGACGGTTTTATTTCAACTTCTTCTGCGTTTGTTTTATCGCCAACATATCTTTCCAACGCACCGATTGCGACAGGTTCACCTTTTATCCCGAGAACACAGTTCCCTTCACATTGTCTTTCCTGCGGACATACTCGTCCGCATACGGAAGGAAGCATGCTGGTTTCTCTTATAATTTCACCTGCCTTATCTATGTTTCCATTCTTGACCTCACTTATAAACTGAGGTATCTGAATATTTACGGGACACCCTTTTACACACCTTGGATTTTTACAATTCAGACATCTTGATGACTCGATTAAAGCCTGTTCATCGGTAAAGTTTTCTTCTACCGCATTAAAATTTGAACGGCGTACTATCTTGTCCTGTTCTTTTGCTTTTTGTCTTTCCACTGCCATAATACACTATCCCTTCTTTGTTTGTTCCACCTAAATATAGGGGGTATGAATGTATTTTAGTTTAAAACAACAGGATGTGCAAGAGAAAAAATTTTACAGTTTGAATGAAATTTTTATTCCCAAAATAACAAAAGTAATTCTTTTTTGAGGTTTTGGTTCATAAAAACAAGAAAATATTTTCTGCCAAAAATTTAATAAGAATATATTCCCGTTATATGTAACTGATTTAATTGCATTGGAATTCTTTTTATATTTATAGTTTCCGCCGCCAAGATATATTTTCCGTATTCCTCTTTTAATTAAATCTTTTATACTGTAATAATAAAGTTCATTCCCGATATTATATTTTGAAAATTTTGTATCATAAGCCATATTATGACAATATGCCGTTTGCCCATCAATAATTGAGTATAGAATAATTGATTTGATTTCGTTATTTATATACAAAACATAAGCATCAGTAATTTTATTAAAATCACTTTCCAAATAGATTTCTGCATTATTCAAATCAGAATAAGCTTTTTCTTTTTTTTGATCTTTTTTTAAATCAAAAAAAGTCTCTATCATTTTTTTATTTATTTCTCGTTGAGGGTAATATTTCCACTCGCAATTATAGATTTGTTCTAGTTTCTTTTTGTAATATCTGATATTATACCTGTGCTTTGACGAAAATTGTTCAAAATAATCTTCCCAATTATCGGGCAATTCTAAAAGCCAATGCATTTTCTTTTTTGCACCTTTAATATAATTCAGAGAATTTATAAAATGAATATGGGATATTTTTCGCTTGTTTTTTAAAAATTCAATAATCCGATTAAATACATATTGCGGAATTTCAACCATATACAATCCTAAAAATGCCGTTCTACCTGTGCAGTAAAAAGAAATGTATTTGATTTTACC
Source organism: uncultured bacterium (assembly GCA_902765215.1). Classification (GTDB taxonomy): domain Bacteria; phylum Cyanobacteriota; class Vampirovibrionia; order Gastranaerophilales; family Gastranaerophilaceae; genus UBA2883. The sequence goes on along the minus strand of CACWZA010000032.1, from coordinate 5,251 downwards.
ATCATATCTGACTTCAATGAGTTCAAAATCATTTCCGTAGCGAATATCACAACGGTTATGTTTTATATTCGGCTCTACTAATTCAACTTTTTCAAATTTTGAATTATCTTCAATTAATTTAATCTGTATTTCTTGCATGATTATATATGATTTATTACTGTAAAAATTATTCATATATAATCATACATGATAATCATTTATAGTCAAATATTATCAATTAAATAATAATTTAATCATATAGTCACTTATATATTAACCATAAAGTATATAAAATAGTGTTTGGTGATTAAATATGATTGATAGAAAAATGATCGGGCAAAGAATAAAAACAGCAAGAAGTGATAGAAATATTACTCAGGAAGTTCTTGCGGAAAAAATAGGACTTAGCGCCAATTATTTAAGTAAAGTTGAGAGGGGGTTAAACTCTCCAAGTGCCGAGGTATTACTCAAAATCATGGATGTATTAAACTTAACATTAGAGGATTTTGGAATTTTACACAATACGAACTTAAACAGTGATAAGCGCAAAATAATTAACAAAATCATGGAATGCAACGATACAACGATAAAAAACATTACCCCAATTATTGATGTTGTAATAAATTCCTTCAATAAAATATCAAAGTAATAAAATGAAATCCTGTAAGGGATAAGTCAAAAATATTGACAACATTTTTTGATTATGTAGAATTAAGGATGTGACAGTTCAATATTGGGGCGTCGCCAAGTGGTAAGGCAGCTGGTTTTGGTCCAGCCATCTCGGAGGTTCGAATCCTTCCGCCCCAGTTTTAAAGACTCTTAACGGAGTCTTTTTTAGTTTAAGGGGTATTATGAGCGAATTTTGCATCGAAGAAGAATTTGAAACACTTGTAAAAAACGGCTGGCTGACAAAAGAAGAAGCCGCAAAATTCATTTCTGACAAGAATATTACTGACTGTATTGAAGAATGCACCAGTCCCGCAAAAGAAAACATCTTCAGAGCGCTGAAGGCTGTTCCGCTCAGCGGCCTGAATGTTTTAATACTCGGGAAAGATCCTTATCCAAACCCTAAAGATGCACACGGGCTTGCATTTTCAAGCGATAACCCGACAACCCCCGATTCACTGAAAAACATTTTTAAAGCAATAGATTCAGCCTACGGCTCAACCCTTTTTGAAACCGCTAAAAATAATCTTACCTCATGGGTAAATGAAGGGGTACTGCTTCTGAACACAGGCTTAACCTACTCAAAAATAACAAACGATTCACTCGATAAAAAAGAACGCGATTTATTGCAGGCAAGAAAACAAAACTTCCACATGAAAATATGGAAACCGTTTGTAAAAATAATTATCCAAAAGATTTTATCAATAAAAAACAAACCGATTGTTCTGATGTTATGGGGGAACGATGCTCACAACATAGTTTTTAGCAATATAAAAAACAAAGAATTCAGGGAATACGCACATACAAGAGATGCGGTCATTATCCCCGATACACAAATTATGCTGTTGCAGACATCTCACCCGTCACCTCTTTCGGTAAACAGAGGGGGAGATTTCCCTATTACCGCACCTGTTCATTTTAAAGAGTGTAATAAACATCTGAAGGATAAAAAAATTCACTGGGAAAAAGTTTAAATAAAAAAGCACCGACTTCACTTCGGTGCTTAAATTTTTTGTTTTATTGATACTCGCTCTACATTCTTTCGAGGACTTTTAATGCTGCCTCGTCAGATAAACCAAGTTCTTTTGCTGCTGCGAATGCTTCTTCGAAGTCAGCCATAAAGCCTGCGATTCTGTCTTCCTGACCATCTGCTTTACCTGCTTTAGCAACTTTTGCTTTGAAATCTACTGCGTTGCCAGCCATAAATGCGAAAACTGCATCTGCTGAGCATTGTTTTTCAGCCGCTTTGTTATCCTTTACTTCCGGTTGAACTTCTTCTTCCTTCTTTGCTTCCTCTTTTCCTTGTGCTTTATTTAATGATGCTGCTGAATTTGCAATTAAGTTGAGTTTGTTAAGTTCCATTTTAGAATCTCCTATAAATTTTCTCTGATACTTCTTATTACGGCAGGTGTGAATAAAAACTTTAATGTTTTAAAGCGTATTGTTACATTTCGTTACAATAGGAACGAATATAGAATAAACACGACACATGTGATATAGTTAGAATATGCAAAAAGTTCTTATCATATCTTTGGGAAATATAGCGAATACGATATACACCCTGCCCTTAGCGGGAGTTTTGAAAGGCAACGGCTACAGAGTAGACTATGTTGTATCAGAAAAAGGGTTCAGCGTCATTAACAAAAACCCTGCCGTATCGAGAGTTTTCCTTATGTCTATGGAACGCTGGACAGGAAAATGGACTAACACTGATACATGGGAAGCCTTTTTTAAACAGATAGACAGAGTTAAGATGGTCGATTATGATGTAGTTATAGACTGTCAGCGGGATATTAGAAGTCTTTTAACCTTTGCCATGTGTAGCGGAAAAAGAAAACTCACCTATTCTGATGCAAAAAGTTTTTCCGGTATAGGCGCAAGTGAACTCGTTGATTCAAAATACCACCCCCCGACTCAAAATATAGTTGAGAGAAACCTGAACTTCCTGAAGAGTTTAAAACTCGACTTTAACGACATTATCTTCCCCATGCCTGATATCGATTACACTTATACACTCAGGCACGATAAAACCTTTGAGCTTTTAGACAAAGACAAGAAAACAGTTATAATTGCAGCAGGGGCTAGAAACGAAAACAAACGCTGGTCTGCCGTAAACTGGAAAACACTTATAGACAGAATAAAAAACAAATATAATCTTATCTTTACCGGAAGCATTATGGATAAACCCTTCATCAAAGAAATCGGAGGGGAAGCATATTTAAACCTTGCAGGGGAAACAAGGGTAGAAAGTTTTATAGATGTAGTCCGCAGAGCGGATATTGTTATTACGGGTGATACGGAAGCGGCGGCAATAGCATGGGCAATGAAAAAGCCGCATATTATAACCTTATTTACATGCACAGACCCCGAAAAATACGGGCCGATTGACTACAACGACAAAGAAAAGTATAAATCTTTATACGGCAAGATAAGCTGTCAGCCATGCGAAAACGGTGTATGCATGGATGTTGAAGCGAAATGCCGAAAATTCCCGACAGTCGATGATGTCGAACGGGCGCTGAAAAGCTGGGAATAAAAACTGTTATCTATACCTTCTTAAAGAACCCCAAAATTGTATCAATAATTGATGGCGGGTTAGTTAAGAGGTTGTTTGCTCTTTCGTAGTTCTCAATAACATAAGGATGTCTCGGGTCAAGTTTCTTTAATCTTTCGATTAAATCAACCATAACAACATAATCCCCAATTCTGTCCCTAAATTCGCACAGCTTCTGAAGTGCATGTTTGCTGTTTTCATCTATATCCAACAATTTTTCATAAAATTCAACAGAACGGTTTTTATCAGATACATCAAGCATATCAGCAATAGTTGTCAGAACTTCAATATTCTTATCATCAATCTGATGAGCCATCATATATTCGTTAATAGCAATATCAACATCCCCTCTGAGATTATTGAATTTTGCCCAGTTAACATGTTCATTAAACTCATCACCTTTCTTTTCATATATCAAGGCTCTCATTTGATATATCAAAGGTGAATTAGGGTCTATATTTGCAAACTCGTTTACTCTCTCTAAAGCCGTATCAAAATCGCCTGTTTCGTAATAATACTGAGCAATCAATGCCGCATATTTAGAATCTTTTTTGTACTTTTCATGAACAGACTCCAATAATTCAATAGCCTCATCATTTCTTCCGAGCTCCATCAAACTTCTTGCTTTCAAGAGTTCGTCCGTTGTCAATTCGAGCGCTTTTTCAGGGTTATTAACCTTTGAATAGTACTTAGCCAAATCTTCGTCCAACCCTTCAAAGCCGTCCTTCTTAGCACGTTCAAGAATTTCAACGGCACTTTCCGCAAAATCTGTTTTTGCATACAAATTAGCAAGTTTCAGATAGGTTTCAGATGTTGCTTTATCAGTATCGGAAATTTTTAAGTATTCATCAATTGCCTGATTAATTTTGCCTGATTCCTCATAAAGCCCTGCAAGAATATGTCTTGTACTTGCCATTTTATCGTCATCATCACAGTGAGCAAGCGCTTTTTTATAATCATTGATTGCGTGTTCAAACTGTTGTTCAAGAACATGTTTTTGTGCTCTTGAAAGGTAATATGTAAATTTATCGTCATTCTCAAAACATATATCCATAAGCTGTTCGTAAGCAACAATGTTGTTAGGGTCAAGAGAAACAACCTGCTTATAGTATTCTTCAGCCTCGTTTTTCTTACCTAATATTGAAGCAACATGCCCCAGTCTTTGTAACAGGTCAATTGACACTTTTCCGCTGTCTAATATTTTTGTGTATTCTTCATACGCTTTATCAAACTGTTCCTGTTCTTCATATTGTTCTGCTAATGACATTTTTTATCTCCCTTAATTGTTTTTATAATTCTATTTTAGATTGAAAATGATAAAATAAAAGCATTTTCTTAATTGTACCTGTTTTGAGTTTTTTCTATACCGTTATCAAAACAGTAAAAGACAGCATCAACAGATTTTGTAAGGACTTCTTTTAATGTATCAAGACTGTCCTTTGGAAAATCCTGAAGTACGAACGCTTCCGACGGTATAGGCGCCTGAGGGCCTATTCCTATTTTTAATCTGAGGAAATCTTTTGAGCCAAGATGCTTAATAATCGATTTTATCCCGTTATGCCCGCCATCAGAACCTGATGCTCTAAACCTTAACTTGCCTAAATCAATGGATAAATCATCATATATAATTATCATATCTTTAGGATCAATTTTATAATAATCAATGACGGCACGCATTGCCTCGCCCGACAGGTTCATATATGTAGTTGGTTTCACAAGCATATATTCCTCACCGTCTTTATAAAATTTAGTCAGCAACGACTTCAGTTTAGTGTTTTCTCTAAACTCAAGTCCGTTATCTAGGGCAATTTTATCCACAACCATAAACCCGACATTATGTCTAGTGAATGTGTATTTACCGCCTACATTACCTAATCCGATTATCAGTTTCATAAGTTCATTATAGCATAGATAAATTATTGTTTTTCGGACAACAAAGTTGTCCCTAAAATTGGGGTAAATATAAAAGCAACGATTATGGGTTTGATGTACCATTTCTTTGACCGCAAAGAAATGGTACCGAAAGAAACTCTCCGACCTGACTCTCCGTAA
>CACWZA010000031.1 GCA_902765215.1 uncultured bacterium | reverse complement strand
GGATAAGACAAGCTTCAACACAGCAGATGTAGGCATACCTGATATGGGTATCAGACCTTATGTAGAATACGGTATCGGTTTACAGAAACGCTGGGGTGAGCGCTTCACCGGTTATGGTCAGGCAATGGTCAGAAACGGCGGACGAAACGGTGTAATGCTTTCAGTCGGTTTCCGCTGGGCAATCGGTAAATAATAAAAATCAAACATACTTATAAATTTAGTTATCAAACATAACAAATTAAGCGGGTTGGATGTGCATATTTAACCCGTTTTTCTTTTGATTTTATTCCTCTTAATTATTCAACATTGATAAACTTATGCACCTGCGGGATAAGTCGGGTTGGTTTGTATTTGCTGACAAATTTTTCAAAAATATTAATCATAAAATCTGTGCTGACAGATAATGAGTTTCCAATCATTTTAGGTTGGAGTATAATCTCAAAATCATATTTTTTTGCAAGTTTTATGGTTTCTTTGATTTCTTCGTCTGTTATACCTTCATCAAAAACAACCTTTGCAAACAGGTTCCCGTTCTTTCTAGTGAAAGTCTGATTATTTACATCTGTTCCTTCTGATACGGATTTGAAGAACTTATTATGCAGCTCAAAAGAGTTATTTATTCCCGAACAACTCGGCAATTTGATATCTGCCGCAATGATATCCGTATAAGGCATTACAACCTTTATATTATCGGCAATTGTTCCGTTTGTTTCAAGATAGTATTTTATGTTATGCCGTTTATTAAAGTACGGCAAAAATTCCTGTAAAAAATCTGCCCATATAAGCGGTTCTCCGCCCGTAAGCGAGATTGAATGAGTGGAATCAATATCATAATTTTCTTCTAAATATTTTGTCAGTTCGTGAGGAGTAAAATCAAAAAATGAAGTTTTGTCTCCGATATCCGTCGGATAAAAATCGGTATCACAATAGTAGCAATTCAGGTTGCAGGCACAAAATCTGATGAAGATTTGTTTACAACCGATAAATGGCCCTTCTCCCTGTATTGAAGAAAAAATCTCTTTTATCTTTGCTTTGTTTTCGCTATCCTTCACTATTCACTCGTTTCTCTTATGCTTCTTTTTGAAAGCAGTTTTAATTTTTCGTATAAATCTCTTTCTTCTTTTGAAATATTTTTAGGTATATCGATTTTAATAGTTACTATTAAATCACCTTTTTTGCCGTCTTTTTCTGCACCTTGTTCGGATATTCTGTATTTCTGTCCGTTATAAGTGTTCGGCATAAGTTTCATTTGAATAGAACTTCCGTTCATTTCAAATGTTATATAACCGCCCAGTACAGCCTCATACGGTTCAATTGGGATTGTTCTCAGAACATTCAGTCCGTCATATTTTATTTCTGCATTGTTTTCTATTTTGATAACAAGATATAAATCGCCGCGTTTCCCACCGTTATAACCCTTATTCCCTTCGCCTTCAACACGAATTTTGCTGTTGTGTTTTACCTGTGGCGGAATCTTTACGGTTAGTTTTTTATATTTGGATTTTTCACCTGCTCCTCCGCATTCGGGACAAATAGTTCCGTTTATGAACTTGCGTCCTCTGCATTTTTCGCAGGTTTCCATGTGTAAAATATTGACTATTCTTTCAGTGCCGTTTATGGCTTCTGTTATAGACAGTGTAACTTCTGTCGTTATATCTTTTCCGTCAACTTTAGGCGGAATGTATTTTTTCTGAGATTGTTTGTTTGCCTTTGCATTTCTGTTAATCATGCTGTTAACAAAATCTGAAAAGATATTTTTGGCGTGCTCGTTTTTCGCTTCTTCCCGCATTTTGGAAAAAGTGTTTTCTCTCCGTTGTTTTGGTGGCGGAGGCGGGTCATCATTAGCGGTTGAGCCACTTTCAGGTTTCTTTGAATCCGGTTTTTTATGCTCTTTTTTAGGTTCACCTGAACCTTTTTCAGCGTACTCGTAAAGCCTTGCAATAGAGTCATACTGCTCTCTTTTTTGGGGGCTTGATAATGTTTCGTAGGCCTCGGTTATCTCCTTAAATTTTTCAATGATTTCAGGAGTGTTACCGGCTATATCGGGATGGCATTTGTGTACAAGCCGTCTGTACGCCTTTTTTATGTCTTCAGTTGTTGCGTTTTTGGCAACACCAAGTATTTTATAGTAATCTTTTTGCATTTCCTCTACCTAGTAATCAGAAACCTGGTTCTCGTCTTCATCGTCTTGGAGTGATGATAAATCTGATGAATACATTCCGTCAAAATTGTCAGGCAGCATATCATCATCAGGCCATACCGTACCTTCGTCAAATCTGCAGGCATTAAGGTTAAAACTCGTTGATAAGTCAGAATTAGAAAGGTCAGATTCTCCAAATACAGAGCCTGCCATATCTGCTTCGTTAAAATTGCAGTAATCGAGTGTTGCATAACTGAAATCTGTACCGTTTAAGACAGAATTTGAAAAATCACATTCCGTAAGGGTGCTTCTTGTAAAGTCTGCAGATGTTAAATCACATTCTATAAACTGTACATTAAACAAGTGTGAATCAGAGAATGTTGATGATGTAAAATCAATGTTTTTGAATGTTATATCTCTGATTTCCGAATTTGATAAATCAACTTCGCTCATATCAATGCCGTTGTCTGCGTTGTCGCAAATGTACTCATTAAATGCGTTACTGTCGTTAAGTATCAATTCTAATAATTCGTCTTTTGATTTCATAATTTTAACCTACCATATTCATTTGTATTGCAAGCAATACTGCCTGAGTTCTACTTTTTACTTTGAGTTTTTTAAAGATTGTGTTTAAGTGAGTCTTTACCGTAACATCACGAACAAACAGTTTTTCTGCAATTTCCTGATTGCTTTTACCTTCTGCTACAAGTTTAAGCACTTCACGTTCACGTTCCGTCAATGGTTCAATATCACCCTTAGGTTCAAAACTGTTAACGGTTTTATTCTTTTCTTCCTGCCATTTTGAGCGTCTTAAAACAGCTTCCATTCTTGCCAGCAGATTTGGTAAAATAAACGGTTTAACAATATAATCGTCTGCTCCGTATTTTAACCCCGAAACAATCTTGTGTTCTTCATTTACTGCCGTAATCATTATAACAGGAAGATATTTTGTGTTTTCGTTATTTCTGATAGCTCTCAAAGTTTCCCAGCCGTCCATTTGAGGCATCATAACATCAAGAAGCACCATATCTATGCTCGCATAATCAGTTTCAAGCGCCTTCATTGCATCAACCCCGTTCGTTACAACCTGAACGGTGTAACCGTACATAGGTAAGGCCTCACTTAAATATTTTGGATTATCATCAACTATAAGTATTTTTGAAAATTCTTCCATTTTATACGATATGTTCCTTTAGTGCTTTTATGGCTGCCTGCAGCCTGTCGTCTACTTCTAATTTTTGTAATATGCTCGCAACATGAACCTTTGTTGTGTTTACACTCACAAATAAATTCTTTGCGATTTCCACATTACTTAACCCCTCTGTGATGAGTTTGAGAATTTGTTTTTCTCTTGTAGTTAAATTATACCTGTTTTCCGCAGGTTGTATATCGTTGTCTTGGTTAGTTGTTACCGCTCCGAGTACAATGTTTGCAATACTCGGATCAAACCACGATGCGCCGTCAATAACGGAATTTACAACCTCTATCAGTCTTTGAAGGTTAATCTCTTTTGAGCAGTATGCGTTAGCACCCGCTTTAAGACTGTTTAGTACATCCTTCTTATCGTTGTGTGATGTTAATACAACAAACTTGGTTTCAGGACGGATAGATTTAATCTCTTTTATAGCAGTAATGCCGTCGATTTCAGGGAGTCCCAAATCCATAATTATTACATCAACTTTGTTCTTTTTGACAACATTGTATGCTTGTTCTGCCGAATCGGCTTCATAAATATTCTCAATGAAATCAACATCACTAAAGGTTGTTTTTAGTCCAAACCTTGTAAGTTCGTGATCTTCCACTATTAAAATGTTGCTTTTTAATGTCTCTGTTGTCATGTTATTTTATTTTGTTTAATTCCTCTGTCTTTTTAAGCAATAAGCTTTGGTAATAATAATATCTGAAATCATTACCGTCAATATAATATGCGTTTTCCAAATATTTTTTTGCTTGTGCCAAATTGCCGTTTTCTATCATTATTCTTGATAAGTCAATCCAGCCGTCCTTGAAGTTAGGATTTATTGCAACTGATTTTTTCAGATAACTCAGTTCTGCATCAGGATCGTTCAGGGCAATATGATAATATGCCTCGTAAGCCGTATTGTCTGATTTTACTATCTTTTGGTAGATGGAGTTTGATGTTTTTGTGTTATTCAGTTTTGAATAAGTGTCTGCAAGTTTGAGTTTTGCCTCAGTTACGGAAGAACGAGACTGAGCCGCTTTTTTGTAATATTTGAGTGCCTGTTTGTACTTGTTGTTTGCATACGCAACATCTCCCAGTGAGAGCAGAGTGTTTATGTTAGACAAATTGTAGTTATATGCTTTTGTTGCAACAGAATTTGCCTTTTCAAAATCGCCGTTCTTGATATATATACGGCTCATCAGGGAATATAAAACCGCGTTGCGTGAATTGTTTTTACTGATTGCACTCTGTAAAATTCTCAAGGCTTTGCTGTTATCTTCTTTCAGATAATAATAATATCCGAGGTGATAATCTTTCAGCCAAGGTTGTTTTTCGGTTTTATATTTTATAAATTCTTCGTTTGAATCGACTTGTTTTTTTATAGGATAGTAGCCGATATCCATTTTTTTGGTTTCTTTTACTAATTTAAGTGATTTTCTGTTCTTTTTCGTACTTGCAATTACCTGTGACTGCAATATTTTGTAGTTCAGGTTTTCCGGGTTGGTAGCGATAGCCGCTTGTATATGTTTCTTTGCATTATCAATATCTTCAAGTTTCATATACCCCATAGCAAGAACATAGTTTGCATAATCGTTGCTTTCTATGTTTTTGATATTATCCAGAATATCCTTTATTGCCTCAGCACTTCTGTCGTTGTGTTCGATATTTGAACAAGCTTCGGAAAGGGCTATGAGTTCCTGTGAGGTCATTTTATATTTAGGGAAGAATAATTTGTGAGTGTTTTCATAGTCGAGTTTTGCAATCTCAGAGTCTGAAATCTTGCTGAAGGCTCTGTTTGCCAAATCATAAAAACCTAAACCCGTTGCTTTATCAGCCAAAAGCATAAGATAGTAGTCGTTGTTTTCGCTATCTGCAATCAGTTCTGCCATATCCTGATATGCGGCACTGACATTTAAGTTCATAAACTTTTTGTCGAGTGAGTCAAGACTGTTTCTGAACTCTTTTGCCGTATATTGAATTTTGGCATACCTTACGGAAGGTGATGCCGATTCCTGCGGCACTTCAACATCGGCGGCAATTGCATTTCCGCCTATTAATAATGTTGATATGAGCATTAGTAATACTTTTTTATTCATTTGAATCGATTCCGGTGTAGTACTTATTGAATTTTGCCACAAATTCTTCATTAGATTCAGAATCTAAGGCTTCCTTTAACTGTCTTAAATTGTGTTGAGTTAACACACTTCTGTCTTCGTCTGTCAATACAAGGTGGTTTTCCGTTAAGAATACTTCAACCACTTTGTCCAACGGTACAGACAAAAACTTGTCAACAATATTTTTGTCAAAATGCGTTCCCGAGTCACCTATAAGGATAGAGATAACCTTTTGGATAGGCATTTTGTCACGATAGTGACGCTTTGATGTAATAGCATCAAAAACATCTGCAACGGCAAGTATTCTGCCGCCAAACGGGATATCTTCGCCTTTGAGATGTCTGTAATATCCTGATCCGTCATATTTTTCGTGGTGTGAGCACGCAATTTCCGTAATCATTTTGAAATCATCAGACATGTGGATTTTTTCCAAAATGTTGTGAGTGATTTCTACATGTTCCTGAATATGTTTGTATTCTTCGTCTGTTAATTTCCCTTCTTTTTGAAGGACGGAATCTCTTATCCCGATTTTCCCAATATCGTGTAGTGCCGCTGCTTTTTGGATAATTTCCAAATCTTTGTTATCCATACCGAAAGCTTCTGCAATAAGTGTTGCATACATACGGACACGGGTAGAGTGACCTGAAGTAATCTTATCACGGGCATCGATAGAGGCTGCCAGTGTGCTGATAAAACTATCGAAAACTATTCTTTGTTCTTCCAAAAGTTCTTTTTGGCGGGCAAAGAGTTTTGCGTTTTCTAATGAAATCCCTGCACTTGAACCGATTGAGATAAGAATATCTTCATCTTCCTGTGTGAAATATCCCCCAAATTTGTTTAGAATCTGGAAAACCCCGATGATTTCCTGTTCGATGTTTCTTATCGGCATACAAAGTATAGTCTTTGTGACATATCCTGTTTTTAAGTCAACTTCTTTGTTGAATCTTGAATCTGAGTACGCATCTTTAATATTTACGATTTCGCCGGTTCTGAAAACGGTACCTGCAATACCCTGTGATGCATTGAATCTTAATTCCTGACTTCCGAGTCCGAGTGCTACTTTTGACCAGAGTTCGTCAGTTTCTTTATCGTAGAGGAAAACCGTACAGCGGTCTGCCTGCACTGCGTTGCGGGCTTCTTCCGCTATTGTTTGCATAAGTTTGTCAATATCTTTTTCTGCAGCAACTGCCTGCCCGATTTTAACAAGTGCCAAAAGCGGGTCATTCTTTACTGATGACAGGTATAGGTTACTGTTTCTTATCGGTTTGAAAGCATCTTCTAAGTTGTTCAGAAAACCTTCCAGTTCAGGGTTGTTTTTGCATTTGCCTCTTGCTTTGTTGTAGTGGAGTAAATAGAGGTTGCTGTTCTTTTCACAGAAATTCACATATCCTAAAACAAAGTTATAAAAAATATCTTCGTAGTCGTTTTTCTCTTTTGCGAGCAGAATTTCCGCATCTTTAAAATATCTGAGTGCGGTTGTAAATTCGCCTTTGAGGTATAACAAAAGTCCGTTAAAGCAGTTGAGAACAGATGTTCCGCTTTCTTTAAGTCCGAAGTTCTCTATTGCCTTCCCGTATTCCTCTTCAGACAGGGCAAGTGCCTTCATTGTATCAATAATAGAATTTTCAGTTAACTGTTTAATCATTTTCCTCTGCACTCATAGTTATAACTATTTATAATGATACTCTATTTACCGCAATTTATCAATATCTTTACAATATATTTATATGATTTTTATCGGGTATAGCAATTTTTTTTATGTGAAACACTTTATATATATGTAAGACTAAAGTGTAGGTATATTTATGTATTCAATTAATGGGAATGTTGCTAAGGTAGACGGCAGACACGGTAAGTATGACGGCAAAGTAAAAGATATTGATGTCAGATACGGCAGAAATGCAAATGATAATTATAAAACATATATTGCTGATATCGGGAAAGCAGATAAAAATGTTCCGTTAGAATTTGAATACAGATATATGCCTGACGGCAAGTTTAATAAGTTTGCCCTTTTAGGCAGTGCCTATGAAGAATTTGGGCAAAGAACAAAGGTTAAAACAGAAGAAATGAACAGAGAACTCGAAGCCTGCGGTATGGGAAATTATAGTGCAAATGCTCTTGATATAAACCAGGACGGTTATATTGATGTCGGAGAATATGCAACAGGCACTCTGGCTCAGGATATTTTGAGCTCAACGGATGGTTTTGATATTACTCCTGACAAGGTTGACGGGGTTATAACAAATAAGGGTGAGCAAAAGGCTTTTGCTTTGAATAACAGAAATGTTGAAGCTCAGGCAAGAGAAGTCTTTGCTAAATTACATCAGGATTTCGGGCTCGCTCAGGCACAGGAAGAGTTTTTATCAGACAGCAATAATCTGATAAGATAGCCCCTTCTGTTTTTATTTTACATTTATAACATCAACCCCTGCAAATTCTGCAACGGCTTCTGTATTATTCTTTGAGTATTCTCTTGCAACAAGAGCACCGACAATAGCTTCCAGCGCACCCGCGGGCATCATATTTGTCGGAATATCCTCAAACCCGAATTCGTTTTTAAGTATATTTTGTAAGAATTTGCAATCGGCAGGAGAGCGTTGTTTAAAGTTTGAATAAAGGTTCAGTTTCAGTCTTGACAGGTATAAATCGAACCTTTTTACATCAATCCCGTTAGAAATCATTTTGTTGATACAGTCACAACCGCGGTATGAATAGCGGTCAAGCCAGTCCTCCAGGTTAAGAAATCCTTTGTGGGTGGTAACTAACTGATACGGCTTTGAAAGTATACGCCATTTGCCTGTCATAAGTGTGTTATCCCAAGGAAGTGAGATGCATACTTTTGATTGTTTTAGTGAGGAAAAATTGTCAAAAAAGAACTGAACATCACTCATTGAGAACAGTTTGTCAACGAGAATGAGTTTGTTAAATTCGTCTAAAACCACAACCCCGGTTTCGATGGTTGAGGCTGGCGACAATGACATTCCAATGTAGTATTCAGCCATAATTCCCTCTTTCAAGTCTATTATACAAGAGTGCGGAATAATAATCAAATGGGGTAACGAAATATCAAAAGAAACATCTTCTCTTTATGTTATTTTATCTATTTATGTCCAAATTGGTCGTAGTTAAAAATGGTTACAATTTTTTATAATTAGTCCAAATTTGTCATAGTGCTGTGATATATTAGAATAAAGAAATAGAAATATGGGAGCAAATATAATGTTTGAACAATGCTTTAAGAATATAGATGATATTTTATATAAAGATGCAGGTGCATCGAATGAGTTGGACTATGTAGAACAGACTTCGTGGCTTTTGTTTCTGAAATATTTGGAAGATTTGGAATCAAACAAATCGCTTGAAGCACAGTTGAACGGTCAAACCTACAAACCGATATTGGATAAAGAGTTCACTTGGAGCAGTTGGGCATATCCTCTTAACTCAGAGGGGAAACTTGATCATAATAAAGCAATGACAGGGGAAGATTTGAAAGATTTTGTTGATTTAAAACTGTTCCCTTATTTGAAAAAGTTTAAGCAGAACGCTGAATCGCCTGATACATTGGAATATAAGATAGGTGAAATCTTTGGCGAGATAAAGAACAAGATACAGAGCGGATATTGTATACGAGATATTATCAATATTATTCAGGAAATGCGGTTTCAGTCTGTTGAAGAAAAGCACGAACTGTCGTGTCTTTATGAAGATAAAATTCAAAACATGGGTAACACAGGTCGTAACGGTGGCGAATATTATACCCCACGACCTTTGATTAGAACTATAATTAAAACCGTTAAACCAAAAATCGGTGATAGAATATATGACGGTGCAGTAGGCTCTGCAGGGTTCTTGGTTGAAGCTTTTGATTATTTGAAGAACTCTAAACAACTCTCAGCAGACGAGATGGAAATATTACAGAAAAAAACTCTATACGGTAAGGAAAAGAAACCGTTGCCTTACATTATCGCTATTATGAATATGATTTTGCATGGGATAGAAGCCCCAAACATTATGCACACTAATACATTAGCAGAAAACATAATGTCTATCCAAGAGAAAGATAAGTATGATGTTATCATAGCAAACCCACCATTTGGGGGGAAAGAAAGAGCAGAGGTACAACAGAACTTCCCTATCAAATCAGGTGAAACGGCTTATCTATTCTTGCAACATTTTATGAAGAATTTGAAAGCAGGTGGAAGTGCAGGTATCGTTATCAAAAACACATTTTTGTCTAACGGTGATGCCGTTAGTGTAAGACGTGAACTATTAGAGAACAATAACCTGTATGCCGTTCTTGATTTACCTGCGAAAGTGTTCACTGCAGGGGTTAAGACGGTTGTATTGTTCTTTAAAAAAGGTGAGCCGACCAAAAAGATTTGGTATTACCAACTCAACTTAGACAGAAACTTGGGTAAAACTAACCCATTGAACGAGAATGATTTGGCTGATTTCTTAGATTGTATTCAGACTTTTAAAGAAACAGAAAACTCTTGGGTTGTGAATATGGATGATGTGGATAGCGAAACTCTTGATTTGTCTGTTAAAAACCCAAATAAAAATGATGAAATAATCTATCGTGAGCCAAAAGAGATTATTGAAGAAATGGAACAACTCGACACAGAAAGCGCAGAGATTATTGCTAAAATTAAGGAGTTAGTGTAAGAATAAAAAGTTGTCTTTAATGGAGGAACCCAAAATTTAATGTTTAATATCATTATAAATAGCACAAAATCTAATTTAGATTGGGGAAATATTATTGCAGTTTTAGTTGCAGGGGGTATTGGAGCAATAGCAACAATTCTTGCTGCTTTTATATCTGTAAAAATGCAAAAAGAAATGTGGACAAAAGATGCATATATAAAATATGAATCTGAAATAATAACTGAGTGCAAGAAAATATACGATGAGGTTTATCAATATGTATGGCAATTTGAAAACACTTTTATATCCAAATTGGCATTTATTGTTAGTGAAGATAATTTAAAAAAAGAATTTGATAAAGATAATTGTTACGAATACTATATAAAACCATTTAACAGATTATATGATATTTTTGCAAAAAATAAACAAATATTTGTCAAATATGGTTTAGATAAGGCATTTCAAGGATTGAATTTATACATCTATCTTCTTTCTTCAACTAAATCGATTAAAGAAATTACATATTCGCCAAGTGATATTTTAATAAAGGATTTGAATCAAAACTGCGATATTGTTTCATATAGAGCAGATTTTTGGTACAAATTCCCTATTTTAATAAATAATCTTTTAAATCAAGATAGTATAAAGATATTAAATAATAATGACAATTATAAATCGCAAATTACAGATAGTATAATAAAAAATTACGAAGATGTTTTATTTTATTATAAAAATCAGTTAATGGAACTGGACTCTATTTTAAACAAAATAATGCTTGTTGGTGAAATAAACAAAAAATTTCAGCCTACATACATAGATGAATATTCATTGAGTTATTATAAAGAATTTAAACAGGGAAATAAAAATGCAAAAAGATAATAGTTTATTAGTAAATAAACAGGTCATAAATCAAACAATTATGGCAACTCAAGCAGTAAAAAAGTTAGTGAGTCCAAGTTTGGCTCAATTAGCTCATCAGTTAATAACTCCTGAACTTTCACAACTTGCGAGTCAAATTTCTAAAATATCAGAACAAATTAAATCAATATCAAATTTTGTAGGTAGCTTTTCTAATACCTTAAGGGCAAAATACATAGTTGGTATGAATGATTCATATAAAACATTTATGACAAATATGAGAATTATTGATGGTCATTGGGTAGTTATTGATCACGAATTATTTAAAATATTGAAAACAAAAACAACCCAAGATGAGATTTCCGAAACTATTGTTAATTTTTATACGAAAGATAAATATGAAAAATTAGATTTATTATTTGATACGATAAATACATTTAATATAATTCCTGAAAGAATACACATTCTAAAATCGTGTATGCACATTTTAAAATCAAGTTCAAAAAAACACGCATATAATGTTGTAATTCCAACTTTTATGGCTCAAGCTACAGGAATTATTGAAGATGATTGTTATAATATATTGCCTAAAAATATAATTTCAATGAATGATAGTAAACGTAAAAATGTAATAAACGCACTAGAATATTTTGATTGTAGTGTGCTATTTTATAAAATGTTTGATAGTGCGATTACAGAGGGGTTATTTAAAAATATAAATAAATCTGAGTATGAAAAATATAAACAAGAATGTGGTAATAATAGACACAAAATACTGCACGGTGATGCTGATTTTCTTAAGTATGGGACAAAAGAAAATATGATAAGAACTTGTTTGGACTTATATATGTTGTGTTTTGTAAAAATGTTTTTAAAATACTCGGTAGAAAATATTGAGGTTACAAATGCCAAATAATACTCTTGAAAACAGAATAAAACTAACCCCATATTATTTTGCATATATGGATATTTTGGGTGCAAAGAAATATATTGAATCCGAAGAAAGCGAAAATTACTTAAACAAGATTCAACAACTATATGCTGAAACTATTGGAATGATTAAAGCAAATGATAAAATTTTATACCATACAGACGTAAAATTTAAAATTTTTTCTGACAATATTGTAATTGCTATCCCGAAAGAGATATATATGGAAACATCTATAAATGAAGTAAGTTCTTATTATATTATGATGTTTGCATCTTTTTTTCAAATACTAGCAATAAAACATTCATTTTTAGTTAGAGGTAGTATCGCAGTTGATGATTTGTATATAGATAATGATTTTGTTTATGGTAAGGCTTTAACCAAATCATATAAGTTAGAATCTGAAATAGCAATTTATCCAAGAATAATCATTAATCCAAGTGATATTCATTTATTTACTAAATCTGATACCCAAAGAGATGCTATAAAAAAAGATAATGCAAATATATATTATGTGAATCCGTTTGAATTTTATTTTAAATATATAAATCAAAACATTGTTGATAGAGAATTAAATTCGATAAAAACAAACTTACAAGATATGTTACACAAAACAAGTAATAATAAAGTAAATCAAAAAATTTGTTGGTTTATAAATTTATTTAATGATTTTTGTATTAAAAATGAATATAATAACTACGTTATAAATATTGATGACTATCCCTATCCATATACAAAAATGGAACATACATACAGGGGTTATGCAAGGGGGGTATTAAATGAAATATAAAATGCGTAAAGAAGTTGTAGACATGTCAGATTTTGCTAAAGATTTAAAAGAGGAACACTCTTCAATTTATTATGTTGCTTATATTGATATATTGGGAACAAAGAAAATTGTTGATAATGATGAAAATAATACATACTTAAATAACCTTAACAATATTGTGCATAACGCATTACATGATTTAGATTCTTTTGAAAAAAGTTTTAAAAATCAATTATTTATTAAGATTTTTTCAGACAATATATTATTTGCAATAAAAGTAGATGAAAAAGAAAAAGATGAATCAGGAAAAGTTCTCACTTTATTGCATCTTGCAGGACATTTGCAAAATAGAATTTTAAAAAAAGGATATTTTGCAAGAGGTGCAATAACAAAGGGTGAATTTTTTATAGATGAAAAAGGTCTATTTATCCATGGGAAAGCATTAATAAGTGCTGTAATACTCGAAGAAAATAATGCAATTTATCCAAGAATTATATTACATCCTGATATAAAGTATTACCACGAACCACTAACTTTAAGAGATAATGATGGATTTTATTTCGTAAATAATTATCATTTCAGCTCAGCAGCGATATTAATAATTGAAAAACCTATATTATTGTCAAAGTTAAATGAGTTTAAAGATGATTTTAAAACAAGACAAAAAATACTTTGGTATATTTCTTATCATAATGAACATGCAAAATATGTATCAGCCAAAGACCATCCAATATTTAAAGAACACGCAGAGGATATAATTACAGAAAAGGAAATTGAAGATGCACTCAAATAATACTATTGAAAAATGGGAAGAAAAAACTATAAATGATGTTTGTATTGTAGAACGTGGTGGTTCTCCTCGTCCTATTAAGGATTTTATTACTACCGACGGCAGTGGTGTTAATTGGATTAAAATTGGTGATTGTTCTGGCAAGTATGTTACAAATACTGCTCAAAAAATTACAGAAGAAGGTGCAAAAAAATCTCGCTATGTAAAAGGGGGTGATTTTATAATAAGTAATTCCATGTCTTATGGCAAACCTTATATCTTAAAAATAGATGGTTATATTCACGACGGTTGGTTTGTATTAAGGTTAAATAAAAATTTGGTTAATACAGATTACTTTTACTATTTATTATCATCAAATTATATAAAAGAGCAGTATGACACACTTGCGACAGGTGCAATAGTCCAAAATATAAGTAGTGATTTAATCAAAAAAGTTAAATTTAACTTACCTCCATTATCTGAACAACAGCGGATTGTGGGGATATTGGATGAGGCTTTTGAAAATATTGAAAAAGCAAAACAAAACACCCTCCAAAACCTCAACAATGCTAAAGAATTGTTTGAAAATTCATTAAATGATATTTTTAATAACATTGAAAACTCTTGTAATTTTGAAAGTCTACAAAATATTTATGATGTTATAAATGGTTATAGCTTTAAAAGTCAAGATTTTAATTGTAATAATAGTATTAGAGTTGTAAAGATTACTAATGTAGGTGTAAAAGAATTTGTAGAAGAAGATAATTATAAGCTCCCAAAAGATTTTATTGATAAATACAAAAACTTTGTAATAAACGCAAATGATATTGTTATTGCCCTAACCCGTACAATAATTTCAAGCGGATTAAAAGTAGCGATAGTCCCGAAATCTTTTGATAAATCTTTATTAAATCAACGAGTTGCTTGTATAAAATCTACAAATAAAAACTGTGGTAAATATTTGTATTACTATCTTCAAACTCATAATGTCTATAATTATGTAAAATCAAAAGTAAATGAACTTATGCAACCTAATTTATCAATTAATGATTTGAAAAATATACCTATTCCTGCTGTGAATTACGAGATTCAAAATAATATCGTATCGCAACTTGATGAACTGCAAGAGCAAACAAAAAAACTTGAGCAAATCTACACTCAAAAACTTCAAGACCTTGATGGACTAAAACAATCAATACTCCAAAAAGCATTCAATGGTGAATTGTAGTAGTGTTATCTTGACAAAGTGTATCTTACATGATACACTATTAATATGAAAACAATTCTCAAATATCAACTTCCAAATGGCAAAATTCCATACGACGAGTGGTTTAATAAACTTGATAATTCACAAAAAGCTAAGGTTTTGGTACGTATTGAAAGATTAAAGGCGGGGTTGTACGGGAATTGTAAAACAATCTCCGGTGATATAAAAGAATTGAAGTTTGATTCAGGATTGAGAATTTATTTTTACGAACAAGGTGATATTATTGTTATTCTGCTGAATGGAGGCGGAAAACAAAGACAGTCTAAAGATATAGAATTAGCTAAAAAGTATATGCAAGATTATAAGAGTAATTAGTGTTATAAAATTTATAGTACGAACAAAGAGAATTAAAAATGAAAGGCGGCAGCTATGAACAAAAAATTAGCTGAATATAATACTCTCGACTACTTAAAAGACAATGTTGATTTACAAAAAGAATATATTAGTGAGTTATTAAATGAGTACATAAGAGATAATAATGCTGATGCATTTTTATCTGCATTAAAACCATTAATAAAATTAAATGGTTCTATTAGCGACTTTGCAAAGAAATCAGGAATAAACAGAACTTATTTTTACAAATTATTTAAACAAGAGGTTTCACCGGAATTTCCAACAATTGTTTTAATAATTAAAAATCTTGGGTTTGATGTTAATTTGACATTAAAATCTTTATAGTATTTGATAATTATAAAATATTTTGTATAATTAGCATATGACTAACATAGATTACACAACATCAGAGGCAGATACAAGAGCAGAACTTATTGATCCTGTGCTCGAAAGTTGTGGCTGGGTGACAGGTGATGATGTCAGAGTTCGCAGAGAATATCCGATAAAAAAAGGCAGAATTATCGGGGTTAATAAACGCAGTTCATCTTTGAGTGCTGACTATGTTTTAATTTATAAAAATAATATCTTAGCTATTGTTGAGGCTAAAAAATCAAGTCTTTCTCATTCGGAGGGTGTGGCACAGGCGAAAGAATATGCCAAACTCTTAAAGGTCAGATTTACCTATTCAACCAACGGGAAAAGTATTTACCAAATAGATATGGAAACGGGTGAAGAAAAAATCATCGATCGTTATCCTACCCCGCAAGAGTTATGGCAAATGACCTACACAGAAGATAACAAATTGTGGGAGTTGTTCTCATCTGTTCCGATGAACACCGACAGGTTTGAATTGAGATATTATCAACAAAACGCAGTAAATGCCGTTATGAAAGCATTATCCCAAAACAAAAACAGAATACTTTTGACACTTGCAACAGGTACAGGAAAAACCTGTATAGCGTTTCAGGTAATATGGAAACTTATGCAGACAAGATGGAACAAAAACGAGGTCGGCTCCCGTCTGCCTAGAATATTATTTCTTGCCGACAGAAACATACTTGCAGACCAGGCATTCAACTCATTTGATGCGTTTGACCAAAACGCATTGGTAAGAATTAAGCCTGATGAAATAAGAAAGAATAATTACAAAGTTCCTACTTCTCAAAGTATTTTCTTTACCATATTCCAAACCTTTATGAGTGGAGAAGAGGCATATTTTGGTCAATATGACAAAGACTTTTTTGATTTTGTCATAATAGACGAATGTCACAGAGGCGGTGCAAAAGACGAAAGCAATTGGCGGGCAATATTAGAGCATTTTGATTCTGCTGTTCAGCTTGGTCTGACTGCAACCCCAAAAAGAAAAGCCAATGTTGATACTTATAACTATTTTGGCGAGCCTGTTTATCAGTATAAACTGAAAGATGCTATTGATGACGGGTTTTTAACACCGTTCAGAGTGCGTGAAATAACCACAAACTTTGGAGAATATAAATACGATATGTCTGATGATATTGAGGGCGAAATAGACGAGGATAAACTCTACAAAGCAGGTGCTTTTAATACGAAAATAGTGCTTGCAGAGAGAGAAAACGAAAGAGTGAAAGCGTTTATGAGTGAAATAAATCAAAATGACAAAACTCTAGTTTTTTGTGCTACTCAGGAACACGCAGGTATGATTAGAGATTTAATAAACCAACAAAAAACAATAACAAAAGATCCTAATTATTGCGTAAGAGTAACGGCTGATGATGGTGAAGATGGCGAAGAATGGCTAAGAAAATTTCAGGATACAGATAAAACTATTCCAACAATTCTTACAACCTCTCAAAAATTATCAACAGGGGTTGATGCTATTCAAATAAAAAATATCATAATCTTGCGACCAGTTAATGATATTGTAGAGTTTAAACAAATAGTCGGGCGTGGCACAAGATTATGTGACGGGAAAGCCTATTTCACAATCTACGATTTTGAAAATGCAAGTGAACGGTTTAAAGATCCTGAGTGGGACGGGGAACCAGAACCACCAACCGAACATAAACCAAATAAAAAAAGACCACCAACCCCTCCAACACCACCAAAAGAAAAAACATATATTAAACTAGGTGGTGGCAGGTCTGTTGAGGTTATCGCTACAAGTACAACCTTTTATGATATTGAAACAGGAAAACCGATTAGTGCTAAAGAGTTTATTGAAAAATTAGTCGGAAAAATCCCGAATTTCTTTAAATCGGAAGAAGAATTGAGAGAGATTTGGTCAAACCCTAAAACAAGAAAAATACTTCTGAGAAGATTTTTAGAACACGGGTATTCAAGACAAACTTTTGATCAAATTAAAGAGATTATTAATGCGAAAAATAGTGATGTATTTGATGTTTTGACACATATTGCGTACTCAAAAGAGATGATTACGCGTCAGGAGCGTGTCGATAATCATAAAGTAGCAATATTTGATAATATTCAATCAAGACAACATGCATTTATTGAGTTTGTACTACAGCAATATGTACAAAACGGTGTTGGGGAACTTGACGATGAACGCATAGGTGCATTGATAAACCTAAAATATGGCTCACCAACAAATGCAGTTCAAGAGCTTGGGAATATTGTTGATATTCGTTCTGCCTTTTGTGATTTTCAAAAGTATCTGTATAACTAATATTCTATTTACCCTCTGAAAATTAAGTTTATATTAATCATCTAGAAATTGCCTAAATTTGCGTTGACTATTGTTGAGTTGTTCTCTATAATAGGGGTGGTTATTAGTGTTATTTAAAATATAAATGCATTTTAAAGATAAATAAGGAGAATATAATGGCAAAGACAAGAAATGCAAAAGTCGCAAAACTCGAAAAAGACCTTGCGGCAAGCACTGCCGTAGATAATGCTGAAGCGCTCGAGCTTCTTATCCAGCGTGCTCAAAAAGCCCAGCGTATTTACGCAACATATACTCAGGAGCAGGTCGACAAAATTTTTAAAGCAGCAGCATCTGCAGCTAACAAGGCTCGTATCCCGCTCGCTCGTATGGCTGTTGAGGAAACAGGCATGGGAGTACTTGAAGATAAGATTATAAAAAATCATTTTGCTTCAGAATATATTTACAACAAACATAAAAACGCAAAAACCTGCGGCATAATTAAGGAAGATAAAGTTAACGGTACAAAGATTGTTGCTGAACCGCTCGGTATTATTGCAGGTATAATTCCTACAACCAATCCGACATCTACTGCAATCTTTAAATCACTTATCGCACTCAAAACGAGAAATGCGATTATCTTTTCACCGCACCCGCGTGCAACGAAATCTACAATAGAAGCTGCCCGTATTGTGCTTAATGCTGCCGTTAAAGCAGGCGCTCCTGAAGATATAATCGGCTGGATTGATATTCCGTCAATTGAGTTATCAGGTCAGCTTATGCACCATAAAGATATTGCCTGCATATTGGCAACAGGCGGCCCCGGTATGGTTAAAGCGGCATACTCGTCAGGTAACCCTGCATTAGGGGTTGGCCCTGGTAATGTTTCTGCGGTTATTGATGAAACAGCTGATATCCAAATGGCTGTTTCTTCCGTGCTGATGTCTAAAACCTTTGATAATGGTATGATTTGTGCGTCAGAACAATCCGTTATGGTTGTTAAAGATGTCTATGATAAGGTTAGAAAAGAGTTTGAGTACAGAGGTGCGTATATTTTAAGCAAAGAAGAAATTAAAAAGCTCGAAAATTTACCGCTTATTGATCCTAAGCGTGGTACGGCTAATGCAAAAGTAGTCGGACAATCTGCGCATACAATAGCAAAAATGGCAGGTTTTAAAGTTCCGTCAACAACAAAAATACTTCTTGTTGAACGCCCGAAAGTCGATTGGAACGATCCGTTCTCAAGAGAAAAACTTTCCCCTGTACTTGCTATGTATAAGGTTAAAGATTATAGTGAAGCAGCAGATAAGGCTTACGAGTTGGTTAGTAAAGGCGGCGCAGGTCATACGGCAGTTCTTTATACAGATGAGCGTAAAAAAGACAGAATTGACGACTATTCAATCAAAATGCCTGCGTGCAGAATTTTGATAAACCAGCCATCTTCACAAGGTGGTATCGGTGATTTATATAACTTCAGACTTGAACCTTCAATGACATTAGGTTGCGGTTCTTGGGGCGGCAACGCAGTTTCGGGCAATGTCGGGGTTGAACATTTACTTAACTATAAAACTGTGACTGAAAGGAGAGAAAATATGTTGTGGTTCAAGGTTCCGCCAAAAGTTTACTTTAAAAGAGGGGCTACTGACCTCGCATTGAGAGTTCTCAGTGATAAAAAGCGTGCGTTTATTGTTACTGATAACTATCTCTTTAATTCAGGTGCAATAGATAAAATTACTACGGTTTTGAAAGAAATCGGAATTGAATATCAACTGTTCTTTGATGTAAAACCTGATCCGACTCTCTCGACGGTTGAACAGGCGCTTGCCCAGTTAAGACCTTTTGAGCCTGATTTGATTATTGCGCTTGGCGGCGGCTCACCTATGGATGCTGCTAAGATTATGTGGCTTATGTATGAACAGCCTGATGTCGATTTTGAAGACCTTTCAATGAGGTTTATGGATATAAGAAAGCGTATTTATCAGATACCTGATTTGGGTAAAAAAGCAACTATGGTTTGTATCCCGACTACATCAGGTACAGGTTCTGAAGTTACACCGTTCTCTATTATTACAGACGATGAAACTCATGTTAAGTACGCTATTGCAGACTATGCTCTGACACCGAATATTGCAATCATTGACCCTAACTTCGTTGATGGTATGCCAAAAGGTCTGACATCTGCATCAGGTATTGATGCTCTTGTTCACGCAACAGAAGCGTATGTTTCATGTATGGCTACAAACTTTACAAATTCTAACGCGTTAGAGGCTGTAAAACTTATCTTCAGATATTTCAGACGGTCATATAACGAAGGTGCAAATGATCCGCTTGCAAGAGAAAAAATGCACTATGCGGCAACAATTGCGGGTATGGCTTTCGCTAACTCGTTCCTCGGTTTGTGTCACTCAATGGCTCACAAACTCGGTGCAGCATTTAATATTCCTCACGGGGTTGCAAATGCATTGTTGTTCAGGCAGGTAATTAAATATAACGCGGTAGATTGTCCTCACAAACAGGCTATCTTCCCTCAATACAGATTCCCTAATGCCAAGACTAAATACGGTCAGATTTCTGATGAACTCGGACTTGGCGGGAAAACTGATGATGAAAAGGTTGATTTGTACCTGAAGGCAGTAGAACAATTGATGAAAGATGTTGATCTGCCAATGTCTATTAAGGAATTTGGAATTTCTAAAAAAGCATTTGATGCTAAGCTTGATGAATTGGTTGAACTCGCATTTGATGATCAATGTACGGGTGCAAACCCTGCTTATCCGCTAATGGAAGATATTAAACAAATCTATATTGATGCTTATGACGGTGTAGTAAGAGATTACTATCCGACAGCTAAAAAATAGATTTTTTTAAGATACAAAAACGAGGGGTGAATTTTTCACCCCTCGTTTCGTTTTTGATAGTTTATTAGCCTCTTATTGAATAGAATAACCCTAAAGCATATTCATATGCTGATTTTAGAGCTAATTTTGTCATCTTGTAAATGTTTTTAAAGGTTTCTTTCTTTGAAAAAACATCACCTGAGATTTCTTCAGAAAAATCAAACAATTTTGTCTGAAGTAAATCGCTTTTTCTGCTGTGTAATCTTGCTTTTGCCTGATTATCCAAGCTTTTATAAACTTGTGTTAAATCTTTATCATTCATTGCTTCATAATATTTTTGCATAGCACGATAAGTTTTCTTCTTTGGTTCTGTTGGTTTTACATGTGAGAATGGGTTCATTATTTTCATTTTATTGTTCCTTTTTGTTTTTACTTGTTATTTATAAAACTACTGAAAAAATAATTTGCTATTTTCTTTCGGCAAAATTTATGATAGCCCAAAACAACGGAAAAATCGATGCAGGATGTCCTCCCCGCATCGATTTCCAAGTTAATTTCGAACTCCTTTCTCCTAAAATTTTCCTATATGTGCAGTGCTTTCATCGCTATATCCAGGTTCCCCTTTTTTATGAAATAAACACTCATTAGGCTCGCACCGAGCAGTCCTGTTATAGGGATGATATCAGCCGATTTTACATGTATCGGTTTGTCGTAATTGATTTGTGGTTGTTTTCCTTTAGGGTGAAGCTGCATTGCCCGCGAGGGGATATGGCCACCAGAAAAATCGACAGTATTAACTTTCATAATTAACACCTCTACACTTTCAATAAGACCATTTTTATTATGCCAAAATTATACAATTTTTTTTTAGTTTTGCATAGTGTTTGTTAAGTTTTGTAAAGTTGAATTTTTTAAGTTATTACTGGGTTTAAGGGTATTTTGTACACTTATTTTTTATAAATAAACGGGCATTTTTCATCAGCAAAAATTACATCAATTCCCAGTATATTTTTGAAGATTGGAAGTATTAAAATTTCGCTTTCAAAGTGTCCAATGTCATAAATTACCGTGTTTGTTTCGACTGCAAAATGGTATTTTAAATCGCCCGTAACAAAGGCATCAACTTCGCAGTATGGAAGCAGGTCACTTCCTGAACCGGCGCAGAAGCCTATTGTTTGGATATTTTCCCTGTTTTGGTTATTTATGTATCTCAAATTTGGCGATACCGTTTTGAGTTTGTCTGCGAAATCTTCTACACTCATAGGGGTATCAAGTTTTACGATTCTGACAAATTCTTCTGTCGTTTCTGTTGAACTGAGCCCAAGTTTATCTAAAAGAGTATCTGTTGTTCCGCCCTGTGCTTTATCCATATTTGTGTGGGCGCAATACATGTCGATATCCGAATATTCTATCGGAACACAAAACAAAGGATGATGTGAAATAATCATGTCACAATTGTTCGCTCTTGCCTGATTTACAACATCATCGGTTATGGTTAGTGCCAGCATGACTTTTTTTACATCAATATTTTTTGTGCAGACAAGCCAGCCCGAACAGTCCCATTTTTCTTGTGTATCAAGCGGTGCAAACTTTTCTATTTTAGATGTTAAATCAAATTTATTCACCGAATATGTACTCCAGAATTTGTTTTGCGATTTTGTCTTTTGCTGCTTTTTTGAGATGTTTTGTTTTTAAATCTCTGTCTATAATATAGACTTCGTTTTCATCGGAAGAAAATCCTATATCTTTTCTTGAAATGTCGTTTGCAATTATATAATCACAGCCTTTTGTTTTAATTTTAGTTTTTGCGTTATCAAGCAGGTTCTCGCTTTCTGCACAGAAGCCGACAATCTTAACCCCATCTTTGTTTTCTGATATTGTTTTCAGTATGTCAGGGTTTTTAACAAATGAGATTGTTATTTTGTCATCATTAGTCTTTTTCATTTTTTGTTCAGCATAATTTTCTGCTCTGTAATCTGCTACTGCCGCTGACATAATTACGCAGTCAGAATTTTTCTTTGACCCTTCAACCGCGGTCAGCATATCTTCTGCCGATAATACTTTTGTAACCTTATAAGGTCTTTCGATATCAAATGTTGAAATAAGTTCAACCTCAGCTCCCATCATATAAGCGTTATCTGCAAGGGCTGTTCCCATTTTTCCTGATGAAAAATTAGAGATATATCTTACGGGATCAAGTTTTTCTATTGTTCCGCCCGCTGTGATAACAATCTTTTTATCTTTTAACGGTTGGTTGTGTTCAAGAATTTCAACCGTTTTATCAAGAATTTTTTCTAAAGAACAAAGTCTGCCTTTCCCTTCTGTTCCGCAGGCAAGAAAACCGCTTTCCGGCTCTAATACGTTAAACCCGTTGGATTTAAGTTTTTTTAGATTTGCCTGAATAAATTTGTTTTCCCACATATTGGTATTCATAGCGGGTGCGATAATAATCGGTTTGTTGAAGGCACATGTAACCGATGTCAGTAGGTTATCGCAAATTCCGTCTGCAATCTTTGAAATTGTGTTTGCGGAAGCGGGTGCTATAACAAGTATGTCGCCTTCATCAGCAAGACTTATATGCTCCGGTGAATATTCTTTGATATCAAAGTTATCCGAATATACTTTGTTGTCGGATAGCGTTGCAAGTGTGAGTTCGGTAACGAAATTAAACGCATTCGGGGTAGCAATAACCTTTACATTGAACCTCTGTTTTTTGTACATACGGATAAGTTCGCTCATCTTGTATGCCGCAATTCCGCCGGTTATCCCAAGCAGAACGGTTTTATTCAGTTTTGCAGTTTTTGTATTCATTATATATATTTCTCGATTTGTGATACAGCATTTTCTACTGTGTCGTTAATAATGATGTGGTCAAAATATTTGGAGTTTTCTTTTTCAAACTCTACAAAATTAAGTCTTTTCTGAATTGCTTCTTCTGTTTCTGTTTTTCTTCCTCTCAGTCTTGCGACTAATTCTTCGTAAGAAGGAGGTGCGATAAACAGTAGTACTGCTTCAGGCATTTTATTCTTTATCTGGAGTGCGCCCTGAGTGTCGATTTCAAGTAAAACGTGTTCCCCGTTATTAAGAGATTTTTCAACAAATTTTCTCTTTGTGCCGTAACAATTACCTGAAAATTCAGCCCATTCCAAAAACTCGTCGTTTTCAACCGCTCTCATAAATTCGTCTTTTGTTCGGAAAAAGTAGTTTACCCCTTCTTCTTCACCTTCTCTCGGAAGCCTTGTTGTGTATGAAATTGACAGTTTTATGTCTGAATTACGACTAAGGAGCGATTTTATAACCGTTCCTTTCCCTACTCCTGACGAGCCTGATATAACTATTAGTTTCTTCTTATCGTTACTCATTTTATGAAATTTTATAAAAAAAAAGGATAAGTTTCAAGTGTAAATTATTGTTCAGGGGTAAATGTATAATTAACCCTCACCCGTATTTGTAAGAAATCATAGATTTCTACAACTACTCCCTCCCCCTTTACATAGGGGGAGGGTAGGGGAGGGGGTAATCCGACCTTTTCGGAGTAATCCGCAGATGTTGGATTTTACT
>CACWZA010000030.1 GCA_902765215.1 uncultured bacterium | reverse complement strand
CATTGATGACAAAGACGCAGTTCTTATGTTCATCTCTGCAGTTCTCTCATCCAAAGTCTTTGTCATATTTAAGTCCATATTCATGAACGCCTGATCATACGAATTTATCTGTGTTAAGTATCCGCCTAACTGAGCTGCTACCGGTGCTGCTACGGCACAAGGTTTCGCTTTTTGACCGTATGCTGTTGCCGTCAGCATTCCGTTTCGCATACTAGTTTTTAACTTATATGTTGCTTCTGCTGTTTCTGCACTCGTTGCGCTCACTGATGATACTAACGAATCTTCACCAACTTTTAACACAACAGGTGATTTACTGTTTGATGTCAGGTTGATTGATGATACATTTAATGTACCCGTTCCTTCTACTGTTTTTGCCTGTATTTTGTCTGTTGTACCGTTCTTTAAGTCAGCGTCAATCATAAAGTTTGACACGGTATCATCTTCCAATGATAAATTATTTAAAGCAAGTGTTCCTACCTTGTTATTAGCAATATTTGTATCAAAACCTCCATTTAATTTAAATGAAGTGTTAATCATTTGTTCTTCATTTTGGATAGAAAGAGTAGAATTAAACGCGCTTGATGCTTTACCTGTACCAGATGAATAATGTATATCATCCGTATATTCGTCCGATGTAATAATTTTACTTGGATCTATATCTGTTTCACCTGGTCCCGGATCAGTATGATCTAATGTTATAGTCATATTTTCTATATTAGTTCTGAATACAAAATTTCCTTTTCCTCTTAAAAGAAGCTCAGTCCCTTCATTATCGTCAACATTAGCTGAAACATTATCCCATAATGTAATTGTACATGGACGTTGCTCATGATATGGACTATAAGGAGTAATACGGGCATCTAAATATATCTTAGCACCAGCCTCAAGAAATACACAATTTGAAGCACCTTTTGCTTTATTTCCGGATATAGTTACATCCTTATTATATGCAATAATATAGACTTCACTATTTTTAGCTGCATATATAGCACCGCCTGCTTCTGATGCAGTGTTATTTGTGAAGGAGGTATTAACTAATACTGCTCTTTGGCCCGGAGCAACATACAAAGCACCGCCTTTTGCAGCCGAGTTTTTGTTAAAATCTGTATTAACAATTTCTATACCGCTTTCTGTATAAATTGCACCGCCCATTCCTCCTGATGCTTTATTTGAAGTAAAGGTTGCATCTTTTATAAATACTGTTCCGTCCGCATATATAGCACCACCGTTTTTAGCACTGTTTGACGAGAATGATACAGTCTGGTCAAGCAAAGGATCATACGGGTCAAAACCGCCTGTTGTATAATCATTAGCATTAATTTCTATATTCCCCTTTGTGTATATACCACCGCCATTTTGGGTTGCTTTATTATTTAAAAATGCCGAATCTGCAACAGTAACATTATCTTCTGCATATACCGCACCACCACTGCCGTAACCTTTTGCTAATGCTGCTTCTGTCGTAGCTTCTTTTCGTTCCTTGTTATTACTTGAACAAGTATATGTTGCACTGTTTTTATTAAAGGTTGCATATACAATATCGGCTGTTTTACCTGTATAAATTGCACCGCCTTTAGCCGCTGAATTTGATGTAAATGTTGTTGCATTCTGGGCAGGATATACAAAATCAGCATATTTGTTAATATCTTTATTTGTATTATTTATATCAACAGCACCTGCAGAATATATAGCACCACCGACACCAACTGATTCTTTTGTTGTTTCTTTCATTTTCTTAGGAACACCGTTTACTAAACTTATGTTCCTTACTGTTGTAGTAGTTGAACTTGCCTTATTTGATGCAAACGAACCGTTAATTAAATACATCGTTGCACTTTCATTTTCATTATATACAGCACCGCCCGATTCAGCAGCACTATTTTTACTAAAGGTTGAGCTTGATAAATATAACGATGCATCAGAATCAGAATATATAGCACCACCTTTACCTGCATATTTGGTTATTTTACCTGTACCCCAATTGTGATATTCTTCATAACCCAATGTATTAATTGTCACATTTGCAGTAGCAGAATTTGAAATAATATTACCTTGGTTTATTTCCAGAGTTCCGGCATTATATATTGCACCGCCATAAGGAGATTTATATAAATTCGGATCAATTGATTGTGCTTTTGTAACATTCTTATATACCTGAGCATTCAAGGTTGCTTTATTGTTGTTAAATTTACCCGCAACAGGCAAGTTTTCTTCTTCAATTCTTTGTTGCGAAGGTGCAATAATACCAAGGTTGAAAATAGCACCACCATAACCGCTTCTTGAAATATTTTTAGAAAAAGTGGTCAACTTTCCGCTCAAAGTATCAGTATCAAGTACAACTCTTGAATCTTCACCGTTAAATATAGCACCACCGTAATCTGCCTGATTTGATGTAAAAGTTCCGCCCTGAATTTCCACGGTACTTTCCAAATCATCATCACCGCTGGCTTTATTATATATTGCACCGCCCTTACCGTATTCTGTTACGACACCTGCGGCATTTTTTGTGCCTGTTGCATTATTAGAATAATAAGAGCTCAAATTAGATACATAATGTCCGCCACCTTCGTTAGCGACTGCACCACCATTCACGGCTGTGTTTGCCTCTGCGGTTGAACCACTTCTACCAAAAGTTGCGCTCGATGCAGTCAAATAACCTGTATTATAAATTGCACCGCCTTCACCGGTCGGAGTTCCGTCATCTCTTGTTGTTGCTTTATTTCTTCTGAAATTACCGCCAACTGTAACAGAAGCTTCTGTAATATCCCCTTGCGTAAACTTGGTTTTAGGTACATATATTTGTTGTTCCGGATCATAAACATATTCTACTTCATTGACAGTACCTTTATATTCATTATAAATAGCACCGCCAAAATGCGCTCTGTTATCGACAAAAGTAGAATTTGTTACGGTTAAGTTACATACCGTATCATCACCACGGTCGATATCATACTGACTGTTAAATATAGCACCGCCCTTTGCATATTCTGTTACATAGTCTTTCCCATCTATATTAGTCGTAGTATTTTTTGTTGCTTTGTTACCAAAGTTCGCTTTTTTTGTTGCGTTTTTACCAAAAGTCCCGTAAGTTATTGTTAAATCGCCACTGTTATAAATAGCACCGCCTTTTTTAGCACCTGTATTGTTATAGAACAGCATTTTATTTGAACTTCTTGTTCCTGTGATTGACATCGTACCATTCAGGTTTGACAAAGCAGCACCGGTCCCGTCATCCGTATCATTTATGTTATCGGTAAAACCAACTCTTGTGAGTTTTATATTACCGCCTTTATTAATAATTGCATTACTAAACCCGATAAACGAAACTTTTGATATATCAAGTGTTTTGCTCTCGTCATTTACAATAATACCGTCTAACTTATCTATTGCAGTAATGGTTTTATTTTTACCTGTAATAATCAATGTTTCAGGCTGTTGAATATTTCTTTCTTCTAATACCGTAATATCGTCAGGGTTAGGAAGTTCTTCCCAGGAATCTATTGTTATATTTTTGTTTACCGCCAGTGTATAATCCTGCGCAACATCAGAACTCTCATAGTCTTCTTTTGTAAATTTATTAAAGTTAACCGCATAAGCAAGCGGGTTAGATGCTAAATCTATATAATAAGGGTTAGAGATAATAAATTTACCTTCAGGGTTCATTCTTATCTTATAGATAGGAGCCTGTTGGTCATCAAATTTATACA
Organism: uncultured bacterium; assembly: GCA_902765215.1. Taxonomy (GTDB): domain Bacteria; phylum Cyanobacteriota; class Vampirovibrionia; order Gastranaerophilales; family Gastranaerophilaceae; genus UBA2883. Next base: position 20,348 of record CACWZA010000030.1, on the reverse strand, counting down.
ATACTCCGACTTTTTTACCATTAGTACGGAATTCGACATATTTTCTGAATGAACTTGAACTTAAAAGAATCGGAGCTGTTACAACCTGTCCGCTTTCGAGTTCACCATTGATATAGAAATCATCTGCCGTTATAACAAGTTTTTTGTTCCCGCCAAAACTTGAAAAATTAAATATATCGTAACTTGCAGATACAACATCATCATAAGCATTCAAAATTACATCAACCGCGAGTCTTGTATCTTCCATAAGATAAACTTTACCCGCATAAACTATATTTGCATTAGCCTTATCAGATAATGAAAATATACCGCCATAAAGGTTCATATCTGCCCGTTTTGAAGATGAACCGATATCCCCTGTGAAGGCAACTGTACCAAGCCCACGATTTGTGTTATATTTTGCAATTCCATTGTTTATGTTTATGATTAAATCTTTGTTGAAATCAATCCCGCTTGCCAGTTCAACCCTATCCTCTATACCGTATGCCGTAAGGTTAAGGTTTTGTTTTGAACCGCCCATATAAATATCATTGTCCTGACCTGCCTGCTTGTTTCTTGTGAACAATGAAACTCCGGTATCACCTTCTGTTTTGGAAGCATCAGCGACAATATTAAGATTATCGCCCTTCATAAATGCAATAGCGCCACCCTTACGGAGAGCGTTGTTATCTGTAAAATTAGTATTTACTATTGTTAAGTCGTTCTTCCTGAACCCCTGATAAATGGCACCGCCATAACCCGTATCTTTCGAGGAATGTCTTAACCCGTTTGCAGCATTACTTATAAAATTACTGTTCACTATAAGGTCAAGGAACCCGAGGTGATATATGGCACCGCCGTCATAGGTTGCAGAGTTTTTCTCAAATGTAGTATTCTCTATGGTTCCTATTGTTGCAAGTTCAAAGTTATAAATAGCACCGCCATATTTTGCCTGATCTTCTTTAAATGTTATACCTTTTATAAAGGTAATCGTACCCTCATAGTTATTAACGGCACCACCGTTTGTTATGTCTAAACCGCCAAGCCTTGAATATATCAGACTCTGATATTCCAGACTCGGCAACTCTATAGTATCAACATTCTTTTCTACTCTTGTCCCTGCAGCAAAAGCACCATTGGTCATGCCTGTGAGCATAACAAGTGCCAATAAAGCCGTTACAGCAAAAAATCTTCTCATAGTATATATACCTTAATCTCTCATTGAATTTGGGGTAATTAGTTCTTCCTATTTTTTTAGGGGTTCTCTAATTACATTATAATGTTATTTACGGTTTTTTCAACCCAAACTTAATATTGAAATTAAAATTTTTACAAAAAAATCATACAAATAGTGGAGTAACTGACAGAAAAATTTTCTTAATAAAAATATTTACCCCTGTAACTTCACAACAAACTCTGTCCATTCGCCCTCTTTACTTGCAACATCGAGGGTTCCGCCGTGCGCTGTTACCAATTTTTGGGATAAATAAAGACCTAAACCCGTTCCTATTTTTCTGAACTTTTTATGAGCAGAATAGTATTTATTAAAGACTTTATCAATATCTTCTTTTGCAATTCCCCTGCCGTAATCTTTCACATAAATATATTTATCATCACCTTTTTGTTTTGCGGTCAGTTCAATATTTGTTTCGGGTTTCCCGTAAATAATTGCATTACTCACAAGGTTTTTTATAACCCGTTTAAATTGCAGATAATCAACATTTATTTCAAAATCGGTTTTTGCGTTAACCACAATTTTATTATTATTTTTCTGTGCAATAGATTCCATTTCCCCTGCAATTTCCGACAACAATTTTTGTACGGATATTTGCTCTAAATGTAATTCAATTTCGCCCTCTTTGACCTTATATGTATCTAGAACAGTCTGAACCAATTCCAACAATTCCTTGTTTGATGCGCTCATTGTTTTAAGTGCTTCAATCTGTTCATCAGATAATTGACCGAATTTACCCTTTAAAAGAAACTCTAACATATTGGCTTCTGCAATAACCGGAACTTTCAAATCGTGGGTAAGCGTCGCAACAAAGTCCTCTTTCAAAGACTCAATTTCACGCTGGTCAGTACAATTGGAAATAACAATCATATACTTGGCTTTGTGTTCTTTTGAATCTAAAACGGTTGTTGTTGCCTTATAAAACACATCTTTTTTACCTTTTATAAATACTTCATCATCTTTGAGTTCTGCAAAGGTTTTATCGTCGGGTATCTTGACATAATCTTCTAATTTTGTGCGTTCCGGTTTTTCGTTATTTATCCAATCACGGAAGTTTTTATTTGTGTCAACAATAACAAATTTACTGTCGCAGACAAGCATACCGTCAGATAACGCATTTAAAATAGTTGCAAGAAAATTGTTCTTTTTTGTGAGCTCTGACTGGTATTCCGTAATCATTTTTTCACGGTCGTTAAGAGTTTCAATCATACGGTTAATACTGTCTGTCAGCTTTTGCATCTCTTTCTGGGAATATTCACCTGCCCTTACGGACAAATTCCCGTAACGGACAGAATTCATAATCGAATCAACATCGCCAAAATATTCTGTTATATTTTGGTATTTTTTACGCAGCAAACTGTTACGGCGGTGTAAATACCCAACCGAAATTAAAGTTAATATTATAGTTACTAACAAACAAATTTTTAAAAACATACTATTAAAAATCTTAGAAAAATTTAAGAGCCGCCCTTAAATTTATCCCTTACTATAAGTGCTTTTCAACATTTGATATAATTGTAGATTTTGGAACAAGTCCTGCCATTCTTTCAACAGGTTCACCGTTTTTAAATACCAAAAGACTAGGCAAACCGCTTACGGAATATTTTTGCATTAAGCCTCTGTTTTCATCAGCATCAACTTTTACAACTTTAACTTTACCTTCAAGTGTTGATTCTATTTCATCAAGTACAGGGGATAATTTTCTGCAAGGGCCGCACCATTTTGCACCAAAATCAACCAACACAGGCATTGTCATACCCAAAACTTCCGCTTCAAATGTTTGTTCTGTTACATCAATAGACATTATTTAAACTCCTTATTATATAGACGATTACAAATTACATTTACTATATATAAATAATAGCATATATATGTTTTTTGTGCTATTATTCTTTTGGAGAGATAGATTATGCCAAGAAAAAAAGTTATTGAAATAGTTTTAGATACGGAAACAACAGGGTTAGATTTTACAAAAGAGAGAATGGTTGAATTTGCTGCCGTCAGACTGGAAAACGGAAAAGTAAAAGACACCTTCCAGACATTGATAAACCCTGAACAACACATCAGAAAATCAAGTATTGCAATTCACGGTATCACGGAAGAAATGGTTGCAGATGCCCCAACAGAAGCAGAAATCATGCCTGCAATCAGAGATTTTATCGGTGAATATCCGATAGTTGCACATAACGCAATATTTGACCACTCATTTATTAATGAAGCATTTAAGAGAGTGTTTAAAAAGAAATTTGAAAATGAAAGAATTGATTCACAAATGATGTTCAAAGAAATCTGTCCTGATTTGGAATCACACGGGCTTGTTGCTTTAACGGAAAAGTTCAATGTACCTATGGAAAATCATCACAGAGCTATGGACGATACTATGGGGCTCGCTTTGGCATACCCTAAACTTAAAAAACTATATCTCCAGAAATACGATTGGCAGGTAAAACAACTTGATAATATTGATTATCTGTTTGAAAGATTTTTAAGAATACAACAGAGCGTAACTACTATGCAGGCAGAACTGCAGGATTTGAAATCTATCTTCAAACTCCATTTTGAAATGGGCGGAGAACCTGTTACCGCAGAAAACGGCGACACTTTGGTTTATCAGTCAAAACGCTCTTTTGGTTACAAATTATCAGAAATAAAACCTGTTTTGGAAGAACTCGGCTCATTTGAAAAAGCCGTAAAATTAAATAACGGGTTCATTGACAGATTATGCAACAGCTTGAGCCTGTCTGACGAAAACAGAAAAATATTATGTGATGCCCGCAAAACATTATCTGAAACAAGAAACCTTCAGGTCTTAAAACACAATTCTTAGATAATATATTTTTTCAATATAAGATTTTTGAGTGCTTTTGCATTTATTGCCTGAGGTTCAATCTGGAGCAGTTTTTCCAGATATTCAAGAGCTTTATGGTAATCTTCCAGTTTTTTATAAGCAGCTGCTATTGCAAACAAAGCATCAATGAATTGCGGATCTAATTCAAGAGCTTTTTCTAAATCTTTGATGGCATTTTCAATATTTGGGTTATCAATATCTTTTCTTGAAAGTGCAATATACGCTTTATTATAATATGCATCAGTCATTTTAGGGTTTATTTTTATTGCTTTTGTATAATCAAGCATAGCATCATCGTAGTTACCCAACGCCTGATTTACCGCCCCGCGGTAAAAATATGATATTTCCCAATCGTTCTTTAACTCGATTGATTTATCTATATTCTCTAACGCATTGGAATACTTACCGTTTCGGAAATCTACTATTCCTTCATCAAGATAATACTTATAATCTGACATATAAACCTCAAATAATTTTATATAATACTATCATAATATTTTGCTTATTGCACTAACAATATTTTTTATTTTGACCGACAAAGTGTTTTTCGGTGGATCCGGTTCTTTGACAATTTTATCAGCAACCGATTTCATTTCATTTTTTATTCTTAAGTATTCAATAAATTCTTCCGGAACAGGCGGTTCATCGATTACAGTTTTTGTATTTGATATATCAACTTTACCTTTATTCTTTTTGATTATTAAATTTTCATATTTTCTGCCTAGTGCTGACAGACCGTCTTTTGAAATGAAACAAGGCTGGCAGACAGGCACATAACACAATTCTTCATTTTCCTCCAATAAGGTACGGCCCTCCTCAATCGGTTTCCAGGTTTTGTCTGTTCCGTGCATAAGAGCTTTGTTTGAATTATATTCTGCACCCATTTGTTTTGCATACTCTGATTTTCCTAACCAGGTATCAACAATAATTGAATCATTTTGAGGATAAATTCTGTATTTTGGATCTACTTTAGTTCGTGAACTGTAACAATATTGATATTTATCAGGCAGTTTAAAATTAATACCCGCAACACTGTGATCCAATGATCTCATAGTTTTTGTTTCTTTGTTATAAGCATATAAATCCAAACATTTCACATCTTCATACCCGTTCAGGTTTAAAGCGACTTTTGTTAAATCTGCTATTTCACCACAGTTTCCTGCCTTATATTTTTTCATATCCGTTAATTGTCTGAACAGTTGTGAATCATTATCTTCAGGTATTAAATAATTTCTTCTCATCGCCTTAATCAAATCTTCAGAAAAACATTTTAACTTAGGCCCGATTTCAGTCTTATCGAGAGAATTGTATCGGTAGAGTTTTGAATTTGAATACATAACAGGAAACTCTTTTATTACTCTTCTGCCGATATCATCAACATCTCTAAGTGCTGCCGAACGCGATTTAAAATTTGGCTGGCAGTTTTTAAGATTTGATTGGTAAATGTTATTATTAGTGATTTGCATTTTTTATTCTTTAATTTCAACTTTTAAATTGTATTTTTCATTAATTATTTTTTGATATTCGGCTCTTGCGTGTGCCATTTCTTCCGCGGTAGGAGCTGATTTTAGCCCGCAGTTATAACGCAATTCCGCTCTTATATGATCTGACATTTCGTCAAACTTATATTTCTTTCTTTGGGTAACATCTTTTTGTTTTATCCCAAAGGCTGAGTTTAGTATTCGCCTGAAAAGATTTGTTTTTACTTCTGACGAACTCTTATTTTTGTCCAAAATGAGATTAGGGTAGGTTTTCTCAAAATATTTGAAGTCCATATCTTTTAGTTTGTACTCTTTTATCGGAATATAACAAAGTTCTTCAGAATCGTATAATAAACGATTTCTAGGTGAATATTCCAGTTTGTTACATTCAATCAATGCCCTGTTAGATTTGTAATATTCAGCGGCATTTTTTCCGTAATCTGCAAATCCTGCCCAAGTATCCACAATAACAGAATCATTTTGCGGATATATTCTGCAGCTGCTGTCTATCCTATGTTCGCTACTATCCCATTTATGGTATTTATAACCTTTAGGGAGTCTGAAATTAATCCCGACAACAGTATGATCAAGGTTTCTCATACTGCCTGTTGATTTATCATAAGCATATAACTGTACTAATTTAACATCTTCAACCCCGTTAAGTTTTAAAGCAATATAGGTAGCATCTGCCATTTCTCCGCAGTTTCCGATGTTCATTTTTTTCATTCCTGATAGTTCTCTCAGAAGCACTTTTCTTGCGTTGGTACTACAGTTATAATATTCTCTGTATTTTGACATTAATTTCCGAACATATACTAAATAGTTATAATTTCTAATGTTTGAATTAATATTTTTAAATCCCATCAGTTTCGTGTTAGATAATGCAGGGAACTCAAGTCTGACGCGACGGGAAATATCGCCGAGTTCTTTCATTTTCGGATTTACGGCACCAAAAGAAGGTGTATTGTTCTTAGTAATACACTTCGGTTGATACGAATTTGTACTATTTTGAGAAATAATCATAACACTACCTGATTATATAAAATATTTATTTAAATATTTTTTGCCCGATTGCTCTCATTTTATTACGAATTTGTAATATAGGGTCATGTTTGTCTTTTTGTCTTTTAGACTTTTTGATTCTCACCATCTCAGCATTTTTCTTAGCTTCACTTGTATACAACTCTGTCAATTCTGCAGAGGTTTTTGCCTTCTTCATCCCAATATTTGACCTGTAAGCTTCTTTGATTAAAACTCCGATTGGTTCAAACTCAAATTTTTCCTTATCAAGTACCCACCATCTCAGATTATCCTTGAGTGATGATTTTTTAGATGACAATTTCGGGTATTTGTGTTTTAAAAACAGAAATTCATCTCTTGTAATATGTGAAGTATCCCCTGTTTCCACATAACACATTATTTCATCAGGCCACATAGCAGATCCCATGATTTTATCATTCAAATATTTTGTTGTCATATTCCGCTCATAATCGGTCACTCCTGCCCAAGTATCGACTATGATAGCGTCATTATTACTTATATATATTGGTTTTGTTATATTTGCTTTTGCATCAAACGGTTGATTAAAATGTATACCTACAACCGCATGATCCAGCAACCTGACTTGATTTCTGATAGGGTTATACGCACATAACGACAAAACTTTCGCATCATCAAATCCGTTAAGCTTACACGCAACATAGGTTGCCTGTGCGTATTCGCCGCAATTTCCAACTCTCAATGTTTTTGATGCATCAAGAGTTTTTAAAACTCTTTGTCCTTTTGTTTCTGCCATAGAAGAATATCCCCTGATTTCACCGATTAATCCTTCGGTAAAACGGTACATTTTCCACATTGCAGGGTTTGGGAATGTATGATAACTTTCTATCATTGTACTTGAAAATAATGGAAACTCTCTTCTGGTACGCATAGAAATATCGCTCAATTCACGAATAACCGCATTCTTTGAAGTAAAATTCGGTTGTTTTGGGGCTGATATATTATGCCCGTTATAATTATTGCGTACTGTTTGGGTAATTTGCATGCTGATACCTCACAGGGATAAATACCGCTGAAAAAATTTTTTTGCTAGCATGTAAATATTTGCCCCAATAAATGGTTAAACCCTTATTAAAAGGACAAAAATATATTTACCCCTATTTACCCCTACCCTCTGCAAGTGTTTCACACAATGCTTTAGAGGATAACGGTTCCCCCGTAAACTTTTCAATCAGCTCATTTTCTTCCATACACATACCGTATTTGAAAAGATTATCTTTCAGATATTTTGAAGTATTTTCATTTTCGGTAATATTTCCAAGCTCGTTACACAAATGTTTATACATCTGAGCTTTCATAAGGTTTGCTCTGAAATAGTTTTGATAGTATGCAGGGTGAGATAAATAATGAGGAATAGTTGCCCATTCGTTATTTAATTCTTCATCTTCGTTTGCCCCTGTGTATTTAACCTTTAAATCATGCCAGAGTTGAGGCAGGTTTTGATCAGGGTTTTCATACATTGATTTTTCAAAATCAATAATCAACATACTTCTGTTAATAAATTTTGCTTCAGTTTTCTTTAAATCTTTTTTGAACTTATCCAAAGTTTCATCGGAAACAACATCTTTCAAAAGATTTTCCCGTTGCTGAAGATCACCCATCATCATAGCGACGGCTTCTGTCATTGCAGGGTAAGCATTTTGATCAAGAAACGGCAATTTTGTACTGATACCGATATGGTAAACACAGTGTCCGAGTTCATGACACAAGGTATCAATACTATTTGTATTATTTGTAAGATTAGCCAAAATTCTTGCATCTTTTCCTGCCTGAATATCAAAACAGAACCCATGAGTGTTTTTGTTTTTTCTCGGGAACAAATCAAGCGTTATAGGCATTTTGTCTACATCATAACCCATACCGAGATAAGCTTTTTTGGCTATATCTACAACCTGTTCTTTTGTTTTGAGTGACTTATTTATTTCTTTTGCCGGATTATTATCAAGAAGCAAACCGTAGTGATAAGCTCTCAGGTCATCAACACCTATTCCGTATTCTTCTGCTAATTCTTTTTTATTTTCTGCCTGCAATTTTTTATTAATATCTTTTGCATTTTCATATACATCATTCAAAAGTCCCTGAAGATAATCCATATCCACATCATAAGACTCTTTTAATTCGTACTCAAAAAAGTTTTTATATCCTTTAGTCTTTGCAAATTCATTTCTCATTTTTACAAATTCGACCATATCATCAGCAATAACATCACCGCCCTTAACTCTGGCAGTATATGCTTTTTCACGCAAAGATACATCTTTTTCGTTCTGTAAAATCTGAGAAATTTGAGCATTAGAGGTTTCCTGTCCGTCAATCATCGGCACATATTTGTTATATTTTGCCGCAATATCATTTTCTTTATTTCTCAAGGCCTTTTTCAAATCACCCGCATTAAGTTCTTCATCAAATTCACGTACCATATCGTCTAACTGTTTTGATAAGTGCTTATCACTAACCCCGTCTTTTTGAATAGATTGCAAATTTTTATAAATATCTTCATTACGATACAGTTTATAAACATCCTCTTGCGAATTTTCATACTTTTCCTGATTTTCTGGAGTACTGTTAATATAAAAATTCCAACAATCTATATTTGCCTTAAGACTTTTTGGCTCTAAATCTTTACAAAAAGAATCTCTTACGGCTACAAATTCTTTATCTTTCATCTTCTTATCCTTACCTCTGAATATAACCTGACTTTGTCCTATTATAGCATATTTATTATTATAATCTTCAATAGGATTATAGGAAAAATCACAATTTTTTGTGTTATTTGAACCCGTGTTACGGCTGTATGAATGATTTATTTGGTGATTAAAAATAACTTTCATACATTAATAACAACCATAAACAAAAATTTTGCTAAAATTATCCTTCCGCTGAAAAATTTGGTTCAGGAATTTCGGCATCAACTTTTTTTACTTTGTTACGATAACCTATTCCTGCACGATAACCCGAAATCCCGTATAGTATAGGAAGGGTCGGTTCTATCCATTTTAGTCCCGACATAACGGCAATAGTGGCAATATCATCTGAATGTAAACAGATGTCCAGGACTTCGGGTCTTCGTTCGGAATTTGATTTTTTATCTTTGTCAAAGATAGGGTTGATAACTTTTTTACCGATATAGTTGGCTATCGCACTTCCGCCGACTATACCCGTTGCAATAATACCTGTGACCATGCCTGCAACTCTTGCGGCTTTTGATTTAACATCCATTTTTTCCAGCACCCCGAGTGCGGCAGCGGCTCCGACATTACACATAAATATGTTTGCCAAATACTGATAAGCACCTTCTTTTACTCTGTTGGCTGTTTTTTCTTTAGATAGCTCGCCTTTGGTTATTTTTTCACCGGCAAGCCCGCCTGCAATCCCGCCCGCAACAGGGATAAACCCTAATACAGATAACCTGCCGATTTCATTTATTATATCTTTTGAAGTAATATTTTCCGGCTCGGGAATCAGCGTGTTAAAAAATTTTTTCCCGTTCTCATTTTTGGATAATTCTTTATAAACATTATTTATTTCTTTTAAATTAAGAACCTTTGTTTTTGCCTTTTCTAATATCCCCTCAACCTTTTCGCTGACCTTGTTTGAGGAGGTAAATTTATCAACAATTTCTGTGTTTTTTTTGATAATATCGGAAGATAAAAATCTTTCATACGGCTTATTAACAACTTTTGATGCAATCCTCGGGGCAGCCAGAGCAGATGCAACAGTTGCACCCAAAATTGCCGTATTGTTGATTAGTGTTTCTCTTTTTTTATCCTTTGGCGCTTTCCTTACCTCATTCAAATCATAAGCAACAGCCCCGCCTATAAATACTTTCGGCACTGCCTGTTTGAATTTTGATACAAGCAGCGGCTGATCAAGGTATTTGCCCGCTAATTTTACAGATTCTATCATTTTCTTCCTATTTATGTTGTTGTGTAAATTCTTTCAGATTTTTGAATGCGTTTTTTGTAATTACATGCTCTATTCTGCAGGCATTTTCTGAAGCTTCTTCATGATTTAGATTCAGAATAGTTTCAAAAAAGTTTGTCAGAATAACATGTTTATCAATTACCTCTTTTGCCTTCTCTGTCCCCTTTTTAGTAATTTCTATTTTGCCATATCTTTCATAATTTATGTATTGTTTTTCGGCAAGTCTGTGAAGTGCATCAGTGACAGATGCTCTTGAAACACCCAGTTCTTTTGATATTTCAATTGCCTTTACACTTCCGTTTTTTTCAATGTTATTAAAGATACATTCTAAATAATCTTCTAACCCTGAACTTAATACTGTTTCTGCCATTTTTTGTTCCTTTTATAAATGTTAGATACGACTAACAACCATATCTTAACATATCAAATATAAATGTCAAGCAAGTCTAACATTTAAATTTTATTTATTTTTTAGAACAAAACGGGTCTTATATTATTGAGCCATCAGCTGCAAAGTTGTATAATATCCGTCCCAAATGGTTGAAGTTTTAGCAGTTTTTGCCATTCTTTTTTCTTTTTTAACGAGAAGTTTCTTTTGTTCTTTTTCGAATTTTTTAGTCAGGCTTGCACTTGCTTTGCGTTTTTGAATTGTAGGGTTAAGCATAGTGAGAGCTTTTGAATAAGAATCAGATTTAAAACCTGATTTAAGTTTTGCAGGATAATTGTATTCAACATAGTTATAAATGTTTAGTAATCTTTTTTCGCCTGACGGGTGAGATTGCAAAATATCAACATAGTTACCGCAAATTTTGTTCAAAACAGAAATCATAGCAAGCGGATTGTAACCCGCTTTTGTCATAATATCTACCCCTGTAATATCTGCTTCAAATTCATCTTTTCTGCTCATTTTTGAAGACACCAATTGCTGACCTACGCCGGCAGCAACATTTCCTACTTTTTTAGCAGCAGCACAGGCAAGAATATTTACCCCTGTATTTAAAACACCCTGTTTTGCACAGTGACCATTCAGAATATGACCTAATTCGTGAGAAATAACTGCTGCCAATTCCTGATCATCAGTAACATATTGAAGCAATCCTTTATATACATAGACTTCTTTATTTATATTTGCATACGCATTTATATCTGCCTGATCAGATACTTTGAAAGTAATATTCTGACCGATTCCGTTTGCAACAATAAGTTTTTTACCTATTGTATTAACCCTCTGAACTGCTGCCGCAGAATCCCAGTTTGTGGTTGTAGTAGCAGTTGATGTTGCAGCCATAACAGATACATTTGCAATTAACATAAATACAATACCAAATATAAATTTTTTCATATTAAACCCTCTCTTCTAATTCCATAACATAATTTTATCATGAATTTATTTTTTAATGACAACTAACTGAAAAAGAGGTTATAAAAAATAACCTCTTTAAAAATCTTTTCTGATAAATATTTTATGACATATAAAGGGTTGCAAGATATGCTTTATCGGCTTTTGAACCGCGTTCTAATACATCCCACGCAGTTGAGAAATCTCCTGACGGTTTAAAGAATCCGGTATCAGAAGAGAGCCAAGCCGCTATTTTTTGCTGAGTTGATGCGATAGCGTCATCAACATCCAAGGCAGACGAATTACCGTCAGCATCTATAATATTGATATTTTCAATTTCCTGCTTTCCGCCAAAATGGTCATCTATCCATGCATAACCAAAGGTTCCCTGCATTGATTCCAACATAGCCTTAAAACCACCCGTTGCAGTTGAAAAAGCACTCAGACCTGCATCGGTAAACTGTGATTTATCACAAATCATTAAATCTGTGTATAATGTTGGGTTTTCACCTGCGTGTTTTGGATTAACAACATCAAACAAATACATCAGATTATTGTCTGAATATGTAATATTCAAGGTATCATTATTCCCTGCAAAATCTTCAATATACAGCCCAAATTCTTTTAAGGTTGTGTTATAAGTATCATTTCCTGTTGAATCATAAACACTTATTGCAGGAACATCCAAATCATTAGAGATAGAATGAGTACCGCCGATACCTATCATTTCTGCAGTATTCTTTCCGGTTTCCCCGCCTTCTGTTTTTGTCATATTGAGTGTATCGTTTCCGTCACCCATATAAATTAAATCATTTCTGCCGTTTGAATTTATAGTATCAGCTGTATTGCTTCCGATTATTATTTCACTTTCATGAGTACCGTTTATTGTACCCTGTCCGATAATAATATTTTTTGTTTTTCCGTCTTTATCAACAATTTGAATTTCATTCTTCATTCCGTCAATATCTTTAACGGTTACACTACCGATTTTCAAATCGTTTCCGTCTTTTGCGATTAAAGGATCACCCCCCGTATAAGCACCTGACAATTCACCTGTTGTATAGAAATCAGTGTATTTTTTATCCTCAAAAATAAAGGTATCATGTGAACCGTTTGCGGTTGTAACATCTATACTTTGAGTTTTATCAGTAAATACAACCGTATCATCACCTTTTTGAAGATTTATTGTTTTTGCACCGTCGGTCACAACATAGTCTGAATAATCAGTACCCTGCGCAACTTCTTCTTCACCGTTTATATAAATAGGCAAATCGGTTGAGCCAATAATATATTTTCTCAAAGCACCTTTTTCATCTAATGCGTAATAAGCAAGATTATTATTTATCGCACCGTCTTTAAAGAAATCTTTAACCGTTGTAACACCTTCGGTTCCATCTTTATGTGTAATAACAACCTTCAAATCATTGTTATTCTTAACAAATTTTGTACTTGTCAAAGGAAGTGATTCGTCAACAACCTTCAGATATGTCTGATAATTAGAATTTTTAAATACATTCAATAACGCTGTTTTTTGAGCCTTTGTTCCGTTTAAGAATACATCTTCTGCCGAGGTATATTTACCACCTTCTAAATCTTTTAAGAAATCCCCGACCTCGCTTGTGACAAAATATTTCCACCCTTCAAAATCAACATCTTTGATATTAATCGTTTCAAGACTTCCTTCAGCAAAATAATCTTTTATATCAACAGCGCCTGTATAGCTACCTGATTTAACACTGTTTGTAATATTCTTATATGTCATTGCTGACTTGTTATAAATGACCAAATCTGAAGCATCTTCAAGAGTTTCATTTTTATCAACATTGAAATATAACACCAAATCTTTTACATTATTGGTTAAAGTCAGACTGTCATTTCCGCCGTCATCATTAATAACAAGTTTTGTTGATTTATTAACGGTTGCCGTATATGTATCGTCATCTTGTCCTTTATCAACAATAGAATCATTACCGCCCTTTAAAGTATAATCATTTGTACCGTCAAGAGCATAGAACACATTCACACCTTTACCCGATGTTTTAACTGTTTGATTATCACCTGTTAAGAATACAATGTGATTACTTTTATCTTTTGAATAATCAACTGTTTCAGCATTTTCTTTTGTAACATGGTAAGATTTCTTACCTGCACTTATCCATAAATCTGCACTTTCACCTGTTCCGAAACCTAAATAAGTAAATGAAGATTTATCGTCAGTTGTATATTTTAAATCATCACCGTATGTAATATTATTTGCATCAAAAGATGATAATTTAACCGTTACCTTTGAACTCAGCGAACTGTCAATTGTATCATGCCCGTATTCGCCTGTTTCTACAATGGTATCTTTACCGCCGTTTGTAGAGATTGTATCGTTACCTGCCTTTGCGGTAATAGTATCGTTTCTGTCACTGCCCATAATCATATCGTTATAGTTAGTACCTGCAATTTTTCCGACACCTGATATATTTAAACCTTCAAAATCATCTGATTTTAAATAATCATTCATACTGTTATCAGCAATCTGTACATTTACATTCAACTTAAAGAAATTATTTAAGTTAATCATATTAGACATATCACCGTTTCTGTAAATAATCAGATTATTAAGAAGTTTAGCGTAACTTACATCTTCGCAGTTTAAAATCTGATTACCGTTTTTCAGGTTAAGTTTTAAGGTTTCACCTTTTGTAAGTTTAATAGTATCCTGCCCTGATTTTTTCCCAAAATCGTAGTTATAAGTATTAATTCCGGCACCGCCTGATATCACATCATTAAATTCAGTACCTGTAATAATATCACCGCCTTTACCGCCGTTTATTGTTAAACCTTTATTTTTAGAGTTCAAAGGTGCAGTCAGAGCGTTCGTCATATCGATTGAATCAGAAAACATTGAACCTGTTACAACACCTTTTTTGTTAGGGGTGAAGTTCAACCAGTCTGCTGAAATAAAACCTTCATCAAGAATTGAAACTGTTTTTCCGCCCATATAATCATATTTAATATATTTCACCTGTGATGAAGTTTTTGTTCCGTCAGCAGAGAAATAATTCTTTACTGTTACATCATATTTACTATTTTTAATTAATAAATCTCTATCACTTTTTGTATATGTAAAATCTGAAATATTAACTTCACCTTTAAAATAGAGTGTATAATTTTTATATTTACTTGATGGCACAACTACAATAGGCTCACCACTTTTTATTTCTACCGTGTAATCTTTTTTTGTACTTAATTTCATTAATTGACTATAACTTATTACCATTTATTTATATCCTTTTTTCGGTGTGTATTCATATAGGTATTATATATCAAACCCTACATATAAATAAAACGCGTAAAAATCTTTTTTGCCACGCAAAATAAAATAAAAACAAAAAACTAAAGCCCTGATTATCAGGGCTTTAGCAACAATAAGTGATTGAATTATTTTATGTTATTTTTAATCACATATTATTCGTCAAAATCGGCTTGAGCACTTCTCAAATCCTGAGGTGCTTTACGATACTTTTCAAATGCCTCGTCTTTTACATAGTATATCGGCTGATGCGGGTTTTTACCCGGTATGACACCTCTTGGGTTATCTTTATTGAAATGATTAATAACCTTTTCTACCCCTTTCCCGATAAGAGCACCGAGCACTGTCATAAGACCAACTGCTATACCAACGCCGACAATCTGTGCCGCCCTTGCGCCTTTTACGGAATGACCTGCCGCAATATACATATCATTCATTTGATTAAGCATATCGCGTTTAATATACGCTCTTACCAAACCTGCTGCCAAACCTGCACAAGCACCAACTTTTGCACCATAACCTGTTTTCTTTTGGGGTTCACAATATCCCATTCCCACTTTACATACACTAGCCATTTAATAACCTCCTAATAATAAACCTTCCGCTTGGTATAACAAATTTTTTTGAAACTTTTTGCTATATTGTGAAAATTTGTTTACAAAAAAAAGAGAATTTTCATTCTCTTTTTTCTTTTTATTATAAACCTTTTCTTCCGCCCCAATCTTTATAGAGGTAATCTTTTACCCAGTTTATCAGGGATGGAAGTTCAACACTGTCATGCCCGAGGCAATGCATTTCTCTTTCGTTTTCAAACATTTCGCCAAGTCCGTGTTTTTGTTTATATATCCACGAATACATGCCTGTTCTGTCTGCACCGTATCTGCAATGGATATGAACCTTTCCGCCTTCGTTTTCAACACCTTCAACAATATTAAGAAACTGACCGACCTGTTCTTCACTCGGGTGTTTGATATCGGTCGGGATATGGTGATATCTGATACCGTATTTTGCTGCCGCATCTCGTTCTCTGCCGCCATGATGCAAAGAGCCTGACAGTCTAAAATTAACGATATCCGTTACCCCTTGTTTTTTGAGCCATTTCATATTTTTTTCTGATGTCGGCATTGCAGAGCGCGACATTAAATCATCTATAACTTTATAGTTGTGCGGTTTTTTTGCTATTGTAATTCCAAACACACTTATACTCCTTTTTGTTGGTTGTACATGGTTTAACAATCGTAAAAATATAATTTGCCACACTAAATTTTATCGGTTTTAGTTTAATTCCTGCATTTTCATTTCCTGAACAACCAAACCGTACCATTGAGTTGTCTGCATGTTTATATCCAGAGCCAACTGAGTTTGAGAGAATAACATTGATGCTAATTCGTTATCGGTAGAAAGGTAAGACCTGCGGGCAGTGTTATATTCGTCACTTGCCTTTGCCATAACAACAGCTGAATTTCCAAGCTGCGTAAACAAACTCGGCTTTTCACGAAACTCAATCTCAGATATTTGTTTTTTATATTTTTTACCTGCTTCTTTGGCAATTCTGTCAGCTTCACTGAGAGGTAAACCCTTTTTGAGTGCTTCCCGCCTTGCGTTTTCCTCTGCCGTTTTTCTCTGTTCGTCCAGATCCTTCAGGTTTCTTTCCATTCTTTCTTTTTGTAAAAAGATACTTCTGTAATCTTTTTGAGAATTAGCAAAAATGTTATTTTTATTAGCCTGCAACAGATTATTCTTTTCATTCAGAGGTTTAAGAACTGAATTTATATATGCCCTGTTTTCATTAAACAAAACTTTCTCATCAACAATAAACTTGTCGTAATAGTCACTGCTGAAATAATTATTCTCTAATTGTGCGTTGGAAGAACTTTTAACGGACATGACATAAAAATCCTTATATCTCTCTTGTTTATAAAAAGATTTTTTCTTGAAAATATTTGATTATTTTCAGCCCCATTTGTTACAAAAATATATAATAACCTGCATATTAAAAGAGGGTCAGACAATTGTCTTAACCCTCTTTTAATAAAAAATCTTTTGAGAACTATCTAAAAGTTCTGATTATAGATTGTATTCCGTTAATTGTATTCCATTGATCTGCTCTTTGGCGATCTCTCTCAACCTGTTCGTTATGAGCTCTGACTTCAGCAGCCCAATGTTCATTCTTTTTATCTTCAGATTGTCTAACCTGTTCGTAAAAATCTTTCAAATCCTGACCTTGGTACTGACTTGCCTGTTTCATCATCTCATTAAACTGCATTCTTCTTTCGTACCAATAATTTTGATCTTTATCAAATCTTGCAGGCTGGGCATTAAGATACATACTAGGGCAAAATTCACCCCATTGAGGAGCCAGTATAACCTCTGCATTAACCATTCCTGCACACATAAACAATAAAACCAATATGCTGAAAATCTTTTTCATATTATCCTCCTGAACTATGTTTTTATTATATCACGACCAAAATTTTAAGATATATATATAAATAAGCATTAAGTCAGGCAGTAGTAGGGTGCAATGTTTCGCACCAATTAATTTTAAAAATAAAAAGAGTAGTAGGGTGCGATGTTTCGCACCAATTAATTTTAAAAATAAAAAGAGTAGTAGGGTGCGATGTTTCGCACCAAATACTAATGAATCATATGATATAATTTATACATGAGCAATTATAAACGGTATTTTAAAAATTTTAATAACCCAACATTCATTACCATTGTTACAAAATATAGACGGGAACTATTGATTAAATACATTTATATTTTCAAAGAAAGTCTTAATATTTCAATTAACAAATTCCATTATAAATTCATTGCAGGCGCTGTACTCAAAGATCATTGCCACTTACTAATTTCAACAGAAGTACCTGAAAATATCCCAAAAATAATTCATGATATAAAATATAATTTTTCAACAAATTTGCCATCAGAATTATTAGAAAAATACCGAAATGAATTAACACCGAGTGAGCAAAAACGAGGAGAAAAAGGTGTATGGCAAAGACGTTATTATGACCACATAATAAGGGACGAAAATGATTTTAATCGACATTTAGATTATATCCATTACAATTCTGTTAAACATTATAATATTTCACCAAAGGATTGGGAATATTCATCATTTCACAAATTTGTTAAAAACGGATATTATGACGAGGATTGGTACAATTACGGTGATAAAAATAATATAATCAATATGGAATTAGAATAAACATATACAAATTTAATGTAAAACCCACAGGTTTTGGGTACAAAAAAGAATTTTTGGTGCGAAACATCGCACCCTACTACTTATTAATATTTCAAATCAAGTATGTCCATATTTGTCATAGGAGTAAATTATAATAAAATGAAAGCAAAAAACAGGAGTAAACTATGATAAATGAAAAAGATTTTCAAAATTTAATCGGGAAAAAGATTAATAATATTTATTTATCAAAGCCCTATACTTGTTCTGACGATATAAAAGTTTTTGAATATGACGAAAAAATCGACAAAGCAATATATTGGGATAAAAACTCAACAGAAAACGTTGAAATCGCCATTGATAATAAAGTAATTATTCAAATAGAAGATACTTATATAATAATTGAAGATAATTTGGACGAAACCGACTGGGAAGTTTCAACTTCAAATATTTTAGAAGAAGATGTTTTAAACATTAACCATTACTATTCGAAAAATATAATAAATAAGAAAATCAAATCGATAAGAACAACCGAAGATTTTTATCCTTTATTATTCTTTATAATGGAAAATGATTATATTTTGGGACTGCATAATAATTACGGTCGTGGCTGTCAATGGATTTCAGAAATGAAAAACAATTTCAAAGAAAATAATAAGTATGACTGTCAAAAAATGTACAAGACAGGAACCTATGAACACTATTCTGATTTAAAACCCGTTCTAGATAAAATAAAAAATAATTTTGTTGAAAAAACTGTTGATAATATTTTATGGCACGGAAATTACTCTTTTTATAACCCATATTATGACGAAACGAACTCAATAGAAATTGACACCCCTGTCGCCGTACAAGTCGGAGAACATAATTTTGCCGTCAGATGTCACGATGCAAGTGATTTTACAGTAGTTGCAGACTATTTTGATTTTACGGAAAATGATTTTGAAAGTGATGAGTTTTGGCATAACGCCAATAACATTTATCCAGATATAGTCGGACAAAAAGTAAAAGATGTGTTCGCCACAAGATTTGATTATGAAGATATGAAGTATGAAGCCCCTGAATGGTACGACTATCACAAAGACGATTTTGCAGATATTATAGTTGAACTTGAAAACGGTTATTATTTTGTAATATCAAATTGGGAAGATTATACAATATTCTCACAAACACCAAAAGAAAAATACTCAATGGGCACTCCGTTAAACGAAAGATATGTGAGAATAGAATAAAGTGAGTAGGTTGGCTTTAGCAAGCCAACAATTAATCTTGTTGTCGGATTAGTAAATCCAACCTACATTCTATTTTTTCTTTAAATATAGTGCTGGCTAGCCCGAGCAGAGGCATGAGCGAACATAGTGAGCGAAAGGTGAAACACGACTCGGCGGAAGTGTCGGCTTCCGACGGGAGTGTGAACGGTGCCGTTTATCGCGAGGGCGTATCAAACCCTGACAATTAATATCAACATAAATAGCTATTTGACTCACTTATTTATTAAAAAAGAGGATTAGACATCCGTCTTAATCCTCTTTTTTCTTCAAATATAGTGCTGGCAACTAGCTATCTTCCCGGGCAGTGGCCCGCCGAGTATTTTCGCCTCAATGAGTCTTTTCGACCGTGTTCGGGATGGGAACGGGAGTTTTCCTCACGATTTGTCACCAGCGATTCTGTTTTGGCTGTTGTCATAAAGACAATCAGCAAATACGCTGAAAGTTGCATAATGAATATAAGCTTTGCGAAAATGAGTTGCAAGCAACTCTTGCTTCGCGATTAAACGCAATCCTCAACTATCAACCAAAAAGGTTGAGTTAGGAAAAGCCCTCGTCCTATTAGTATCCGTCGACTGAAAATGTTGCCATTCTTACATCTCGGACCTATCAACGTCGTAATCTGCAACGGGACTTACTAGCTTATGCTATGAGAGATCTCATCTTACGGTGGGCTTCGTACTTATATGCTTTCAGCACTTATCCGCTTGGAACACAGCTACCGGGCG
>CACWZA010000029.1 GCA_902765215.1 uncultured bacterium | reverse complement strand
GCAAAACCACGCTTTTGCCGATGCCGTTTAACGCGAGTAACCAAGCAGAAACTCTCCGACCTGACTCTCCGTAATCACTCATCTGTTAGGATTTCACATTAATCACTCAAACTCACGATTTTACAGATGTTTTTTATGTTAGTAAAATCGCTCAAACAGTGAGTTCATCGAGTGAAATCCAACATCTGCGGATTACTCCGAAAAGGTCGAATTAATTGCCACCCCCCTTTATCCCCCCTACAACAGGGGGGAATATAAATCTGTTCACCCCCTTGCATACAGAGAAGGATTAAAATAAAATCGTATGATTATTGCACACGATAGTAGTCGCCGAGTGTGTTTGAGCGACAGCGAGTTCGCGAAGGCGATAACCTAAAAACCATCGAAGATGGTTCCGTCCAAGCATCAGCGAGTTTTTCTTTTCTTTGGTTCGTTTCTTCTCTTTTTGCCCGCAACAAAAAGAAAAGAAACGAACATAACTAAACATTTAAAAAATCTTATTATTAATTACAAACTTTCAAATATCTCTATCGCACGGGCGATTGCACCGTCCATGTTGTAATATTTATAATCTCCCAAACGACCTAAGAAGTAGACTTTCTTAAGTTTTTCAGCCTCATAGAGATACTTATGGTATAACTCAGCCGTTTCATCAGTCGGAATAGGATAGTATCTTTCGTTTTTACCCAGTTCAAAATGTTCCGCATATTCTTTTGCAATAACAGTCTTATCAGATTTGTCATCTAAATAATACTTAAACTCATGAATACGGGTAAAATCATAGTTACAAGGATAATTCACAACGGAATTTGACTGATAGAACTCTTTATTATGAGTTTCCAGTTTAAACTTAACACTTCTGTATGGCAGCTGACCGAATTTATAACCAAAGAATTCGTCAATTGAGCCTGTAAAGAAGATTTTATCGAACTTTTTCAAATCAAGCGTGCTGAAATTTGTATTAAGTTTAACCTTAATATTTTTATGGTTCAGCATGTTTTTGATAACCGTAGTGTAACCGTTGAGCGGAATCCCCTGATATCTGTCCTGAAAATATCGGTTATCTTTACTCAAATAGACAGGAATACGGCCTGTTACATCATCATCAACATCAACAGGTGAAACCCCCCACTGTTTAGTTGTATAATGATAAAAAATCTTGTCATAGACATAGTTTGCGAGGTATTTTAAATCATCGTCATCCTGCTGTTGGAACTGCAAAATAGGTACCTTCGTATTAATATTAAAATTATCAAGCAGTTTATGTTCCAGCAATTCCGCATAAGACTGCGGAAAAACATCATATAACGAATTAAAATTAAAAGGAATATGAGTTTCAATACCGTCAATAATACCTATAACCTTGTGCATATAGGTATTAAAATCGGTAAATTGTTTAAGATAATCCCACACCTTTTGTGAATTTGTATGGAAAATATGGGATCCGTAGGCATGAATCATAATACCGTTTTTATCACGATAGTCATAACAACTCCCGCCAATATGACTGTTTTTATCAATAATTAAGACCTTTTCATCCGCTTTGTCAGCAAGCAAATTTGCAATAGTAGCACCTGAAAACCCTGCACCTACGACTAAAATCATCGCTCATACCTTTCTTTTAACTGTATTAGCAACATTATACATTATTTTTTATCTTAATGGAATAGAGTAAACGCCGTTTATTTTTACAAAAATGATAAGTTTTCAATTTCCCCGAAAAGCATGTCATGACATGGTTTTCGGCTATAAGCGAATCATGGGCATCATGTGTTAAGTTTTGTAAACTCAATGAAAAACATGGGGCAATTCTAAAAGAAAAAAAAACTTTATATCAGTGTTGAGGAATTACACATTAGGGAATTAAGGAGATTTATTATGACAAGTGTACCAAATTATTCAGACAGACCAGCAACAAGCAATTTAAACAGAACATCTTTTGATGCAAACGGACAGTTTACAGGAACACCGTGGAACAAAACAGCATACATTAAGAATGATGCTAACGAAGGAACAGTATTTGAATTAAACAAGGATATGACACTTCACTTAAATTCAAGATACAAAAACGGTGGAGATGCAATCTTCTCTAACTTAGATAAGAAACACACAGGTATTTCATTCGATTTATTAGACAAGTTCATTGAAGCAGCAAAAGACGGTATCTTAGAAGATGTTGACCACCAAGGTTATACAGATGAAAACAAAAAGGCTTTCGGTAAAGCATTTGACGATTTAAGAAAACAAAAATTAGCGGCAGCACAACGCAATCCATACGGTAAAGAATATACAAATATGAAGAACGGCACAGAATTCAACTTCACAGCAGCAGAACTTGAAACCCTTTACAAGGCTGCAGGTTTCGACATCAAGAAAGCAGAAGAAAAGAAAGAAGAAAAAGTGGTAGTTCCACCGGCTCCTGTTAAAGTTGAAGAAAAGAAAGAAGAAGAAATTACAGGCGGCGACGGTACTGCAGTAACTCAAACAAACGAAGTTCTTGAAAAATTCTTAGGTAAAGAAGCAGCAGCAAAATATATTGACTTCAAATATACAGGCGTTGAAAAACAAACAGTAAACGGCACAGAAGCATACATCGTTTCATTCTCAAACGGCGAAGAAACAATTACAGTAAGCAAGAACCGTGCTGAAATCGAAAAATTAATCAAAGAAAACCCTGAATTCAAGAAAGATTTATTTGATGGTGCATTACCTTTAGGTAAGAAAGATACAGTTGAACAAACTAAGACTGAAACTAAGGCTGAAGAACCTAAGAAAGATGCAGTTGCAAAACCTAAAAAGAATGCATACTACTCAAAAGCACTCTTTGGCGGAGCATTCTTAAACAAAGCTGACAAGGCAGCACACGACCAAGGCAAGTTAGACTATATGATCGATAGAGCAGCATACTATCAAGCACAAGGCGATGAAGCAAAAGCTAACAAGATTATGGAAAAAGCAGTTAAATACAGCGAAAAACATAACGTAATGCCATCTGTTTCAAAAAAGTAGCAGACCCTGCTGCAACCCAAGCAGCAGCAGGGAACCAAGAAGTAGCACAAGATGAACTTCAAAAATACTTCGAAGAACAAGTAACAAACGAAAAATACTGGACAGGCAGAATCTGCGTAGACAAAGACATCAACAACCCGGACCAGTTCGAAGGATCATACGATAAAGTTACTTCAAAAGACGGCAGAAGATTAGCAAGAGTTTCTTCTTACAAAGACGGCAAAACAACTTACAGATACTACGAAGTTAAAGCAGCAACAATTCACTCACAATACGGTCAGGTTTATAACAACATAGTTCCTGATTTAGAAAAAGAAGTAACAGACGCTCAATTCTAATCAAAAGTCAAAATATATAAAAAGCGGTACCCAAAAGGTATCGCTTTTTAGCATGAATAGTAAGAACTATATCAAACACCCCTCACCCGCAGAGAGGTTATTTTTCATTTACCCCAATTTATCCCCCAAATAATAGAGGAATAAAATTAAGTAAACATGTAAAATAATATTAGGTTGAAACTTTTATAAATATTATTAAAAGGTTAGTATGGTACGTGGTTTTAAAACATTATTAATAATCGGAGTTTTGTTTGCCGTTATGGGAACAAGTGTTTCATACGCAGACGAAATGGCTGATTTAACGGCAGGAATTGAAGCATATAAAAAAGGACAATACGAAGATTGTATAACCAAACTAAAATCTGTAGTCAAAGATGACCCGACATCAGCCATAGGTTACTATTATTTAGGGCTGGCATACACAAAAACCGACAAAAAAATCTCCGCAATCCAAAATTATAACAAGGTTATAAATCTTGGGTCAGACACCACGCTTGTAACCCTTGCCAAAAAGGGTAAATCGTCTCTTGGCGAAACCAAAGTAACAGAAATAGAAGAACAGATTGAAGATATTGAAGAAGAATACAACCCTATCTTCAATGATTCTGCAGTAACCACAACTAAACAACCGGAAGAAAAAACAACCGAACCAAAGACAACAAAAGTAATAAAAGCGAGCGATTACGCAAAGCCACAAAATAACAATCAGGCAAAATTTGAGTTTGACCCAAACAGAGAACCTACAAATGATGAAATAGTAAACGCAATAAAAATTCTGCAAAAGGCAGGACTGCTACAAAACGGGGCGGCAGCAATAACCGGAGGCGGACAACAACAAATGCAGCAAATGATACCGCAAATGGACTCACGCACCCAGCAAATGCAGGCAGTTATGCAAATGATGAATAACGGAAACGGCTATAATAACAACAATATGATGCCTATGATGCAGATGATGAACAGCGGAGGAAAAGTTGATCCTCAGATGATGCAAATGATGTTAATGCAGCAAATGATGCCAAATTTCAGCGGCGGGAACAATAACAACGGATACTAATAAGGAAAGAATGGATTATAAGGAAGCAGTTGAATACTTAGAAAACGGTCAACCCGACAAATGTACGGATTAT
This sequence comes from uncultured bacterium, assembly GCA_902765215.1. Lineage (GTDB taxonomy): Bacteria > Cyanobacteriota > Vampirovibrionia > Gastranaerophilales > Gastranaerophilaceae > UBA2883. The sequence goes on along the minus strand of CACWZA010000029.1, from coordinate 19,607 downwards.
TTCAGACAAAACGGGTACCAGCTTGAATATGCCTATTGTCTTATTTTGACGGGCAGATATGATGATGCCGCAGGAGTAATCTATCCGCTCGATTCCGTCCGTGCGGACTGGGTAAGGAAACTTTTACCAATCTTGAAAGGGGAATTTAAATCTTATCCTACCTATTTTGAAATCCGTAATTTTCTTGAAATAGACCTGACTATGCTTATAAAAGCAAAACAAACAGATGCAGTGAACAACCTGTTAAAAATCGCTGATATTTTTCAGGGAGTAAATAACGAAAGCTACAAACTGTTCGGACGCGGACTTTTAAAAAACGAATTTTATAAAGAAGCAAAAATCTTCCTCGACAGAAGTCTGAACGAATACTACAACGATGTAGAACTGCATTACCTTTTTACGGAATACTATTTGGCACTCGGGCACTTAGGATACGCAAAACGGGCAGCGGAAAATTGCCTCAAAATAAACCCTGACTATTATCCTGCAAAGAAAACAGTAAAAGAACTGAGCGATGTAACAACATAACCCCAATAAAATAAAAAACCACTCAAAACAAGTGGTATTTTAGAGAAAATTAATGGAAATTTAGGAAATTTAGGAAAATTATATAAAAACTTTTTTCAGAAATCAGGTTATAACCAAAACCTGATATCCTATGTTTTAAATTTTTTCAACAAAAATATATAGAAAACTCCTCCAATTCTAATAAACACATCATAAGGGGCAAGTTACGAAACTTACTTTATGCTTATGAGAATAACTTGAATGTGCGTTCAACGTTATCTTTAGCTACAGTCTTTAAGGTTTCCATTTCCTGTTTAATAGCATTTCTTTCAGCTTCAAGTGCAGCCAAATCATGGTCATATTTTCTGTCTTTCATATCAATACGTTTCATGTCAGCTTCATATTTAGCTTCTGCTTTTTTCAGGAAGATTTCATCAGTAACTTCCTGAAGACCTGTATTAGTTGCTACGCTGGATTCCCAATCAGGGAATTCAAAGTCAGGTTGATGGCGGAACAACCAAGACCCGTCAGCTTGTTTTTCACCCTGAACGATTGTTACCATACCTGAATTTATTAAGTTTGTAATAACTGTTTCAACTTCTTTACCAGTAGGAACAGTTGTTGCACCAAACGCATCTTTGCAGAGTTGTTCAAAGTTCAGCTCAACTTCTTCTGATGTTGTATCAACATCTGCAGCATCCAACAATTCACCTGACGCTAGAGCAATATAGTATGTACCTGCTGAAGTAATTTCAGGATATTTAGGATGTTTGCCGTCAACCAAATCCTCTTCGGCAACTTCAAATGCTTCCGCATAAGTCGTCGGACTGCTTACAAGAGGATATGCTGTCGAATTGTCATATACGACACCATTGAAGTCAATCGCATAACCTGCTCCGAGGAACCCTGTATCATAATCATATACATCTACATAGGTTACAGAACCGTCTGTATTCAGCGTTTTTACCTGAACCTTTGTTTTCTCCAAAGCCTCCAGATAATCGTTATAAACCTGCTTTGACTCGTTAGCCATTTGCAGTTTCATAGCTTCCAATCTTGCAGCACCATATTCTATTTGGTGCATTCTTGCTGTCAGATTAAGTAATCTTGCCTGTGACGATGCCAAACCCATAATTAAATCCTTTTCCTATTAGTTGGTTTCATATATAAAGAACTAACAATATTGTTCCCTATGATTTACATGACGACCTTTTAAGTAAAAACTTTAGGAAAAATTTCGAAGTTGTAACATTTGTTAACATGCCAAAACATGCATGGGGCATGTATTTCAGGCAGGTTAAGAAATTTTTATCATAAGCTTTCATAAGTGTTTTTTATCTATATTATCTATGTAACTATTTCATCAGAATAGTTTAAAAATTTTCATGCTTATTATAGAATGTACCTATGAAGACTAAATCACTAATCATAAGTTGTTTAATAGCGGCAGGTTTAAGTGTTGGAATAAGTACCGGCATGCCTGCTTATGCAGGGTTTCAGGAGCATTACACACTGGCTCAGCAGCATTTCTTTAATGCAAGATATTCAAGTGCAATAGATGAATTTAAAAAAGCACTTATGATTAATTTCATGGATAATTCTGCAAGAATAGGACTTGTAAACTCTTACATAGCAAGAGGTTCTTATATTGCAAATTACGAACACAATTATCGTGCAGCGGCAGACGATTTCAGAAGTGCTATCTTCTATCTTAAATACTATGTAGATAAAGATATGGCGATGAACTCTTTCAGTTCTATATCTTCAACCGCAAACAGTCTGCACTACTGCGAAAAACAACTCGGCGGGGTAAGTTCGGCAGAAGCACATTACAAACTGGCGGAAGAACTTAACACCGCAGGTAATTTCCCTGCATCTATGTACGAATACGAACAAGTTGTTAATATTGACAGATACAGAAAAGCAGCTCTTTTAAGAATTGCGTCTATGATGAAATCTATCAATAATTTGGTCAAATCTGCCGAATACTATAAAATGGCAACAGAATTTGACCCTAACGATATTTCCGCAAGAATGAGATATGCAAATGTCTTAGACAAAATGGGCAACACTTCTGAAGCATCAGTTCAATATAATTATGTCCTCTCTCATTGTGAAAACACAGACGACATTATGTTTGATCTGGAAAGAATATACCAAAAGAAACTCAGCGAATCACCAAATAACGCTGAATTACTTGCTGACCTTGGCGCTATTAAACAAAGACAAGGTAAATATGAAGAAGCATATAACTACTATAAACAATCTTTATCAAAACAGGCAAGGGATGAAAAGACTTCCGTAAATACCCAAATTAACCTTGCAACCTTATTGCAGGCACAGGGCAGTTACGACAAAGCAATAGAAGCATACAAAAACATTTTGGTTATCCACCCTAACAATTATCTGGCTAATTTGTATCTGGCACAATGCTATGAGGCAAAACCTGACGGACAAAAGTTAGCATTGGAACAGTACAAAAAATTAAAATTATTAAAACCTGAGGATTCTGCTGAATTTACAGCCAAAATAAACGAGCTTACAAAATCTTCTATGACTCCTGAGGAAATATACACCTATGTAAGAACTTACACTAACCCTGATAAGTACTATGTAGACGAGTTATACAATAAAGCACTTGATGCACACAACAAACAAAATTATCAGACTGCAATCAGATATTACGCTTTAATTAAAGAAGTTGACCCTGAAAGAGAAGGGGTTTACGAAAATCTGGCACTTTGTTACGCGCAGGGAAAAGATTATGTTAAAGCACAGGAAGTTTTGGCTGCAGCAAAAGAAAAATTCCCTAACAGCCAATCTATAACGAAACTGATGAAGGATGTAAAAGCTGATTTAGATGCGGAAACTCTTGACGGGGCATACAAAGCATACAATTCGGGTGATTATCAGAAAGCCATCGAATTATACTCAAAAATGCCTGAAACTACTGATATTCTGTTAGGTATAGCAGGAGCATATCAGGGCTTAGGTCAGGAAAATAAAGCACTTGATTACTATAAAAAAGCATTAAATAAAAACCCTGAAAACTCAGAGTTGACGTACACTATCGGGGCAATATATGCAAATGCCCAAAACTATGAAGAAGCAAGAAACTACTTTATGAAAGCAGTTAAGCTCAACCCAAGCAACCTTATGGCAAAAGAAGGGTTAGCTGATATGAACGATATTTTAAGTCAGGGAAGTGTTGTTGAGGCAGCAAGACTGATGGATGCTCAACAGTACGAAGAAGCCTTAACCCTGTTAAACAAGGCTATTTCAATCAACCCTAAAAACTCTGATGCGTACTATTACAGAGGATCTGTTTATGATGCTCAGAAGAAATCAGAACAGGCAATCGACAGTTATAAAAAGTCTTTAGAATTAAACCAAAACCAAGATGTAACTTACTATCTGATTGCGATTGATTACGAAAACCTTAATAATCCGAAAGAAGCACTCGGATATTACAAAAAATTTCTGGAAGTCTATAAAAATGATGACGAGTATTCTCAATATGTAAAAGCAAGAATACCTGAAATAGAGGCGGATTTAACTCCGAAAAAATAATGGAAGTAAACGAACTTATTAAATCAAAAGTATCATTAGCCCCAATGGCAGGCATAACAGATTATGTCTTGCGTTCGCTTGTGCGTAAATATTCAAAAAATGCACTTTTGACAACGGAAATGATAAGTTCTGAAGCTTTAACACAGGTAAAAGATGTTATAATAACAAAACGAGATGCCGACCACAGTCCGATATCGTATCAGTTAAGCGGACACAAACCTGAAATGATTGCAAACTGTGCAAAATATCTGGAACAGCTTGCAGATATGGTTGATATAAATATGGGCTGTCCCGTCAAAAAAGTTACCGGCGGAAATGACGGTTGTGCCCTTATGAGAAATGACAGACTCGCTTACGACATAGTTGAGGCGGTAAAATCTAAAGTAACTATCCCCGTGAGTGTAAAATTCAGACTTGGCTATACCGCACAAGATATGAACTTTGTGGAGTTTGGCGGCTGGATGCAGGAAGCGGGAGCAGATTTTATTACAATCCATGGCAGAACAAGAAATCAAATGTATTCAGGTAAAGCAGACTGGGTAAAGATTAAGGAACTAAAAAAAGCAGTAGATATCCCTGTTTTTGCAAACGGTGATATTAATTCTATCGAAGCTGCAGAACAATGTATGGAACTATCGGGAGCAGACGGGGTTGCAGTAGGGCGTGCGGCAATCGGTGATCCTTCTCTGATTTACAGAATTGAACACTTTTTTGAAACGGGGGAAAGACTTCCTGTCCCAACCTTAGATGAAAAACTTACAGATTTAAGAACACACCTTGATGAAGAAATAGCACTACGGGGTGAAAAAGTCGGGATAAAGTTTGTACGGAAGTTTTATCCTTTCTATATAAACGGAATAAAAAATGCCGCTAAATACAGAAGCAGACTTGTTCTGATTGATGACTACAACGAACTTATCGGGGCATTAGATTATATCAGAAAAGAAAATTCCGAAAGAACAGCTGTTCTAATCAAATAATTATTTTAAATTACATTTAACCGCTTGTTTGAGTTCACGAATTGTTTCTTTAACTTCAACATTTCTGTCAGCCGCTTCAACAATCTTTTCATAAGAATAAAGCATTGTGGTATGTTTTTTATTCAGGAATTTTGCAATATCCTCATAGCTCATATTTGTCATCTCCCTTGCAAGATAGATTGTATATTTTCTCGCATCGGATATATTTTGAGAACGGGCAGGACTTTTCATGTTGTCTAAAGTTATATCAAAAAATTCCGCAACCGTCTGAGCAATATTGTTGATTGTGATTTTCTTCATCTGAGTATCAACTTTTAAAACTCTTTTTGCAAAATCTAATGTTATTTCAACCCCTTCAATATCTGCAATTGCGGTAATTTTATTAAATGCACCCTCCAACTCGCGAACATTGTTTGTAAAATTCTGAGCAACAAACTCTATAACATCATCATTGAAAAATAATCTCTGATCTGATGCCCACTTCTTTAAAATTTCTATTCTTGTTTCAAGAGGAGGCGGCTGAATATCAACAACTATCCCCATTTCAAAACGAGTTTTAAGTCTATCGGGCAGAGTCGGAATATCCTTTGGCAGCCTGTCAGAAGTTATAACAATTTGCTTATTCAACTGCTGCAGAGTTTCAAAAATATAAAATAACTCATTCATAAATTTTATTTTAGATTCTACAAACTGAATATCATCAATCAGCAAAATGTCTACATTTCTGAATCTTTGTCTGAATTTTGTCATCAGTTCAGTTTTATTTTTGTTGCTCGGATTAACGTTATCAATATACTGATTAACAAAATCCTGAGTTTTTATATATTTAACTTTTTTTCTTGCGTGATTAAAAATAGCATACTGTCCTATTGCCTGCATCAGGTGGGTTTTGCCAAGTCCTGAACCGCCGTAAATAAACAACGGGTTATATTTTTCCGCAGGATGTTCTGCAACTATTTTAGAAATTGCATAAGCTGTCTTGCTGTTTTCACCCACAACAAAGTTTTCAAACTTATTTTTAAGATTTAGCCCCGTGGACTGCATCTTAGTCAAATGCTCCATAGGATCAGGTTCTTGTTTTTCAGGGGTTGCCTCTTTAACTTTTATTGAAAGACCGCCGTTTGCTTTAATCTGTTTTTGGCGTTCTTTTTTTATTTTAGCCATCGTTTCTTTATCAACAATAACTTTAAAATCTACAGTATCCCCTGTAACTTTTTTAAGACATTCTTTTATTTTCTGGAGATAATTTGAACGCACCACTGTCATAGCCATTGAATGTTCCGTAATAACGGTAAATATACCTGATGCATACCCCGTAGGTTCAAGCAGGTTTATCCAAGCCCAGTCACTTTCGGGAATTTCCGAAAATAAATGTGCTTTAGCTAATGTCCAAATCTCATTAATTTCAACTATATCCATATCATGATTTTAATATAACCATGTTTGGGCATGGGAAAAACATTAACTTTTGTTAATGAGGATACATTTTCAGTAGCAACAAATATTTTTACAAGCGTTCATGCGAATAACAAGTATCAACAACAAAAGGAAATAACAATGGATATTAGAACTAATTACTCTATACAACCTGTTCAGATAAGAACTAAAAACAATGTAAAATCTATCGTTTCAGACAAACCGGAAACCGCAGCACCTAATTCGGTAAGCTTTACAGGTCTCCCTAATTTTCTGAAACCTGAAATAAGACAAGTTGTCAAAATGGACAAAAAAACGCTGGATTTAGTTGAACATGCCGGTTCTATCCTCGGAGTAGAACCTGAAAAAATGCAAAAACTCGTTGAAGGCAAAACAATGGGTCACATGAGATTACTCAATGTAATGAGTGAACGATTCAATGCTAACAACTTTGGCAAAGCAGAAGCAGAAAGAGAAGACGGACAAATTGTTATTAATCTTTTCAAAAGAATTGAAAAACCTGAAGAAGAACATATCGGGTTTGTTAACAGAGTTCGTTTAACTATGACTGATATAGATAAATGTTTCAGAAAATGTGAAGATGACCCTAAAAAAATATCAGAGTTGGAAAATGTATATGGAAAATTAGGACAAGGTCGTTATCAGGACGATATAATGTCACAAATCATTAATTCACCTAATTATGAAGAATATACAACCAATATCGATAAATACATCCCACACTTCAATGCTTGTGATGATGTGAATGGGGTTATTTCAAAATTTGATAAGCAAATTGCTGCTAAAACAGAAGATTTTGCAAGTACATATAAGAACAAAGATGTTTCAATGTTATTATCAAAATTCCCTGAAGTAAGAGAATTTAATGAAGAAAGATTGTTAAGCAGCTACAATAAAGATCGTTACAGCATACTCAATACTATGGGAGTAAAATTCCAGCCTACAAAACAGGCTATGGAAGCAGGCGATTATCAGGGCTACTTAAAAATATACGAAACAACAACAAAAGATAATGTGAAATTCAGAAAAGATTTCCTTAATGCAAATTACTACAATTTCGGAAGCAGAGATAAAATGAGCGCAAACGAAATTAACGATTTGGCATTAATTTTTGAATATGCAGACAAAAACCCAAATGCCAAAAAATTTCTGGAAGGTTTAACTGAAGCAAAAACAGGTTTAAGAGATGCTGCAGGCTATATTGAGTTATTTGATAAAGTCGGTGCTGAAAGATTAAGCCAAGATATTAAACCTATCAAAAACCTTATTAAAAATGATATGTATGAACCTACCAAAACGGTAATGAAATACTATGAAACTTTACAGGCACAACCTGATAATATTTTAACTTCTATCAAGAACTTATTTGTTCAAAAAGCAGAAATCAAACAAAGCGAAGTTCCTTTAAGAAATATGCTGAAAGGTGACCTTATGACAGAAGCAGTTGAAAAAACTTCTTCCGTACCAAGACTCAATGAAATAGTAAGACACCCTATGGTTAAACCGGTAAATACAGAAACAGTTACAATATCTAATGTTAAACCTGTTAAAACCAGACGCAGTTTCTTTAAACCGTTTGTTCCGCAACAACCTTCTGCTAAGAAATTAGTTATTATTAACGATGTTGACGGAATGGTTAAAAATATTCTCGGTTCAAAAGTATACGACGAACAAAAATCAATCTATGCACTCAACGCTACTAAGATGAGAGCAGGCATGTTACCTGAAATCTTTGCATCAATCAAAGATACAAGAGCAATGGAACGTGCAAACAAAACCTTCAAAAAACACTCATCAGTAAGCAACGCAGAAGCAGTTGATTTATACAGAAGAATAAACGGCAAAAATAAAAAATTAGTTAACTATATGTTGAAAAAGACCGATGCAAACGGAAACAGAATGTTCTCAGTAAGAGATGTTCTTGATACCCTTGCAGATGCTAACAGAAGCATTTTAGAAGGTCAAAGAAATTCAACAAAATTCAACAGATTTACTTCAAAAGATGAACGCGCAATATACGATAACCTTTTGAATAACAAAATCGAAGAATTTGGAAAACTCAAAAGAACTAAAAAATCATAAACAATATAAAACAAAATAAAAAACCCTTTCTTTTCGGAAAGGGTTTTTTATTATTAGTATTTTTATTAACCTTTTATGCTTTGTTCTATCTGAGGCAATATTTCATCAACTTTAGAAAAGTCTTTAATACCGCCCTGAGCGAAGTTAGGACGACCGCCGCCGTTGGCACCGGTTGCTTTTGCGATTTCACCTACATATTTACCTGCGCTGACTCCTGCCTTCACAAAGTTATCAGATACTTTAACAAGTACCATTCTTGGTGAAACAAGAATAATTATGCTTTCACCGAGTTTACTTGATAAAAATTCAACACCTGCTTTGATGCTGTCATTATCCATTTGCTCAATCTTAGAGATAAATAATTTACCGTTAACTCCGTTTACACTTACATCCTGAGCTTTTGAGATAAAGGTATTGAATTTACCTCTTGCATTTTCGCTCTTTAATTCAACGATTTGTTTTTGCAAATCTCTGTTTTCCTCAGAAAGTTTTTCAACTCTTTCTTCAACCTCATCAAAATGAACTTTGAATTTTGATGAAAGTTTATCTATTTCATCTGATTTAGCGTTCAGATAATCAAGTGCCGCATCTGATACAACAACCTCAATTCTTCTTGTACCTGCCGCAATAGCACCTTCAGAAATTATCTTAAATAATCTTAAATCAGCGGTATTGCCTGCGTGAGTACCTGCACAGAACTCTTTTGAAATACACTTATCGCCTCTGCCTATACTTACGACTCTTACCGTATCGCCGTACTTTTCACCAAACAAGGCTGTTGCACCCGTCTGATTTGCTTCTTCTATAGACATAACATCCGTATGTACTTCGATGCCCTGTTTAATCCAGTCATTGATAACTTTTTCTGTTTTCTTAATTTCATCAGGAGTCATTGCTCTTGAGAAAGTAAAGTCAAATCTCATACGGTTTTCTTCAACCTGAGAACCTGCCTGTTTAACCTCATCACCAACAACTTTAATCAAACCTGCCTGCAATAAGTGAGCAGAAGTGTGATGAAGTCTTATTTCGGCTCTTCTTTCGGCATCAATTTTTGCGCTGACTTCTTCGCCGATAGTGATATCGCCGTTTAACAATGTGCAACGGTGAACATAGAGTTCATTAACTTTAAAGGTTGTCAGAACTTCAAGTTTTACATTATCGTTTTCAATAATACCGCTGTCACCAACCTGACCACCACATTCAGCATAGAAAGGAGTTTTGTTTAATACAACATCAACAAAACCTTCGCCTTCGATAGTGCCCAAAATCTTTGCCTTACATTCGTTTTCCGTATATCCGACAAACTCGGTTGAACCAACTTGTTCTTCAAGTTTTGCGTATTTAATATCACCTGTTACAGAGATTTTTGCAGTTGCTGCTTTTGCGCGTTCCTTTTGTTCCTGCATAGCGGTACGATAACCTTCTTCATCTACCCCTACACCTGCTTCTTCTGCAATTTCTTTTGTAAGTTCAAACGGGAATCCGTAAGTATCATAAAGTTTGAATGCGCTTTCCCCGTCAATATCTTTTTTGTTATTGATAAACTCTTCAAGCATTTTGTACCCTCTGTCGAGAGTTTTGTTAAATCTTTCTTCCTCTTTTCTGATTGTATCAATAATTTTTGCCTTATTTTCAACCAGTTCAGGGTATGCTTTACCGTAGTTTTCTACAACAACATCAACAAGTTTATGAAGGAACGGAAGTTCCATTCCCAAAATTTTGCCGTGTCTTAAAGCACGTCTTAAAATCATTCTTAATACATAACTTCTGCCTTCATTCCCAGGAATAACCCCGTCAGAAATAAGGAAAGATACGCATCTTGCGTGGTCTGTTATGATTCTTAATGAGATATCTGTTTTTTCAGACTGTTTATAAGGTACGCCTGACATTTCAGAAACTTTATCCAAAATCGGTCTTAAAAGGTCTGTTTCAAAAGTTGAAGCAACTCCCTGACAAACCATTGTAATACGTTCTAACCCCATGCCTGTATCAACATTTTTCTTTTCAAGAGGTGACTGATTACCTTCTTCATCCTGATATAATTCGGTAAATACAAGGTTCCAAATTTCAACCCATCTGTCACATTCGCAGGTATCGATACCGCAATTAGGATCATCACATTTATATTCTTCACCTAAATCGTAGTGAATTTCAGAACAAGGCCCGCAAGAACCTGATGCCCCCGGAGGGCCCCAGAAATTATCTTTTTTACCTTTTCTTTTTATACGTTCTGCAGGAACACCGATACTTCTCCAAATATCGTATGCTTCATCATCCGTTTCAAAAATAGTTATCCAAAGTCTGTCTTTATCAAGTTTAAGGACTTCGGTTACAAATTCCCATGCCCAAGGAATAACTTCCTTTTTATAATAATCACCAAAAGAAAAGTTACCTAACATTTCAAAGAAGGTGTGGTGGCGAGGGGTACGGCCTACATTTTCGATATCTGAATCTTTACCGCCCGCTCTTGCACATTTTTGACAAGATGTTGCTCTTGCAGGTTCATACGGGCATTGCTGAATACCTAAAAATATAGGTAAAAACTGCAACATGCCTGCTGTTGTCAACAATACAGTAGGGTTATCAGGTACAAGACTTGAACTCTCTACTATTGTGTGTTGTCTTTTATCTTTAAAATAGTTTAAATATAAATCTCTAATCTCATTTCCTTTTAGCATTATTAAATTCCTTATTGATGTATTTATACTATTAATTTTACATCAAACAGGGGGAGGGTAAATACAAAAAAGATAATTGAGATATTAAGAGAGGTAAATGAAAAATTCTTAATATCTCAATTTTTTATATCCTAATCACGATTATTATTTAATTCTTACCTTTGGTACAACAGACATACCCGGAACGATGACATATTTATCAGGGTCAATTTTTTCCGTAAATACAATTTTAACGGGTATTCTTTGTACAATTTTTACGAAAGAACCGACAGCATTTTCAGGCGGGAATAAACTTGATTTTGCACCCGAACTTCTTTGAATACTGTCAATTTTTCCTTTAAATTTATGGTGCGGATAGGTGTCAATTTTCAATGTAACTTCCATCCCCGGACGCATTTTTTCCAACTGGGTTTCCTTAAAGTTAGCCACAACCCAGATATTGTTAGGAACAAGTGTCAAAAGCGGAGAGCCTGCTGCAACCATCATACCTTTTTCAACTCTTTTTGCCGCTACCGTTCCGTCCTGCGGAGCATATATTGTTGTGTATGAAAGATTTAATGCTGCCATATCTCTCTGTGCTTTTAATGATTTCAAATCGGCATCGGCAACACTTTTTCCGTCAGAAAAAATATTTTCACGTGCTTTTGTCTGGTTTGCAAGAACTGCCTCGTATTTTGTTTTTGCATTATCTAAGGTTTGTTTTGAAACAGCACCTGCCTTATAAAGATTTGTGTATCTTTCCACATCTCTCTTTGCAAGTTCTCTTTCTGCATTTGCCGCATCTAAAGTTGCTTTTGCACTTTTCTGATCTAAGATTTTTCTTTGATAAGCAGCATCAGTCTGAGCCAGTCTGACCTCATAATCTCTCGGATCAATCTTTGCGATAGGATCACCCGCCTTAACCTGCTGGTTATCTTTGACATATACCTCAATAATTTCACCCGATACTTTCGGAGCAACACTTACTGTCGTTGTTTCAACATAAGCATCATCCGTTGTCTGATATTTTGACATATCATATAAAAAATATCCTGTTATAAGTATAAGAACAATCCCGACAACCAAAAATATTTGTCTTTTTTTGAATTTCTTCTGATTATCCTCATCCTTATTATTTTGCGGATTTTCTATATTATTTTCTTCCATATTCACCTCTTATATGTGTATATCAATTTCTTGCTTCATCAACTCTCTCAATTCAATTAAACCCTTTTTCAGATAATCAATATCGAAAGTCATTTTGTTATGTACATTGTCAAACATCGGTCTTATGATATCGGTTAATTTATCAAGCGTTTTAGTGCCTTTTTCCGTAAGATTTATCATATTTGCCTGTCGTTTGTTTTTAGTTTTTTCAACACGCTTTATATACCCGTTTTTATCAAGATTATTTAACATTCTGCCTGTATTGGCTCTGTCTTTTAACAAAATCTTTGCCAAATCTCTCTGGTGGATTTCCCCGTTGTGCATACTGATTGTAGCAAGTGCCGTCAGTTCATCAAGCGTAATTTCCAGTTCAAGATTTTCCTCCAGCTGTTTTGCAAGCATCTTAGAACACTTTTCCGTCAGCTTTATCTGATAATAAAGTGAATTTATAAACCCTTCTGCTAAATTCTTTTTCGTGGTATCTATCGTGTTCATATTTAACTACAATTCTTTTTACAGGTTAATTTTACAATTTTACCTACTTGAATTTTTATTAATATGATGTTACCATAATAATGTTGCAAATGCAACACATAAAACTTAACAAGGGTAAATAAAAATTTATTCCTTAGCGAACAATATAAAAGGAAACTATAATGAAAAAAATATTAAGTACCGTATTATTACTGAGCGTTTTGGGATTGCAAATTGCACCTGTTGAAGCAGCTTTCAGAAGCAGTGTTTCCGAAACAAGACAGGCAAAAAAAGAAGCAAAAGCACAAAAGAAAGCTCAGGAAAAAGCAGATAAAAATCTTTATAAAACGGTTAAACAAAAGAAAGATTTACCCTACAAAAAGTATAAAGTAGCGAATAAGTTTGATTTTATAAATATGCCTTGGTGGGAAGGATTGAATGACACCTATTTAACGGGCTATATAGAAAAAGCAATGGCTCACAACTACGACCTGAAAATGGCAACCCTTACGGTTGAAGAATATTTTCAGGGGGTAAAACTTCAAATGGCAAACGAACTTCCGACCGCAGAAATTGGTTATGGTGCAGGACTTGCAGGAATCCCGCCAATGATGAAAAATCCAAACAGAGATACTGTTCACGGTATGGGTTTACCTATTATTGCAAGTTATGAGGCAGATATTTTCTTAAAAAATCACGATAAAACAACCTCTGCAAAAAAAGCGTTTCAGGCATCCGTTTGTGATGAAAGAGCAGCATATATTTCAATAGTTTCCGCCGTAGGAACAATATATTACAACATTGTAAGACTGGATAAAGCTATCTCTTTACAGGAAGATATTGTGGCTTTAAGAAAAGAAATTTATGACCTTATGTATTTAAGCCACGAAAACGGAGTTATCTCAACAAGTGACATGATAAAAGCGAACAAATCATATATTAGAGGTCAAGCCGACCTTATCGATTTGAAACGACTGAGAACGGAAGCACTCAACAAACTTGCCGTTTTGATAGGGGAAAGCCCTGAAAATATCGATAAACTTGAAAGAATTTCTTACGATGATATCAACTATAAAGCAAACTTCCCTGAGGAAATTTCATCAGATATTATCGTTCAAAGACCTGATTATTTAAAGGCTGAAGCAATGTTAAAGAAAGCCGGAATTGATGTCAGAGTAGCAAAGAAAGAATTTTTACCAACAATAGACATAACAGGTTTGGCACTTTTTAATTCAGTGCATTTAGGAAAACTGTTTACAACAAAAAATATGATTTGGACTCTTGCAGGGAACGCTATGCTGCCTATCTTTACTGGCGGAGCAAGAATTGCAAACCTTAAAGTTAACAAAATCAGACTTGAAAAAGCATTAAGAAACTACGAAAAAACCAACCTTGTCGCTATTCAGGAAGTGAATGATGCACTTTATGCGGCAAAACTTGATAACCAAAAACTTGCTCAAAATAAAGAACACTATTCACTTGAAGCACAGGATTTTGCACTGACGGAAAAAAGACTTGAAGAAGGGGTTATCTCTAAACTTGACTGGTGTCAGATGAAAGAAAATCTTTTGATGATAGAAAAACTTGTTGCTTCAAATACCCTTGATTGCCTGATAGACGAAATCGGTATTTATAAAGTGACAGGAGCAAAATATTAGGGGTAAATAAAAAATAACCTCTCAAAAGGTGAGGGTTAACTATACATTTACCCACCCTATTGAAAATATTTTTCCGTTTATGTTAGAATAGAACTAATATTGAGAGGATAGTATGGCTTTAGAATTAGAACAAAAACAAGGTTTAATAGCAGGGGACGGTTTATTACCCGTAAAAATGGCACAACACGCAAAAGAAAACGGGTTTGAAATTGTTGCAATTTCTCTTTCCGGTGATAACTACAGAGATTTGAAAAAATATTGCTCAAAAGTTTATTCCTGCGCTCCCGGAGAAGCATTAAAAATAGAAAAAATTCTTAAAGAAGAAGGTATCAAACAACTGACTTTTCTTGGAAAAGTTAACAAAAGTATTGTTTTAAAACGTCCTAAATTTGACAGTAAAGCTATTGATTTTATTGAAAAAGCCATAAGACTTAACGATGATAAAGTTATGCTTATGATTATTGAAGAACTTGAACAGATTGGAGTTACTGTTCTTGACCAGACTATCTTTATCAAAAACCTGATGATACCGTCAGGGGTATTAGGAAAAGTCCAGCCAACAAAAGAACAAATAGAAGATGTTAACTACGGATACGAAATAGCAAAGGAAATCGGAAAACTTGATATTGGTCAGTCAGTAGTTATTAAAGATAAAATGATTATGGCGGTTGAAGCAATTGAAGGTACTGATAAATGTATCATTCGCGGCTGCAAATTGGCTAAGAAAGATGCCTGCATAATAAAAGTCGCAAAACCTAAACAGGATAAACGCTTTGACATTCCTGCCATCGGATTAAAAACTCTCAAAACAATGAAAAGACGCAAAGCCAAACTGATTGCTGTTGAAGCAGGCGGAACAATAATTGTTGATCAGGAAAAAACTATTCAGTATGCTGATAAACATGGTATTGTAATTATGGCAGTTTAATAAATGGAATTTTTAAAATGGAAAATTCAAAATTCAAAAAACTTTTCATTATTACAGGTGAGTATTCAGGGAGTATGCACGCACTTAGAGTTGTTGAGTGCCTGAAATCTATCTACCCCGATGTTGAAATAGAAGGTATCGGTGATGAAACCCTTGAAAAAGCAGGTGTTAAACTGTTTGAAAACCATTCTAAAATGTCAGCCATGGGAATTTCACCCAAAATTATTTATAACCATTTAAGATTAGGAAAAAGACTTGTCGACTATCTCACAAAAGATTATAAACCTGATTTGGTATTGATGATAGATTACGGGGCGTTTAATCTCAGTGTTTCAAAGTTTTTAAAAAAACACAAAATAAAAACCTTCTACTATATCCCTCCTCAAGTTTGGGCAAGCAGAAAATGGAGAATTAAAACAATAAAGAAAAATATTGATAAAGTTCTCTGTATCTTCCCGTTTGAGGTGGAACTTTATAAATCATACGGAATAGATGTACACTACTGCGGACACCCGCTTGTAAAACAACTTCCGGATAAAGCAAACCGTGATGAGTTTTTTGAAAAACACGGACTTGATAAAAATAAAAAACTTGTTTCCGTTTTTCCGGGTTCGAGAACTTTTGAGCTTAGTTATTTAATGCAGTTATTCATTAAATCGGCTAAAAAACTCCAAAAAAATCATCCCGATTTACAGTTTATTATCTCTCACGCACCGAACTTATCCGAAGAAAATTATAATAAATATTTAAAAGGCGATGATACCTTCAAAATTATCAAAGGTGAAAATCAGGCATTGTTGAGTGTATCGGATGCTTTGATACTTGCTTCTGGAACGGTTGCACTCGAGGCGGCTTTATATCAGGTTCCGATGATTATATCTTATCGCGGGCCATGGTTATTCTATCTGATTTACCTTATTGTAAGATGTATAAAACGCGTTTCACTCCCAAATATTATTATGGATAAAACTATCGTTCCTGAACTTATACAGGGAAAAGCAGGGGTAAACAATATAACCTCAGAGATTGAAAAGATTTTGTATGATGAAGAATATCGTCAAAATTATATCAGTCAACTCGGGGAAGTAAAATCAAAATTATCCGATAAATATTCCGCTCAGGAAGCCGCAAAAGTAATAGCGGAAGAATTTAATAAATAACCCCAAATTTCATATATATGAATATTGAAAATTTTTGAAAAAAATATATAATTTTAAATATGGCAGTAATCAGAAAATTAAACTATTTTGATAAATCAAAACTAAAAGAGCTCAGTCCGTTTCTGAATTATGAGAACGAAAACGAATTTATTGATTTGCTCACAAACGGACTACCAGGGCATCTTCACTATTATCTGCCGTTAAAATATAAAATGCTGGGAGAATCTTATCTTTTCACCGAAAACAAACGCACTCTGGGATTTATCAAGGTAAACACCTTCAGAGGAAACTACCGTAAAATAAACATTTCCCAGTTATTCTTTATTGAAAATGCCTACGAAGTTGCCCAACAACTGATAGAATTTGTCGTTTCCCAATATGGTGCAATGGGAGCGCACACCTTCTATGTTTTGGTTGATGATGTTTATACGGAACTCTCTCAGGTATTATTAAATAATTGCGGATTCAGACAATGTTCCTACGAACAAATTTGGGAAGTACCGAGAACATCTTTTAAAAAATGCAGAAATATTACTTACAGACGGTTTAAAAAATCGGATGTAAAAGATGTTGCAGATATCTATAATGACTCGGTTTTCACCCACTTTAAACCGACACTTCTGAGAAATGAAAAAGAATTTTGTGAGTCAAACTTCTCCGGATTAACCTATGCAAACGAGTATCGCTATGTTATTGAAGAACCTTCCAGCAACAGAATAATTGCATATTTTAAAATTTCAACAGCAGATAATGAAAAATATACCGTCGATTTTAACTATTCTAACGGATACGAACTCGATTTTGAAACAATTCTGTATTTTGCAACAAGAGAAATCTTACGCAGAACAAGAAAATACAAACTTTATATCAAACTGAAAAATTATATAAACACAAACGAAGAACAAAAAGATTATTTTAAAGAAGCAAACTTTAACTGTATAAGTACAAAAAATCTCTATGTGAAAGACTTCTTCAAAATAGTAAAAGAATACTCGCCTGAAGAAAAATTTGCCGTCTTAGGCGGATTACACAACAGTCCGTCCTTCTAAAAAGTTAGTAGTAAATTTTTTCTTCTTTGAGCATATCGTCTAATTGCTTTTTAAGGTTATCCAAATCTTCTTTTATCTTTTGGTTAGCAGGTAAAAGCTGTCTTGCCATCTGAAAATCACTCTTTGCAAACTGCTGGTTATCAAGTTTTAAATATGCCTGTCCCCTTCTGTAATAGGCCATTCCGTATTTTGGATCCTGCTCAATAGCAACAGAAAAACAGTCAACCGCATCTTCATAATTCTCTAAATTACAATAGGTCAAACCCATATTATAATAAGCATCGGGAGCATATTTACACAATTTTATTGCCCTTTGATAATCTGACAATGCTTTTTCGTGATACCCTTTTCTGTTATATACAATCCCTCTGTTAATCAGAGCGGCACTTGATTTACGGTTATATTTTATTGCAAGATTGAAATCTCTTAATGCACCGTCTAAATCATCAGACTTTTCTCTTGCAAGACCTCTGCTTAAATATATTTTTGAATCTTCGCGGTTTAATTCAATTGCTTTATCAAACTCCTCTAAAGCATACTGATATTTACCCTTTTCATACCAGACACGCCCTTTTGAATAAAAAATATCCGCATTATTCGGCTCAATATCCTCTGCTAACGCATAGTCCTCTAAGGCACTTCCGTAATCCTTCAGAGAAAATTTTAAAAACCCGCGTTCAATATAAAGTTTTGCCTTATCAGGTTTTTTATCAATCTTTTTATCAAGTTTTTTTATCTTTTTTATTAACTGAGTATCTGTCAATGCAACATTATTAGCCGCAAAAGAACAATTTTGAATTGATAAAATTAAACAAAAGATTATACATAACGGTTTTAATTTCATAACAAACTCTTTAAATTCTCTCATAAGAACCCATAAATCTGTAATACTTTATGTGTTGTTTGATGTGTTCAGTTGCTTCTTCAATTTTAGGTTCTTTAATATGTCCGTCAAAATCTATGTATAAAATATACTCATCCTTATCCATTTTAGACGGAGTTGTGTGAATATAAGTTATATTGATGTTTCTGTCAGCGAACTCTTTGACGATTTTGAAAAGTACCCCGGGAACATCACGCAGCGCAATAGCAATACTTGATGTACTGTGTGGAGTCGGTTCTGTTTCAAAATTACCTATCATAATAAATTTTGTCTGGTTATCTTTATCATTATTGATATTGTTATTCAGAATATTCAGATTGTATATTTCTGCCGTCTTTTCCGTACCGATAATCGCATAAGTCAGATTATAAGAATTTAATAACCTTGCCGCTTCCTCAGTATCAGATGTATGAATAATATTTAAATGCATAGGAAGTTCATTTTTTATATATTCCTGACATCTTGCCATAGCGGGAGCAGGAGCAATCAGCCCTGTAATATTATAGATTTCACTGTTCTTAGACAAAAGACAATTGTTTGCAGGCAAAATAGTTTCCGCAAGTATTTTTACATTTGATGAATTAATCAGGTTATCATTCGTTTCTCTTATGATACCCTCTTTTGCGTTCTCAACAGGAATTATCCCTACCGCATCCTTATCATCTTCAACATAAGCAATAATCTCTTTAATAGTTCTGAACGGCATCTGATATGCGTTAAGATTATATTTATTGCAAAAATAATCTTTCGCCATTTCCGTAAACGAACCTGCCGTTCCCAAATATGCAATTGTTTTAATTTTTTCTGAATCAGTAAAGTTTGACATACCTATATTGTATATTAAAATCTCAATTTTGGGAAGAAGGGACAACGAAGTTGTCCTTAAAATTGAGGTAAACATAAAAGCAACGATTATGGGATTGATGTACCATTTCTTTGACCGCAGGGGTAAATAGAAAAATGGTACCGAAAGCGGATTACGAGCAGAGGCATAAAGGCAAAACCACGCTTTTGCCGATGCCGTTTAACGCGAGTAACCAAGCAGAAACTCTCCG
>CACWZA010000028.1 GCA_902765215.1 uncultured bacterium | reverse complement strand
TTTTTCCGCATTATAGCGTGCGACAACATCAGCAAATAATAGTGCCATATCTTGCTCTCCTTTAATGATAAATTAAACTCTTTGTCCTCTATAATTTTTAAAAACAAAAATATAAAGTAAAAATTTAAGTAATTCTTTAAACTCTGTGAATAATTTTTAAATCTCTCTTATGTATATATAAAGTATATAACTCTAAAAAAATTGACTTTTTTATAACATAAATTTTCAATTTGTTTACAATTGTTTACAAAATATTTTAACCCTCTCTGTGTGTGCGTTTCGGGGTTGCGTAAATATCGAATTTAGAAGGAGAAAAAATGGTAAAGAAAAAATGTTATTCGGATGGAGAAAAAATTCAGATAAATAACAGGCATGTTGAGTTGTTCAACAGGTCTTTGGACGGCATAGAAATTATGCTGGAGGGCATTTTTAAAGATTTAGATAATTATGAGGAGTCTTTTTTAGATTTGCCGAAGTCGTTGATTACGGCATTAGATTTTATAATCTCGTCTTTAACCAAGATACAAAAAGGTCAACGGCTTGCACTCGGTTTGGACGACGAGGTTATAACGGAAGAATTTGAGCCACAGATAAGCATTATAGAGGGGGTGAATTTTACGAAGGTATAAATTATTGGTGAATGCGGAATCGGTTATTTCTGCAATTACCGTTTTGTTTGTAGTGATTTAGAAAAAGGAGAACAGTATGTCTTTTGAATACATTATAGAAGCAGACTCAAAAGTAAAAACATTATCCCAGGAACAGGAAGCAGACCTAGTTAAATCGATTGTAAGTGATTATACAAAGTACGAAGAAAACAGGTCGTCACATCTAAAAAATTCTAATGCAGTTATTGACGAAGTGTTTTTTAAGAAGACCTACGGGGGTTCGGATAAGACTGAACGCTGGAAATCTAAAATAAAGATGTGCAAATGTTATATGTTTTATCAGACTTTAAAAGCATTTATCTGGAAGAATGTCTATTCGAATATTCACAATATGTTTGATGTATCAGGTGAAAATCATGAGGCAGATAACAAGTCAAACAGACAAAAGGCCTCTTTAGTTGATATGCTTGAAAAAATGGATTATCAAAAAACCTGTGATAAGGTTATTGATAATGCTCTTTTATATGGTGAACTGATTTCTTTTACTGCGTGGAAAAAGAAGTATCAGGAGTACCGCAGACCAATAGAGTTTTTCAGAAATTTATTCAGCAAAGATTTTGTTAAATTACCTGAAATACTTGAGGCGGCACAGGCAGGAAAAAATTACTGGGTTGATAAAAAGAAGGTATATGATAATCCGTATATTTATCCTGTGTCACCTGCTGATTTGGTGTTTGATGTTTCTCAGGCGGATAATTGGGATGATTGCCCAAAAATTTACAGAACATATAAAACCCCTGAAGATATTATAAATAACAAATTTTATGCTATGTCAAAGGAAACTGCTTTCAATATAAGACAGCTCGTTTTGAGCGGGGGGAGTTCCGGTGTTCAGAATAAAAATGAAAAAAAAGAAGTCGTTAACGGTTCAACCGTTGAAGTTCTGGAACATTGGGGCGACTTAAAACTTCCGTCGGGTGAGGTTTTGAAGAACTGGCATGCAGTTATTGTCGGACGAAAATATCTTGTCAGATTCAGAAAAAATGAAAGCATTATTAACCCGTTTACTTATGGTGCGTTTACGGTTGATCCCGATACAAAACGCGGAATAAGTCCGTTATTCTGTCTGCTTTCGCTTGCTGAATCGCAGGAAGGATTTTTAAACAGGACTATTGATATGCAGTCGTTATCGGAAAATCCGCCTTTGCTTGCGCCTGAAGGGTTCTTCGAAGATGATGAGATTGCTCTCTATCCGGGGAAAATTATTGAGTACGGTGATAATTTATCATCAGTTAATGCCTTTAAACAACTCACTTTTGATAACGGTGTGTTCCTTGCTGATATTGAGTTTTTGGACAGTCTGATGTGTGAGGTTTCAGGAATTTATCCGAGTATGATTGGGATACAGGAAAATTCTGCTAAAACTGCAACAGAGATAACAACAAAAGCACAGGGGCAGTTGACACGTCTTTCAATGCTGCTTGATATTATAAATCAGGATTTTATTATTCCTAATATCAAAAATGTCGCAAAGTTATGTGCTGATTTTAAGCAGGGTGAGGAAGCAATCTATATTAATCAGGATAATGCTCCCGAAACCGTAATTATTGATGATGAGGTGAGACAGGCAGATTACAGGTATACATATTCAGACAGAAATATGATAAACGAAAAATTTGCCGTAGCTGATATGGTCGGACAGGCTATAGAGAAATTCGCACAGGTTCTTCCTTTGAATCTTGCAGAAATATTTACTTGGTATTTTGAACAAAAAGGGGTTGAAAACCCAGAAAGATTTTTGGATCAGGAAAAACTGAACTTTCTCAAAGAGAGTGAAAAACTGAGGATGATTAATCAAAATAATGAAACAGTAAGCCAATTATCACAGATAGCCGCTCCTCCTGAAGAACAGGAAAAAGAGTTACAGGAAGAGTAGAGAAGATGCAAATATAACATAAAAAGAGCCACAGAATATTCTGCGGCTCTTTTTTATTTACGGGGTTAAATTATCTTGACAAATATGTTAAAATACAAATAGGGTATAGCAAAAGCATTTATCCTGAACGGTATGAGGAATTTGAAGAATGAGTTTATTTAGCAGAAAAAAGACGGCAATGGAGACGGAAATATACGAACAACCCGATATTTTGGCGGGTATTCTCGAAAAAGAGGGAATTGATAAGATTTCTGTTCCGGGTGATGTAAAAAAGATTGTGCTTGTTGCAAGCGGCTCATCATACCATTGTGCAAGATTTTCAGCTGATTTGATAGGTGAGGTTGCAGGTGTTGAAGCGCGTGCTATCTATTCAAGCGAGTTTTTGTTAAAGAAAATTGTTCCTCACGATTACGGAACTTTGTATGTGTTTATTACCCAGTCAGGTGAAACAACGGACACCGTAAAGGCACTCCGTCGGGTTAATGAAGGATTTGATGACGGAAACGGCGGTAAATATTATCTTGAAACCCTTTGTATAACAAACAAAGAAAATTCTACAATCTGGAAAGAATCAAAATATCATGTTAACTGTTATGCCGGCACCGAAAGAAGTATTGCGGCTACAAAATCGTTTACTGCTCAAATGTTGTGCGTTCTTACAGTTGCTCTTAAAATTGCAAAAAATAAAGGTAAAGATATTGATAAATATATAGATGCACTGAAAGATTTGCCGGGTGTCGTCAGAGAAACACTCACTCTGAGGGATAAGGTACACCAGTTGGCAGGTTTGCTTGCAAAACAAAAGATTGTTGTTATTCTTGCTGAGGGAATATCTTATGCTATTGCAAAAGAAGGTGCTCTGAAAATAAAAGAAACCTCTTATATGAATATAAATGCGGCCCTTATCGGTGAGTTTATGCACGGACATTTGGCTGTTATGAACAGCAGATCATCTGTTATTTATCTTTCTGTTGACGGAATTTCCCCTAATGCAGCAGATAATCTTGAAAAAATTAAAAAAGAATACAACCCGTCAATATATGTTATCGGAAAACATAACAACAAATATGTTTCTAACTTCAATATCAGTATTGATTGTGATAACGAGATCTCTCAAATGTTTTCTAATGCGGTAATATGTCAGATGCTGGCTCTTGAGATTGCTTCTAAACTGCGCAGAAATATTGATAAGCCAAAGGGCCTCAAAAAGGTGGTTAAATAGCGGTTAGTATTATTCTTCCGTCATAATCGCTCTGGCATGATATGAACTGCGGACAAGCGGGCCGATATGGTATTTTTTAAATCCGAGTTCTTTTGCTTTTGATTTTAAAAGCTCGTATTCGTCTAACTTGTAATATTTGCTCACTTCAAGGTGTTTTCTTGACGGCTGAATGTATTGACCTACTGTCAGAATATCGCAGCCGACAGATCTCAAATCTTCAAAGGTTTCAAGAATTTGCTCAGTTGTTTCACCAAGCCCTATCATTAGTCCTGATTTTGTCGGGATATCGCTGTTTTCTTTTATATATTTCAGAACATTCAGCGATAAATCATAATCACCGAGAGGCCTTGCTTCTTTGTATACCGCCCTTACTGTTTCAATATTATGGTTAAATACATCAGGTTTTGCACTGATAATAGTTTTTAGAGCATCTTCATTATATTTCCCTTTTTCTTTTCTGAAATCGGGGGTTAAAATTTCTATTTTTGTATTTGGTGAAAGTGCCCTGATTTCTTTTATACAGTTGGCAAAATGTTCTGCCCCGCCGTCTTTGATATCGTCACGGGTGACGGAGGTTATAACGGCATAGTCAAGTCCGAGCTCTTTTATTGCTTCCGCGATGTGTTTTGGCTCTTCCAAATCCAATGGCTCCGGGCTTGAAGTTGAGATGTTGCAATACTTACAGTTACGGGTGCAGATATTTCCCATAATCAAAAAAGTTGCGGTGTTATGCTGATAACACTCGTTTTTGTTTGGACATCTTGCCCCTTCGCATACTGTATTCAGATGTTTTTCTCTCAGTATGTGTCTGACTTTTTTCGTTTTGTCAGTATCTATTATCGGTCTTTTTAAGTATTCGGGAAGTCTTTGCATTTTTATCTTACCTTATAATGACATTATTGTTTCCATTATCCCTTCAGAATAAGTCGGGTGTGCAAAGCACGACTTTTTCAGTTCGTTTACGGATATGTTGTTATCTATTGCTATTGCAATTTGTTGGATGAGGGCTGATGCCTCTTTTGAAATGATACTTGCTCCTTTGATTTTCCCGTCTTTTGCAAGTATTTTTATAAACCCGTCTGTTGAGTTATCGCAGTGTGCTTTACCTAGGGCAGATATCAAAAGCATAGATTTGTCATATTTTTCATCATCTTCTTTTGACTTACTTACTTCACCTATCCACGCAATTTCAGGATTGCCGTATATTACGGAAGGTACTGTCTTTTTGTTAAACGGAATATCAAGCGCGAGTTCTTTTGCCTGACTTACGGCATAATGTGCGAGCATAATCTCAGCGGATGCATCGCCTATGATGTCTGCATTATATGTTTTTTCAGGTTTTACTATTCCTCTCCCTACTGCAACAAGTACACATTCAGGGTTTAGTTCTTCGCCGTTAGATAAAATAACTTTTTTACCGTCAACTTTTTCAACAGAGGTCGAAAGATAAGTTTTTATCTTCTTCATTTTAAATTGTCGTTCAATTCGTTTTGACACTTCCCAATCGGCGAGCGGGCAAAGGTTCTCTGCAAGTTCAACAACGCTGACTTCAACCCCGAAGGAGGATAAAATTCTCGCCCATTCTATTCCTATTGCACCTGAGCCAACTATTAAAATATCTTTTGGTAGTTTGTCCAGTTCAAGAATATCATCAGAGGATAAAATAAACTTGTGGTCATACTCTAAACCTTTTATTTCTCTTGGTTTTGAGCCTGTTGCAATAATAATTTTACCGCAGGTGTATTCTGTATCATTTGATTTTATTTTGTTTTCGGATAACATTTCTGCGTAACTGTTAACAACATTTACTCCAAGATTTTTAAGGGAAAGTTCAAGTCCTTTTCGGAGTTTGGAAACGACACTTGTTTTGTATTCTTTTGCTTTTTCAAAATCAAGGCTCAGGTTTTCAAAATTTATCCCGATTTTATCTGCTCCCTGTAGTTCTGAATACAAATCAGCAATGTGAAGAAAGGCTTTTGTGGGAATACAGCCTCTGTTTAAGCAGGTGCCTCCGACTTCTGCCCCTTCAAAAAGCACAACTGTTTTACCTTGTTTTGCGTAATACATCGCAGATGTGAAACCTGCAGGCCCACCGCCTATAATTCCAATATCAAAATTTTCCATAAAACTCCCCTTTTTGTTCATTATAGCATAGATAAATTAGGGGTAAATGTACAAAACACCCACCCCCCTCGCTAAACAATAATTTACAATATTTTACTCATTTTTTCCTGTTTTTGATATAATTAAAAGCGTTAAGCTAGCGAGATTTAAGGAAGAGAAATAATGAAAAGAATATTTTGGTTACTTACGGTTTTGATGTTAAACATACAAAATGTATTTGCAGCAACCAATGGCTTTGATATAAACAGATTTATGGACGATAACCTTGCTCCTTGTCTGAACGGTATTGCAAAAATTATATTTACACCTGTTCCGACATTTGGGATAAAAGGACTTGAAAACATTCATGTTCCGTTCGTAATCTTTTGGATATTGATAGCCGGAATATTCTTTACTATATATTTCAAAGGTATTTCTATCTGGGGTTTAAAACACGCAGTAGAACAATTAGTTAAGCCTAAAAACAGTGAAGACAGCGGTGATGTATCATCATTTCAGGCGCTTGCAACTGCATTATCAGGTACAATAGGTATCGGTAGTATTGCAGGGGTTGCTCTTTCAATTTCTGTCGGCGGCCCGGGTGCAGCATTTTGGATTTTTATTGGTGCATTACTCGGTATGTCTATTAAGTTTGCGGAAGCAACACTTGCTATAAGATACAGAAAATTTAACCTTGACGGTTCTGTTTCAGGCGGCCCGATGCACTATATTGCTCACGGGTTAACAAGAAAAGGTATGAGATGGCTCGGTCAGCCGCTTTCTGTTATATTTGCCATACTTTGTATTGCAGGCGGTATAACAGGCGGTAATATGATTCAGATAAACCAGACTGCTGAACAGATTGTTCAGATAACAGGTCAGCAACAGAGTATATTTTACGGTGCGACTTGGGTTATCGGTCTGATTGCTGCTATTTTGATTGGTCTTGTTGTTGTCGGCGGGATTAAAAGTATTGCAAAGGTTACAACAATCTTAACTCCGTCTATGTGTATTCTTTACATATTACTTGGGTTAATCGTTATTTTCTTTAATTTTACGGCGATACCAAGCGCTGTTGTTACCATAGTAAAAGAAGCATTTTCACCACAGGCAATCTTTGGCGGTTCAATGTTCTTTGTTATGGTTGAAGGTTTGAAACGATCAGTTCAGTCAAACGAGGCAGGTACGGGTGCTGCGGCTATTGTTTATGCCGCCGCTCAGTCAAAAGAGCCTGCATCTCAGGGGTTTGTTGCTCTGTTAGAAACCTTTTTAACAGGTATTTTATGTGTATTTACTTCACTTACAATAGTTTTGTCAGGTGTTTTGGATAAGATTCCTGTAGGTGTTGGTCACGATATAAAAGGTATTTCAATCGCATCAGATGCGTTTGCATCTGTTCATTCAAGTTTCCCGATAGTCCTTTCGTTTATTGCCGCTTTGTTTGCTTTATCAACATTGATTTCGTGGGCATATTACGGACAAAAGGCTTGGACCTTCCTTTTCGGTGAAGGAAGAAAGAGAGCACTCTTTTTTAACCTCTTATATTGTGCGTTTATCGTAATCGGTACTTGTTTGAGTGTTGAGGCTGTTAAAAATATTACTGATGCTATGATGATTGCAATGTCTATTCCAAACATCATCACACTTTACATACTTGCACCTGATATTAAGAATGAAATGACAGACTACTGCAAACGGGTTTTTACTAATAAAACGGCTAAATAATCAAGATGGAACCAAATAATTATAAAATCTTCGTATCAGGCTCTTTTAGGGACGATATAATCGACTCTGTTAAGTCTGTACTTCCAAATACAGATGTTGTATTTGGAAACAGCCTGCCTGATGATGAATATGATATCACTGTCATAATAAATAATGACGGCTTTGATTTTGAAGTAACTGAGGATTATATTGCTAATCACAAAGTTATACGGGTTCATCCGTCTTTACTCCCTGCCTTTAATACCTCTACTCCGATAAAAGATGCTTTCATAAGTGGGGTTAAGGTTACGGGGGTAACTGTTCACAGAGTTGAAAATAACGATATGTCAGGCCTTATATTGTCGCAGTATCCTGTTATGATTGATTCTTATACCGGGTATCAGCAACTTGCGGATGAAATTATAAAATTGGAAGCGCAGCTTCTTCCTTATGTTCTGAAATCCGTTTTAGAGGATAAGATTTTTGATATAGTTGATTTTCTGAATGGCAACAAAACTCACAACTGTGGCGGTTGCGGAGGCTGTCATAAGTGCGGGGAATAATGGTTTAGTTTTCTTCTTCTGCGGTTTCAGGTTCTGATTTTTGGATAACAAGTCTTGTTACTCTTGCACCATCCACTTTCTGAACGGTGAATTTTAACCCTTGTTCTTTTATCTCAACCTTGTCGCCAACCTGAGCGATTTTACCGAGAATTTTAACAACAAGTCCGCCGATTGTTTCAACATCTTCAAAGTCGAACTGATTTTCCTCGATATCAAAAAATTCTGCTATTTCGTCTATTCTCATCATTGCGTTCGCAACATAAGTATTAGGAGCAACTTCTCTAATATCAAGTTCTTCTTCTTCGTCAAACTCGTCTTGTACTTCCCCTACGATTTCTTCAATAACATCTTCCAGAGTAATAAGTCCTGATGTTCCGCCAAACTCGTCTACAACGATACCGATTTGGCTTTTGCGTTTTCTGAATTCAATAACAAGGTTATCCAATGTCATTGTTTCAGGAACGAGCATAATAGGTCTTATAATATCATTTATCTGAATATCATTGTTTTCCAGAAGTTTTGTATATAAATCTTTAACATGGACAAAACCTAAAATCTTATCAATAGTATCTTCAAAAACAGGGTATCTTGTGTATTGGTTTTCTGCCGTAAACTTTTTGATTTCGTCTATCGGTGTAATGTTTTCAATACACATCATATCTGTTCTTGGAGTCATAACCTGTTTTGCGGTGAGGTCTGAGAAGTTGAACATATTGTGGAGCATCTCTGCTTCTGTTTCATTTAAGACCCCTTCGTTATAACTTGCATCAACAAGCATATCCAGTTCTTCTGTTGTATGAACCAAATCGTTTGAACCGGCATCCATTTTGAAGATTTTTAAAATTCTTGTTGTGCAGGTAGATAAGAACCAGACAAAAGGTTTTAACATTTTCATCATAAATTTCATAGGTCTTGCAACCAATAGTGCTGCTTGTTCCGTATTTTGTAAGGAAGCACATTTTGGTAACTGTTCCCCAACCAATAATTCCAAGAATGTGATTATTGTAAATGAAATAATGAAGGTTAATAATGTGCAAAATGCTGCACTTTCAAACGGTAAAATAAAATCAATTACAGGTAATAATATGCTCTCAATAGTTTTAGCACCAACCCAACCAAGAGCAACACTTGCCAATGTTATACCGAGTTGTGCAGTAGCCAGCATTTCATTTATGTTTTCAGTCAATTCCAATGCGATTTTCGCAGTACTGTTTCCCTCGCCGGCCATTTGTTCTAAACGGGTTTTTCTAACCTTAACCATCGCAAATTCTGAAGCTACAAAAAAACTGTTTGCGAATATTAGAAAAACTACTAATAATAATTTATGGGCCATTTGCCTATTCTTTTACCTTTCTCTTAATACTCAAATTCTAATATATATTAGAAAAAAAAGCAAGAACTGTTGGGGGGGGGTAAATATAAAAGGGGTAAATATATTTACCCATCCCCTAATAATTTACAACTTCTCAATCTTCTGTTAGAATTGGAACAGGAAGGGAGAACTGTTATGCTTAAAAATTTGACTAAAGAATTAAAAGAATTTATTTTACGCGGTAATGTACTTGATATGGCAGTCGGTATCATAATTGGTGCATCATTCGGGAAGATTGTTGATTCACTCGTTAAAGATATTATAATGCCGCCGATTGGGGTATTGCTCGGAAAGGTTGATTTTTCAAACCTTTATTTCTCGATTTATCCTGTAGGTGAAAATTACAAATCTTTGGCTGATGCTCAGGCAGCAGGTGCGGTTACCATCAATTACGGTATGTTTATTAATACAATAATAAGTTTTATTGTTGTTGCAATTGCAGTATTCTTTGTAATTAAAGCAATTACTGCAATGCAAAATAAGTTTGCTGCAGAAGAAAAAGTTGAAGAAGCAGCAACTACAAAGGAATGTCCTTTCTGTTGTTCTTCTATCCCTGTGAATGCAAAGAAATGCCCTAACTGTACTTCAGATTTAGGCTAGGAGTAAATATATTGGGGTAAGTATACCTCTTTGCAGTTAATAAAAAAATATGCAATAAGAAAGCAGCGGAGGCTTTTGTCTCCGCTGTTTCCATATCATAATCAACAGCTATTGCAGAAAAATCTGCTATATAACAATATAATTGTTACCGATATTATTTTTTGATAGTTGCTCTAATTTCTTCATCCTCATTATGCAATATTTTTTGTTTTTTGTAAAGGGGGAAGTAAATATTTTTTTGTAATTTTATGGCTATATTAAGTGTCAAAAATACAGTTATACGGCTATTTTCGGTCATGTAACCCCAAGTTTTTATCTGAAAAAATGATATAAATTCCCGCAATCCTTCTCTGTGACTAGGGTTGAGTAATATATTAATTTTTGTAACAAAAGTATATACAACTCTTGCACAAATCCAGTAAACGAGGATAATAGTAAGTGTAGGATATATTCCTAGCCACGAGGATTAGTGTTTATAGTTAGAGAATAATATAATAGCATCTTATTTTTCGTGTTACGGATATATTAAAAAAGTTTTCTTATAAATTTAGTTGTTGATTGAATGCGTGCGGTTGTAAAATCGCACTTTTTATTTGCTTGATTTTATTATCTCAAACGGCTAGAATATTCAAAAAGAGGGTTTAGTATGAAAAAGTTATTATTGGTTATATGTTTTATGATGTTTATTTTGCCTGTGCGTGCAGAAACAATGGCAGTTCAGGCAGTTACTTCGATTTCAACGGAAACTCCGGATAAACCAATTAAGGTTAAGGTTATCAGAGATTGTACCTTAGGTGGTATTCCGTTGAAGGTCGGATATATTTTAGAGGGTAAAATGATGTCTGTGTCAGATCCAAAGCGGCTGAAACAGGATGCGTCCTTTACCTTTGCGCCTTTAACTTATTTTGATTTAAACGGAAAAGCCGTGCATATCCCTAAATTGTATATTGGTGAATATTCAGCCAAGTTTGAGATAAAGCCTGCAAAAATAGTAAAGAGTGCTGCTTTGACTGTGGGAAACCATTTTGTTAAAGGTATTAGTGCAGGGTATTATGCTGTAGAAGGTGCAGTTCAGAATGAGGATGGAAACAGGCTGAAATCTGCTGCCGATAATGTTTATGAAAACTCTGTGTTTTCTTATGTTGAAAAAGGCGGTCAGCTTCACATAAAAGAGAATACCAATTTCGGGCTTAAGTTTGATGAATGTATAAATGATAAAGATGAAGACTAGATTGTAATATTATTGTGGGCAATCCCTAATAGCAGTCTGAAGGTCATTTTTTCTTCTTCGCTCATACCCTCCTGAAGCTGGTTATCTGTTGCTTCAAATATCATATCCATTTGTTTTACTATTTCTCTTGATTTATCTGTGAGTGAAAGTATTTTTCTTCTTGCATCATCATCTGACTGAACGCGTTCTACAAAGCCGTTCTTCTCAAGCCCGTTCATCAGACTTGTAACGGAAGAACCTTTAAGGTTCAGGAAGGTTTCGATATCTTTTCTTTTAATATGTCTCTGTCCGCGTACATTATGTTTTGCAAGGAACATGAGTATTCTTGCCTGTTGGTTGGAAAGCCCGTAAAGGGTTAAACACCTGTCTTGCATATTAGCCATAAGGTGGGCAATATTTCTGATATAGTAACTGCATGATGTTGTTTCGTTTTCCAATTTTAACCTTCCTTTGAGTTTAATTATATAATGGAAATAGGGTTTAGTAAAATATTGTTCATTAGTTTACTCCGTAAATAGTATCTTCTCCTCCTGTTGACCTATTTTTAAAATCTTTATAAAAAATTAATACTTTACAAGCCGTTATGTAAATTGTATTATAGTTATACACTGAGATTGGATTGGAGTAGTTTTGGCAGACAAGTACAGAATACAAGGTGGAAATCAGCTTAAAGGTGAAGTTTTTATCGGTGGCGCTAAAAACTCTGTTCTTAAGCTTATGGCAAGCGCTATTCTTGCGAAAGGAACGACAAAAATTTATAATGTTCCTGAGCTTACTGATGTAAGTATAATGCTTGATGTTATTAACGGTCTTGGCGTAAAAACTTTCCACGATAAAGAAGAAAAATCTGTCACAATTGATGCAACCGACATTACTTCAATTACTGCTCAATATGAATTTGTAAGCAAAATGAGAGCATCTTTTATTATTTTAGGTGCGTTGGTATCTCGTTGTAAGGAAGCAATCGTTGCACTTCCGGGCGGTTGTGCTATCGGTGAAAGAAGGGTTGACTTCCATATAAAAGGTTTAGAGGCACTTGGTGCAAAGATTAAGATTGAGAACGGTTATGTTCATGCAAAAGCAAGCAAGTTGGTTGGTACGGATATTTATCTTGATATACCGTCTGTTGGTGCGACGGAGAACTTAATGCTTGCATCAGTCTTGGCTGATGGTTCAACAAGAATCCAGAATGCGGCACAGGAGCCGGAAATTATTGATTTGGCAAACTTCCTGAATACAATGGGTGCAGATGTTGTCGGTGCAGGTACATCAGAAATCGTTATCAACGGTGTAAAACAAGAAGATTTACACGCAATAGAATATACGACAATTCCTGACAGAATTGAGGCAGGAACATTTATGTCTGCAGTTGCAGGTACAAAAGGTAAGGCTATTATAAGAAATATTTATCCTGCTCATTTGACTTTCTTTACTGATAAACTTATTAAAATGGGCGCTAATATTAAACTGATTGAGCCGACAGCAATTGAGGTTTCTTGTAAAAACAGACTTAATTCAGTTAATTTTGTAACTCAGCCGTATCCGGGGTTCCCTACTGACTTACAGTCAATGGCTATGGTATTGCTTTCAACGGCTAACGGGGTTGGTATTATTACGGAAAGTTTGTATGAAAACAGATTTATGCAGGTTCAGCACCTTTTAAGAATGGGTGCAGATATTCATCAGGACAGAAACCATGCTATTATAAAAGGTATCAAGCGTTTGACGGGTGCAACAGTTGCGGCAAGTGACCTGAGAGCAGGTGCTTCTTTGGTTGTTGCAGGGCTTATGGCAAACGGTACAACAATTGTGGAAAATCTTCATCATATTGACAGAGGCTATGAAAAATTTGATGAAAAAATCAGAGCGTTAGGCGGTAATATTATCAGATATTCTGATGATACTACAAACGAAGAATTGAGGGTGCAAGATGGGTCACGTATATAAAAGATGGTATGACCATGATCCTAAGTTATTAGAGGTTATTGAACTTCTGAAGAACTATCAAGATGAATTGCTTGAACAAGCCGAACAATTTTTGAAGAAGCTTGAAGAACAGTTATCTAAAGAGGCGATTGACCACTTTTATGAAATGGTAAAACCTGTAAATGGCTGCCGTTGGTATGACAAAAACCCTACAATTTCAAAGACTGTTGAAATTTTAAGAGTTGTTCCGCCGGAAGTTCAGCGTTCCTGTGCAGAAAGATTTATCTCTGCTCTTAAAGAAATGGGTGTTGAATACGAAAGCCCTAATGCGTAGTTTTAGAGTGTTGAGTCTTTAGTTACATTTAGTCATTTGCCTGCTCCTTGTGATAAAATGTTTTTATGAGGATTGAAAATTCTGATTTATTTTATCAATTTGAGAGTTATGTCCGTGCATCAGGTTCGTTTTGTGTTACGGGATTGACTGCGTTTTTACGGCTTTTATCCCTTAAAAAAATCAAAGACTGGTCTAAAAAGAAACTTCTTTTTATAACTTCAACCGAGCAGAATGCACTTCGTTATCAGGCGGATTTGGAGTCTTTGTTTGATATTAAATCAGAGATTTTTCCCTTTCAGAATGCATCCGTATATGAGGGGGTAAATGTTAACAGGTACGACTACGCAAAGCAAATCAGTATTCTTATGGATAAACCTGATTTGGTTATTGCTCCCGTTAAATCGTTATTGGAAAAGTTTCCTGATAAAAGTTTCTTTGATAAAAATAAACTGTCTTTAAAAATCGGGGATGAAATAACTCAGAAAGAGATGCTGAACAAACTGATGCAGCTTGGGTTTAAGCGTTCCACTATGGTTAACGATATTGGCGAATTTAGTATCAGGGGTGATATAACAGATGTTTATCCTTTGGGCGAAAACCCTGTCAGAATTGAGTTTTGGGGTGATGAGATTGTTGATATAAGAACCTTTGACAGAGAAACACAGCGTTCTATTGAAAAAGGTATCAAAAAAACAGATATTTATCCTATGTATAAGTTTGTCGTAAATGATACCCCTAAAGATTTTCCAAAAGAGTTAACAGAACAGTTAGAGGAGGAAAAATATTTTGAGGGGATAGAGGTTTATCAGAGTTATTTTAACGATAAACTTGTCTCTGTTTTTGACTATTTTAGCGATTATATTGTTATTTTTGATGAAAAATCCGAGATTTATACAAAGTATCAGTTTATGGCAGATGCCTGTGATGAACAGTATGCCGAAAACCTGAAAACTCAGCTGATTTATGAGTTAAAAGGGAAAAACCATTTTGAATTTTCTGAGTTTACTACCCAGACTGCTCCGTTTGTTAAAATCGGATTCAACAATTTCTTAGACAGTGAATTTGATGAAATTATTGATCTTAACGGGCAGACAGTACGAAGTTTCAATGCTGATATAGATGAGCTTGCGGTTTATCTTGCTTCGCATAAAGATTATGAAGTTATTATAGCAACTAACTATCAGGAGCGTGTTAAAGAGGTTTTGAACACATACGAAATCTTTAATGTTGCTTATGTTAATGCAATTTCGGCATCGGGTACTATTGTTGATGATGCGAAGTTTATTATTCTTACTGATAAGGAGCTCTTTAATAAGAGGAACAAAGATGTTACATCTTCAAAGCGGTCTTATCATAAGGAAAAGGCAGAATACATTGAGAGTATAAACGATATCCAGCCGGGGGAATATGTTGTTCACACAATACACGGGGTAGGTATTTATCAGGGACTTACCCAGCAGGAACTTGACGGGCAGTTGAAGGACTACCTCACGATTGAATATGCAAATAAGGATAAACTTCATATCCCTGCAGAGCAGATAAACCTGTTATGCCGTTACCGCGGGGCAGGTGCGGTTAAACCAAAACTTTCGAGAATGGGCGGTTCTGATTGGGATAAGACAAAAGCAAGGGTTAAGAAAGAGGTTGAAACCGTTGCATACGATTTACTACGGCTTTATGCGAAACGCAAAATGCAGCAGGGTATTCAGTTTGAGCCTGATACTTCTTGGCAGGTTGAGATGGAGGATGCGTTCGAGTATACGGAAACTCCTGACCAGATGCGTGCCATAAACGAGGTTAAGGCAGATATGGAAAATATTAATCCTATGGACAGACTTATCTGCGGTGATGTCGGGTTTGGTAAAACAGAGGTTGCAATGCGTGCTATGTTTAAGGCTGTTGCCTCGGGTAAACAGGTTGCACTTATTGCCCCTACAACGATTTTGGCACTTCAGCATTATCAGACAATTTCTGAGAGGTTTAAACCATATCAGATTGATGTAGAACTCTTATGCCGTTTCCGTTCACCTAAGCAGCAGAAAGAAACGATTAAAAATATGGCACTCGGAAAATGTGAGGTTGTAATAGGTACTCACAGACTCTTGCAGGACGGTATTACCTTCAAAGATTTGGGACTTTTGGTAATTGACGAGGAGCACAGATTCGGGGTTCGCCATAAGGAAAAATTAAAACAGTTGAGAGAAAATATTGATATTATAACAATGTCTGCAACTCCTATTCCGCGAACGCTTTATATGTCGTTATCGGGAATTAAGGATATGTCTGTCATCAATACACCGCCAAAGAACAGGTTGCCTGTTAAGACCTTTGTCGGCAGATTTGATGAAAAGGCAGTCAGAAACGCTATTACACATGAACTTGACCGTGACGGACAGGTATTTTATCTCTATAACAGGGTTGAAACAATCGAGGAATTTAAACTCAAACTGCAGGAGCTTGTTCCGAATGCCCGCATAGGAGTAGGACACGGACAGTTGTCCGAAAGCCAGCTTGAGGATGTTATTGTGGGGTTTGAGGAACATGAATACGATATACTTCTTTGTACAACAATTATTGAAAACGGGCTTGATATCCCTAATGCAAACACAATGATTATCCATGATGCAGACAGATTCGGACTTGCCCAGTTGTATCAGTTGAGAGGTCGTGTAGGTCGTTCTAACCGTCAGGCATATTGTTACTGTTTCTTTAAAGACGGTAAAAATCTGACACAGGAAGCATACCAAAGACTAATGGCTATTAAGGAATTTTCATCTCTTGGAAGCGGTTATCAGATTGCTATGAGAGATGTGGAAATCAGAGGGGTAGGAAATATTCTCGGAACAAAACAGCATGGACATATGGTTAATGTCGGGTTTGACACATATTGTCAGTTGTTAGAAGAAACCGTAAGAGAATTGCAGGGTGAAACTGTTGAAAAGAAACAGCCGACAATTGTCGATATCAATGTAACGGCCTTTATTCCTGATGATTGGGTTGGTTCAAAAGAACAAAAAATGATTGAATATAAACGACTTGCGGATGTTCATAACGAAACAGAGCTAGGTTACATAGAATCTGAGTGGAAAGACAGGTTCTCTAAGATTCCTGAGGAGGTTTCAAACCTGATTAAACTTGTACAGATCCGTCTTGCGGGTACCAAGGTGGGTATAACAACTATTCGTGAAACATCTGATAATATAAGAATATACACTCCGTTTACCAGAACGGAATGGATGATATTACAATCAAGTCTGCCTCGTGAAATTACGCGCTACATCAAGTTCACGCCTGCTCCTAATACGGTTGATGCAAAATCAATTTTATTACTTAATAACTCAGTTATGAACTTTGATGAAGTATTTAACATTTTGGTCGATTTGTTTTATGATATAGATAATATAAGAAGAGAATTTGACAGAGATAAGGGGATTAATTAATGAAAAAAGTTCTTGTAACATTGGCTGTATCGGCTTTGATGTTTTCAGGCTGCGGCTTTAAAGGCAATACGATTATTAAGGTTAATAATCAAAACATTACAAAAGGTCAGTTTGAGGAAGCATATAAAAATGCTGCTAAACATTCTCAATTGGCACAAATGGGGATTGATGTTCCCGAAGATGAAGATAACCTTATGTACCTTATGATTAAGGACAGAGTTGTTAACGAGGTTATTGTTAAAGAGTTGATAAATCAAGAGCTGGAAAAACGCCAAATCACAGTAAACAAGGATGATGTTGAACGCGAACGCCAGAAAATGATTGATAAAGTAGGTTCAAAAGAAAAATTCAACGAAATTCTTAAACAGAACGGAGTTTCAAAAGAGCAGTTTGAAAAAGACTTGGCTCAGGAAATTAAAATGAAAAAACTGGTGGAAATAATTCACCCTGTAAATATCTCTGATGCTCAGGCAAAATCATTCTATCAGAAGAATGTAAGCAAGTTTAAATATCCTGATAAGGTAAGAGCATCACATATTTTGATTTCTGCAAACAGAGTTGAAATCAAACAGCAGCTGATGACAAAAAATAAAACAATGAACGATATTGAAATGAACGCAGAAGTTCAGAAGATAATGGAAGAAAGATATCAAAAAGCTAAAAAAATTGAGGCTCAGTTAAAGAACAATCCTGAAAAGTTTGAAGCGATTGCAAGAGATGAGTCTGATGATACAATGACTGCAAAGAACGGCGGAGATATCGGCTTCTTTGCTCAAAAAGATATGGTTAAACCTTTTGCTGATGTAGCCTTCAAACAAAAACCGAATACAATCAGCGGAGTTGTTCAGACACCTTATGGTTTCCATATTATAAAGGTTACAGACAGAATGGCAGCAGGCCAGCAGCCTTATGAAAAGGTAAAAGATCAGATTAAAATGTTCATGGCTGCTCAGGAACAGGTTAAAGCTTTGGAAATCTTCCTGACTAATTTAAAAGCTCATGCTGTAATTCAGTATGTAAATCCATCTTATGATCCGGTTCAGATAGAAGCACGCATGAAAAAGATTGCGGCTGAAAGAAAAGCTAATTTGAAACCGGCAGCACCATCTGTACCACCAACAACAGGGAAATAGAATATGAATATAACAGCATATCAGGTTTTAGAGACTATAAAAACTGCAGAGGGAAATGAGGTTTCCCTCCGCGGTTTATCATCTGCAGAAGGTCAGACGCTTGTAATCGGGGTTTTCCACGGTGATGAACCTCAGGGCGAACAGATTATAAACAGATATATGGAAGAATCAAAAAACTCTAATATACTGTTTATACCTTGTCTTAACCCTGACGGGAAACTGAAGAATCAACGAGTTAACTCAAACGGGGTTGATTTGAACAGAAACTTCCCTACAAAGAATTGGGAATGGACTGAACAGGGCAGTTACTATGGAGGGAAAGCGCCTGCAAGTGAGGTTGAAACAGGCTTTCTTGTAGATGTTCTTGAAAAGTACAAACCGTCAGCAATTATTACTTTGCATACACCGTACAAAATTGTTAATTACGACGGGCCGGCACAGGGTCTGGCAGAGTTTATTTCAGGTATTATGGACTATCCGGTTGAGCCGAATATCGGCTATCCGACACCGGGGAGTTTCGGAACTTATGCGGGTATTGAACGGAATATTCCGACAATTACGCTTGAGATGGACGAATATGCACCTATAGAAAAACTGTACGGATTGCTGAAACAAATATTTGACGAATTGTAAATCAGGTAAATTCGTTGTTATTCCAAACAGGAGTTGTATTACGGCATTTTTTGCCGTAGTTTTGCATCTTTTTTATTGACAAACATGAAAATATAATTAAAAAAATATTGTAATCAAAAACAGGTTAAGTTAAGACAGACATTATAAACAAGGAGGATGGTTTGTTTATAAAACTCGATGTTGCCCCGACAGATAAAACCGTTGTTACAGATGTTATAAAACAGGATAAGAAAATAATTCGTTATAAATCATTACTTCAGATTATTAAAACTATTCACATGTTATTCTCCCCCAAACAGAAGGAGTCTGTGCAGGGGTAGAAATGCTGTAAATAATAATATTAAAACATATCAAACATTTCAACCAAATTAGGGAAAATCAAGAGAGAGAAAAGACCGCCCGCGAGGGTGGTCTTTTCTTTG
The DNA here is from genome assembly GCA_902765215.1 of uncultured bacterium. GTDB lineage: Bacteria > Cyanobacteriota > Vampirovibrionia > Gastranaerophilales > Gastranaerophilaceae > UBA2883. The sequence goes on along the minus strand of CACWZA010000028.1, from coordinate 5,125 downwards.
TGCATAAAAAAAGGACAGAGATAAACTCTGCCCTTTTTTAATTCCTGTTTGACGCTTATTTGATTTCAACAGAAGCGCCAGCTTCTTCTAATTTCTTCTTAAGTTCTTCAGCTTCAGGCTTCTTCAAACCTTCTTTGATAGGTTTTGGAGCGTTATCAACTAAATCTTTAGCTTCTTTCAAGCCAAGACCGGTGATTTCTCTAACTTGCTTAAGAACAGCGATTTTGTTAGCACCAGCGTTAGCCAATACTAAAGTAACTTCAGCATCTGCATCATCTGCTGCACCTGCTGCTGCGCCTGCTGCTGCCGGAGCTGCTGCAACTGCTACAGGAGCTGCTGCTGATACGCCAAATTTTTCTTCCATAGCTTTTACTAATTCAGAAGCTTCTAATAAAGTTAATTTTTCGATTTCTGATAAAATAGTTTCTACACTCATGATTTTCTCCTTTTATTCTTTTTTTATTGTTTTCTACTTTTGTTGTGCAAATGAATGCACTGTTTTTCTAAAACTAAGCTGTTTTAGTATCTCTAACAGCTGCCATAGTTCTTGTAAGTTGTGACATAACAGCATTGATAGAGTTTGCGACTCCAGATGCAGGTGACTTGAGGCAACCAAGCATTTTTGCGTAAATTTCTGCCTTTGAAGGTAGAGTTGCCAATGCTTTTGCTTCAGCAGCTGACAAGAATTTGCCATCTAAAACTGCACCCTTGATTTCGCCTTTTTTAGTTTCTTTTATGAACTTAGAAAGTGCTTTTGCAGGGGTTACCTGATCGCCATAACCGAATGCGATAGCGATAGGACCTGTAAGAGCATCTGCCAATAATTCATAATTTGTACCTTTAATGGCAAGTTTTGCTAATGTGTTTTTTGTTACCATATAGTCGCCGTCTTCAGCCTGAAGTGCGCGTCTTAATTTGGTAATTTCTTCTACTGACATTCCTTGATATTCAGTAACAATAGCAACTTGTGCCTTTTCAATCTTTTCCTTAATTTGAGCTACTTTATCGCTCTTAAAGGCTTTTGTTGACATGTTTTGCTCCTTTATTTTTACTCTTTTATCGACCTATTTATGTGCAAAAAGTAAAAGATTTTGCACAATACCGCAAAATCTTACACATAAATACTATTAATATATTTCGACTTAGTGTAACCTCGGTTAGTCGGTTCCTTCCTTTTATAATCGCGATGGTCTGAGAGCCTAAGGTTCTCATCTACGACAAGGACTCGCACCTTGTATCGCCACCGTAATAACTAACTGTCTGCGGTTTTCTACATGATGATATCAAATCAAATAGATTTGTCAAGTTTCTGTTTAAAAGTTGTTGATTTTTGTTAAGAAATGTAATATAATCTGAACTGTGAATATAGAATACTGAAGAATATTTATCCTTTTGATTTCTCATATTCGCCACAAACCCAACTATAACAAGTATTACTATAAATATGAGGATTATCACTATGAAGAAATTACTCGCAAGTTTGCTTACGGCAAGTATGCTTGGTTTGAACATTGCCCCTGTTTTTGCAGCAGATTGTTGCAAAATAAAAGACATTTCAGGCGGGTACTGGGCAAACACGGCTATTGTATCAGTTGTCGATGACAGTGTTATGTATACTGATTCATTCGGGAACTTTAACCCTGAAGCTGCAATTACAAGGGCTGACTTTGTTACTGCGCTTTTAAAAGTTTTGAACAATGACAATTGTGCAATCACGACATCAAACAAATATTCTGACATTTCCCGTCAGGATCCTTTCTATAACGATATTATGAGATCAGACAGTCTTGGTTTGGTTTATGGCTATCCGAACGGAACCTTCAAAGCAAATAAACCTATGTTGCGTTCTGAATGTGTGTCTGTAATCAGTCACATAACAAAGGACAAAGCTTCTGATATGAGCGTTTTATCTAAATTTGATGATGCGGCTTCTATCCCTGCCTGGTCAAAAGACGAATATGCAAAGACACTCAGCTACGGGATATATGTTAACCATCCTGATGAAAATATGCTTGAACCAAACAGAAACTTAACAAGAGCGGAAGCAGCGGTTATACTTTCAAAACTCAAAGATAAACTTACCTGTGTAAAACCGCAGTATGTAGGTGAAAGCGAAACCGTATTGGGAACAGAACACCTAAATCTGGTTAAAGAAGCTCCTAATAACAAGGTTACAATTACAAACTTAAGAAAAATTGTTGATAAAGGAAATGTTATCATCGTTGCATTTGACGAAAAGTTCTTCTCAAAGAAACACAATGCAGGTGATATAGTTAACTTTGTATTACCGGAAGCGTTGTATACAGAAGAAGGAACACAACTCCTTCCGGGCGGCACAAAGATTGTTGCTGAGATAACAAGAATACAAAAACCTAGAAAATTCAATAAAAACGCAAGAGTTCACCTGATTTTCAAATCAATCGTAACTCCTGACGGACAATGCATTGAAATGTGCGGTAAACCGTTCACTAAAGACGGTACACTTAAAGAAGGCCCTTGGATGACATTCTGGAAGTTGTTCCTGTCAACTGTTTCAGGCGGTTTAGTTGGTGCAGGTGCAGGTACAGGTTTTGCATTTATCCACACTCCTGCAAGACTTGCTGTCGGCTTTGCAGTAGGTATTCCTGTTGGTTGTTCAGTCGGTTTGGTTGTAGGTTTGCTCACTCCGGGGCTTCACTACAAGGCTAAAAAAGGCGAACAGGTTATGGTTATTTTACTTGACGATGCAAGCATAAAGAATAAATAGTCGGAAATATAATAGCAAGAAGGTGTGCTCTCTGAGCGCACCTTTTTTGTTTGCTAAGAATAATTTACATATCCTTAATATTCTCTTGCAACTGATAAATTAGCGTTATATAATCGGGTACAAATCACGAGAATTAAGAGAAGACAGATAGGAAATGAGGATTTAATTATGAAAAAATTACTTGTAAGCTTGCTTGTTACATGTCTTTTAAGTTTTAATATATCCCCTGTTTTGGCTTTAACAGTGGGTGATATCAGAGATATCTCATCAGGATATTGGGCAAGCAAAGAAATAGTAGAAGTCGTTTCAGACGAAATTATGTATACTGATGGTACAGGAAGATTCAACCCTGAAGCAGATATTACAAGAGCAGAATTTGTTACTGCTTTGTTAAAGGTATTGAATAATGCAAATTTAGCAGTTGTTCCAAACAACAACTATTTAGATATTATTCCGTCTGATCCTTATTATAATGACATTATGAGATCAGACAGTCTTGATTTGGTACACGGTTATCCGGATGGAAACTTCAGACCAAATCAGGCAATGCTTCGTTCTGAATGTGTTGCTGTAATCAGCCACATTACGAAAGATGCTACTCCAAGTTTAGCAATTCTTAACCAGTTCGGTGACAGAGAAGCTATTCCAAACTGGGATATTAACCAATATGCAAAGACTATTACATACGGCATTTATGTTAACCACCCTGACACAAATATGTTAGAACCAAACAGAAACTTAACAAGAGCAGAAGCAGCAGTTATCCTGTACAGACTTAAACAAAAATTAGGTTATGTAAAACCTGAATATGTTGGTAAACAGGAAGTTCCTGCTGAAACAGTTATAAGAACAGAACATTTACACGCTGTTAAGAACACACCAAACGACAAAGTTAAGATTACTAACTACAGACAAATTATTGAACGCGGTAACGCATTTGTAGTTGCATTTGATGAAAAATTCTTATCAAAACAACACAAAGCAGGCGATATTGTAAACTTCGTATTACCGCAAGCTTTGTATACAGATGAAGGCACAAAACTTCTTCCTGCAGGAACAAGAATTGTTGCTGAAATTTTGAAGATTGACAAGCCAAGATGCTGCAACAAGAACGCAAGAGTTCACTTAATCTTCAACAGAATTGTAATGCCTGACGGTACATCATCATATATGGCAGGTAAACCGTTCACAAGCGATTACACACTTAAAGAAGGTCCTTGGATGACATTCTGGAAGGTATTCGCATCAACTATCGGTTTCGGTGCTATCGGCGGTGGTGCAGGTGCAGGTTTCGCATTTATTCCAAACCCTGCTAAATTGGGTGTTGGTTTAGGTGTTGGTATCCCTGTAGGTTGTGCAATCGGTTTAATCACAGGTTTGATTACACCGGGCTTGAACTACAGAGCTAAGAAGGGTGAATTGGTACCTGTATTGTTATTAGACGATGCAAGTATTAACGACACAAGAAACTAATATTATTGGTTTATAAGTAAAAAAGGCTGTCTTTACAGGCAGTCTTTTTTTTTTGTTATTTAGCTCCCTCTCCGACTTGGAGAGGTTTGGGGTGAGTAGTGATATTATTCAGATTTATTACTTGGTCTGATAAATTATTATTATCCCTTGTCGGCTTGCCTGCGGCGGCAGAAATCCGTATAGGACAGTTCCACATAGCCGCCGCTTTCTTTGATATATACTTTTCTTGGTGCGTATTTCACCGCTAATACCTCCAATCTGAATTTTTGAAATGTAAAAATCCAGATGGAGAGGCGGGGAGCGGCAACGCACACCAGAAACAGCCCTGCGGCACTTTCCAACAAAAAACGACAAAAGAAAAACCGCAAAGGCTCTGTGACCTTCACGGTTATGGGAAATACAAATTCTGTTGTATGGAGATTGTACTTCCACTTTCAAGGTGAGAAGTACCGCTGCACTGGCAGAAATTTTTAAAAACAAATTCAGAGGGTAATTTAGGGTATAACAAAATAACCCACCCGAATATCGTTTTTTTTATTTGGTGAGTTTGTTCTTTCAAATACGAAACAAAAAGAGCCGATGATTCGTGAATTGTTCCACAATTTCATCGGCTCTGCGTCTTAAGCGTCTGGCTCTTTGATGACAGTTATCTTCAAGTTGTCAACTTTAATCAATCTTTCTTGTCTGCATTTTGGACAATAAAGGGGATAATTCTCCAAAACAGTGTCCTTCCTAATTTTATTACGGGTTTTGCTCCCACAAACAGGACACAATATCCATTCGCATTTCATCATAATTAGTCTCTAATCCTTTCAAATCTCATTTTATATGACTTTTGCAAGCTGTTAAGCTAACTTGTGGAACATATGCCGAACCTTATCTATACGGCTATTCGGGCGGCGGGGT
>CACWZA010000027.1 GCA_902765215.1 uncultured bacterium | reverse complement strand
TACCCTCCCCCTATGTAAAGGGGGAGGGTGTAGTTGTAGAAATCTTTGATTTCTTACAAATACGGGTGAGGGTTAATTATACATTTACCCCTAAACAATTGTTTACTAAGAATTTTGAAAAATAATGCTTTTATGTTATCATTTGAGAAAAAGAAGTATAATCATAATAAAATAAGGAGCTTATATGATTTCTGTAAACGATTTTAAAACAGGTTTGACATTACAATTAGACAACGGACTTTGGTCAGTAGTTGAATTTTTACACGTAAAACCGGGTAAAGGTGCAGCTTTTGTTCGTTCTAAACTTAAGAACGTAGAAACAGGTCAGGTTGTTGAAAAAACATTCAGAGCCGGTGAAAAAGTTGCAAAGGCTACTTTAGACAGACGCGAAATGCAATACTTATATAAAGAAGGTAAAGACTTCGTTATGATGGATAACGAATCTTATGAACAAATGCAGTTATCTGAAGCACAAATCGGTTCAGGTATTAAATATCTGAAAGAAAATATGATAGTACAAGTGCTTATGCATGATGGAAGTATCATCGGGGTAGATATTCCTGCTCACGTTGAATTAGAAGTTGTTGATACTCCTCCTGCAGAAAAGGGTAATACTGCACAAGGCGGCACTAAACCTGCAACACTTGAAACAGGTGCTGTTGTTAATGTACCGTTCTTTGTATCAAACGGAGATGTAATCAGAGTCGATACCCGTTCTAATGAATATTTAGACAGAGTATAAACTTTGCTGAAAGGATAAATATGAAATTTGAAACTGAATATATAGAAAAATTAGCAAAAATTATTGCTGATAACGAACTTACTGAAATATCATTGGAAGATGGTGAACAAGCAATTACAATAAGAAAAGACTTACCTGAAGTAATTAGTGCAGGTGTTCCTGTCGCTGCTTCTGCTCCTGTTGCAGCTCCTGTTCAGACTCCGTCTGTTTCAGGTGAAACGAAGCAGGAAGCAAAGAAAGGTAATGCCATAGTTTCACCAATGGTAGGTACTTTTTACAGCAAACCGTCGCCTGATGCAGAACCTTTTGTAAAATTGGGTGATACTGTTTCAGCCGGTGATATTGTATGTATTATAGAAGCAATGAAGATGATGAATGAAATCGAATCTGAGTTCTCAGGTAAGATTGTAGAAATATGCGTATCAGACGGTGAACCTGTTGAATACGGTCAGCCGTTGATGTATGTAGAATAATTTTAAAAAGGGTAGTCTTTTAGGCTGCCCTTTTTTATGCCGAAAATAAAGGATAGGGAAATGTTAAAAAAAGTATTAGTAGCAAACAGAGGAGAGATTGCGGTAAGAGTTATAAGAGCTTGCCGTGAGTTAGGAATACCGACAGTTGCGATTTATTCACAGGCTGATGCGCAATCTTTGCATGTCAGATTGGCAACGGACGCATATTGTATAGGGCCTGCCCCAAGCAGCGAAAGTTATTTGGATATAAGCAGAATTATGGCAGTTGCGGAAGTTTCGGGCGCTGATGCAATTCACCCGGGATATGGCTTTTTATCTGAAAGAGCTGATTTTGCCGAATTGTGTGAACAAAGTGGTATAAAGTTTATCGGCCCTACATCTGATGCTATGAAGAAAATGGGCGACAAGGCTACTGCCCGTAAGACAATGATAGAAAATAATGTTCCTGTTACTCCGGGGACGGGTATTGTTAAAACTCCTGAAGAAGTAATGGAGTTTGGTAACAAAGTAGGCTATCCGATTATACTTAAAGCTACAGCAGGCGGTGGCGGAAAAGGTATGAGAGTCTGCCGTTCGGATGAAGATGTTGAATCTAACCTCAATCTTTGTCAGCAGGAAGCTCAAAGTTTCTTTGGTAACCCTGATGTTTATGCTGAAAAGTTTTTGGAAAACCCAAGACATATTGAGGTTCAGGTATTAGGTGACAGTTTTGGTAATGTTATTCACTTGGGCGAAAGAGATTGTTCTATCCAAAGACGACACCAAAAACTGTTAGAAGAAGCACCATCACCTGCGATTGATGAAAGTACAAGAAAAGAAATGGGTGCTGCGGCTGTTCGTGCGGCGAAAGCAATCAATTACGAAGGTGCAGGTACTTGTGAATTTTTACTTGATCACGACGGTAAATGGTATTTTATGGAAATGAATACCCGTGTTCAGGTGGAACATTGTGTTACTGAAATGATATCAAGAGTTGATATTGTTCGTGAACAGATAAGAGTTGCTGCAGGTGAAAAATTGAGTTATACTCAGGACGATATTCAGTTGAGAGGTCATGCTATTGAATGTCGTATCAATGCAGAAAACCCTGAAAAAGATTTTATGCCTTGTCCGGGTAAGATTGACGGATACTTTGCTCCTGGCGGGTTCGGAATAAGAGTTGATTCTCATGTTTATCCGGGGTATTCAATTCCGCCTTATTACGATTCAATGATAGGGAAACTTATCTGCTGGGGCGAAACAAGAACTGAGGCAAGAAGAAGAATGTATCAGGCGCTGAAGGAATATGTTATCACGGGAATTTGTACAACAATCCCTTTCCATCAGGATATTATTGAAGATGAAGTATTCATAAGCGGTAAATTCAATACAGGCTTTATAGAAGACTATTATAAAAGAAAAAGTGAACAGTAATATCTGAATTTTAGGGGAATTTATGCCTGATACTCAAGACAGACACAGAGGTGCAGTTTTTCAAGTTAGTATCCCGTTAGAGTGGGATGACTTAGACGACTGCTATATTGTTGATGGTATAAAGTTTTCAAAGATAGTCAATATGATTGGCTTTTTCGAGGTATTCGGTCGTCGTGATTACGAATTTAGCGGGCTTAATGATGCCATATTTGTTGATGTTGGGGCAAATATTGCTGATTCTGCCCTGTTTGCGGCATCAAATGATAAGGTTAAGCAGGTGTATGCTTATGAGCCGTTCCCTGATGTTTATAAAACTGCTGAAAAAAACTTAATACTTAATCCTGAACTGAAAGATAAGATAAAGTTGTACCCTTACGGGTGGTTTAATAAAAATATGTCACTTGTGACGGGCGAAATTGATGATATGAATTTGTCTGCATTAAATACGGTTGTTCCCGAGTTTGCTGAGGTGAGGAAACCTGATAAAGTTCATCAGGCAACGATTGAACTGAAGAAATCGTCAGACCTTTTAAGGGAGATTATTAACTCTCATCCTGATAACCCGATTGTTTTAAAAATGGATATTGAGGGGGCAGAATATATTTGTATGAATGAGCTGGATAAATCAGGGCTTCTTTCAAAGGTTTCTGCTTTGTTTATAGAATGGCATCTTAAAGGTTATACCCAAATAACCGATATATTAGATAAGTACGGTTTTGTGTGGTTTAACGAGAAATTAGGTGCAAATGTAGGTTTTATAAGAGTCGTTCGCAAATAGTTAGCCAACTGTGTGCATATTATCAAAGATTTCTTTTCTTTGAACCCATGCTTCCATACCCATTTTGTTACATTCTTCTTTCAGGAGTACCTGAAACTCTTTTAATGATTTGTTTGCCTTTGCCATACTGCAAAGCATAAACATAACAAAGTGTCCCTGCATAAGGGTTTGTTTGATATCTTCTATGTTAACCTGACATTCGGCAAGCAGGGTTGCCACTTTTGCAACGATACCTACTTTGTCTGCGCCTGAAACTGTTATTATGATTTTATCGCTTGTTTCCATTATAATTTACCCCTGCCCCTAAGAGAATAATCCGTTAATCTTATCCACAATATCCTGCGGATCTATTTCGTTTGTTACCTTGTTTATATCCTGTGCTATCTGATAAAGTTTAGCTGCCTCAATCTTATCCCCGACGATTGTGATTGCTCTTGCTAAGTTGAAGTGTGCTAAAGCATAGTTAGGGTTACATTCAGCAGATTTTCTGAAGAGTTCTATTGCCTTTTGAACTCTGCCTAAATCGTCAAGATAAATAACCCCAAGGTTATTGTATGCAATATCATACATTTCATCATATTTGATGGATAATTCGTATTCTTTAATAGCTTCGTTTGTGTTTCCTTTACCCCAGTGAAGGAAGGCAAGGTTACAGTGAATTTTTGCGTTTGTAGGATCGAGTTCTAATGCTTTTCTGTAAACAGATAATGCGTTGTCATAGTCCTCTTTATCGTAAAAAGCGCTACCTAAGTTGATATAAATATCAATATCCTCAGGAGTCATTGTGTATGCGTTTTGGTAAGCACAGATTGCCGCATCCAAATCGTTTTGGTTTTCCTGATATACAAACCCCAGTGTTTGGGCAATAATACTTGTCCAGCGTTTGTTAGGGTTAAGGGTGATTGCTGTCTGATATTGTGCAACAGCAAGTTTAAATTCGCCTTTTATGTAATAGAGGTTTGCCAGATTTGAATGAAAATCAGGTACGGTCGGCATGATAGAAATGAGTTTTTGGTATGTTTCTATCGCTCTGTCGTAGTCACCCTGTTCTTCGTATGCCTGACTTAAATGTCTGTATGCAGGGATATTCAGACTATCAAGCCAGATAGCCATTTTGTATTCCGTTATTGCATCTTCAAAATGTCCCATTGCAAGGTAAGCATCCCCAAGCAGACAATATAACGGAACAAATCCCGGTGCTTTATCAATAGTTTTTATGTACAATTCTATTGCCGTATCAATTCTTCTCAGCTGAATATAGTAAAACGCAAGGAAGAGTACAGGCATGAACTGCAAATAAGAAATGGTTCTTAACGCTGCCTTTATTGCGTTTCCGTCAAATAAGAAGGTCAAAATTGAAAGAATATGTTCAAATTTTGCCTGACAACCAACCTTAAAGTTTTTGAAGGCAGAAGCCTGATACAGTTTGTGGAGTAAGAAGTGTGCTCTTGAGTTGCGGAACTTCTTATATTTTACAGCCTGTTTTGCTGCCTGAATTGCTTCAAAGAAATATGCTTTTCTTGTATAGGTTTCTGCTAAAACATAGTAAGCATCCGAATATTCGCTGTTTTGTTCGATAGCCATATTCAGGTAATTGATTGCCTTATCCAAATCACCTTTATAGAACTGTGCTTTACCGATTTTATAGAAAATTTCATAAGAATCAATAGCAGTTTCAAGCGCACACTGATATTCAGTAATAGCCTCGTCTATATACTGGCATGAATTAAAGATATCAAGATGCCAATCCATATAAAGATCACCGAGTCTTATATGTAATTTTGCGTTGTTAGGTTCTTTTTGTAAATCAAGCTGACATTTTTCGATTGCTTTTTTTACTTTATCCTGACGTCTGCTATTTTCTTCTGATTCATTTTCAATAGTATTATTCATTGTGGTTTCCTTGTTATAAATCTATTTTGCAAGTGACATACAATAATCAACTAATTTTTGTCTGTCAGAGTAGGATATGTTTTCAATAATCATACGGTGCACCCCCTCAGGTAATCCGTTTTTATCGAGAACTCGTCCCGTAAGTATTATTTTACCAATAGTATCCGATAAATTCAACATTATTTCAAATTCTGAATTAACATCTAACGGAACTTCCGAATAGAATCTCAGTCCGCGTACACTAATATCAATCAAATGTGATTCAATATTTCCGTTCAGAGGACGGAAGATTGTTATCGGACAATTAGACTGATAACGCGGGTTTTGGCGTGTATCCTCCAGCCTTGTTTCCTTCTCGTTGTATGAAATTTCCATCTCATTACCTGAGTTAATTTTTAGAACTGATGATTTAAAAATAAGTATTCCTTTTGGTGTAAATACCTTTACATCAAGTTCATATCCGACATTAAAATCAGTAAAATCATTCTTTTGGTTTGGAGAAAGTTGCAATACAAGTTTTGTGGTTGAGAATTTTTTTATCTGACAATCCGCATCAAGAGTGTCAAAACCCGACTCTGATACAATTTTGGTTTTTTGTTTTTCTCCAAGCAAATTCATAATTATATTCTAACCGAAAAATCAGTAAAGATAAAGTATTTATGGCATGTTATAACCTATTTTTCAGGTTCATTTTTTTGTTGGTCTTGTTTTTGCTTTTTCTTATTGAACGGAAAAACCGGATTTTCGTTTTTCATGTTTTCAAATTTAATGTCGTTGGAATTATAGTTAGGAATGTCCGTCCAATATTCGGTTCTGACATCATAAGCCTGCGGGAAAGTGTTGTAATCTGCAGGCGATTCGCAGAAATCGTATATAGCAAAAGCCGTTGACGATAGTGATAAACTGATTAATGATAAAAATAAAACAAATTTCTTCATATCTATATTCTATCAGTTTTTCTGATTTTGTAAATAGTGAAGTATTAATAAAGGAAACGGGCCTGACGATTGTCAAACCCGTCCCATATCATAATTCAGCTAAAACAACTGAAAGATTATTTTTCCGTAAGTTTGTAAACTCCTGCAGCAGCGGCACCTGCAATTATGTTAGTAAGAGCAGTGATGCCGATAATTTTAGCTGATGCTGCGGACATAGTGAGAAGTCCTAATGCAACAGCAGGGTTGAAAGCACCATAGCAGATTCCTGCAGATGCAAATGCGCCAACCATTACGGTTGCACCGATTGCAAACCCGAAGTAAGAATTTCCTTCTGTTTCTTTTGATGTTGCAGTATGAAGAACAACATAGCAAAGAGCAAAAGTGAAGAGAAATTCAAACAGAATAAGACAGCACAGGCACAAATCTGCTTCAGGAGCAGGTGCAACTTCCGTAAAGTGTAATACTGTGAGTGCTGCTACCCCGCCTGCAAGCAGTTGTGCAAACCAGTAAGGGATAATATCTTTCCAGTCTAATGCCCCTCTGATTGCTGCCGCTAAAGATACGGCAGGGTTATAGTGTCCGCCTGATACATAACCGCCTGCGTAAACCATTACCGCAAGTATAATACCAATTGCGATTGGTGCCATAGGTGTTGCGTGTGCTCCGCATGCTGTTAAGCCGACAGTTAATACCAAGAAAAATGTTCCGATAAATTCAACGAAACACTTTTTTAACAGTTCTTTCATAAAAAAGCCCTCCATAAATAAAATAAATTCCTAATAATAAACACCAGATTATTATACTAACATATTTTGTACAATTAGACAATAAGGCAATATGGGGAATATTATGCAATAACTTTTATCCAGCCTTCAGGAGCATCAATTCTGCCCATCTGAATGCCTGTAAGTGTATCATATAATTTTTGTGTTATATCGCCCATTTTGTCCATGCCTGCAGGGAAACAAATTTCGTTTCCGTGGTCAACGACTTTGCCGACAGGGGATAATACTGCGGCTGTTCCGCACAGTGCACATTCTTTAAAATCTTTCAGTTCTTCAACATGGATTTCTCTTTGTTCTGTTTTAAGGTTCAGATAGTGTTCTGCAACATACATCAGAGACCGTCTTGTGATAGAAGGCAGAATTGTTGATGATTTCGGGGTTACAACGGTGTTATCCTTTGTAACAAATATGATGTTTGCGCCGCCTGTTTCTTCAATTTTGGTTCTTGTAGCGGAGTCTAAATACATATTTTCGTTATATCCCTGATTGTGAGCATCAACAATAGCGTGCAAACTCATAGCATAGTTAAGCCCTGCTTTAACATGTCCTGTTCCCTTCGGTGCGGCTCTGTCAAAATCAGGCACTCTGAGGGTAATAGGTTTTGCTCCGCCTTTGAAATACGGCCCTACAGGTGAGGTAAAGATTCTGAACTGATACTCATCAGCAGGTTTTACACCCATAACTGGGTTCATTCCGAACATATACGGTCTGATATAGAGTGTTGCCCCTGAACCGTACGGAGGAACGAAGTCAATATTCTTTTTGACTGTTTCAACGATAGCGGAAATAAATCTTTCCTGAGGGAAAACAGGCATTTCCAGTCTTTTGCAGCTTTCTTCCATTCGTTGGGCATTTAAATCAGGTCTGAAACAAACCACTTTGTTGTCAGCAGTTCTGTACGCTTTCAAACCTTCAAAACATGTTTGTGCGTATTGAAGCACACAGGCACTTTCATTAAGTACTATTTTCTCATCTGTTGTTATTACTCCGTCGTCCCATTTGCCGTTTTTAAAGTTTGAAACATAACGGTAGTCTGTTTTAATGTACCCAAATCCTAAGTTTGCCCAATCTATAGTTGTCATAGTCTTATATTCTCCCTCTTGTTTGATTATAGTACAAAAACAATAATTTAAAAATTGAATTATGTTTAAGTTATACAATCCCTTCTTCTGAATATTTGTCAATAATCTCTTTTGGCAGGAACATAACAAGGTCGAGTTCGCCCCAGCCTTTGATATTAACAGGCTCATTGTTGTGTTCGGATTCTTTTATCAGTCTTTTTAATATTTTGTTAGGGTTCGTTTCGCCGTATCGTTTTTTTAGTATTTTGTAATCCTCGTCCCCTTTTGTTGGCGGGATAAATCTTTTCCCTCTCTTATAGTGAGCGACATGTGAGCCTTCTGCTGCGTGTGAAACTATGCATCTCGGGTTGATGTTGTGTTCTTTGCAATACTGCACAGCCACTCTGTCGGCGAGTTTTCCGACTCCGCCAACTTTACACTTATCTTTATTTAGCAGATAGGCAACAACTAATTTGTCCCCTCTTATTCCCTGTTCGGGGTAATCACATTCCAAATCACCCATACAGTCCTCATATTCACGGTCAAGTTCAACAAAACCGTATTCATTTTTGAGGTCTGTGGACATAAATACAAATGCATCTTCCCCGATGTAGTCATCGTCATTGACTTTTAGTATGTAGGTTTCCAGCGGTTCGCCGGTTGTTTTGTCGACTAAGTGTCCTTTCATTTTGGGGTCATATTTGAGTGTTATTTCCATGTTAGAGTCGTTTTTTAAAGTGAAGATTCTTTCCTTGGACATATCAATGTGCAAATCGGATGAGTAATAACTGCCTGATTTGAACGGGTTTTCAATCTTCATATTGATGTGATTGTATTTCTCTGAATGTTCTTTTACTATGTTGCTCGGCATATACATCGCCAAATCGCCCCACGATTTTGTTTCCGATTTAGTCAGTTTTTTCTTATTGATCAATGTTTCCATTATTGTGTTAGGGTCGTCAGTACCGTATTTCCTTCTGAATTTTTCCGCTGTTTTAGAGTCTTTATCCAAAGGTAAAAATCTGTTTCCCCGCTTGTAGTTTTCAATGTGTGAATTGTGCATTGAATAAAAAACAATGTTAGGTGTTGTTTTTTGGGTGTCGTAGCAATATTTTACGGCAAGTTTGTCAGCAATTTTCCCTGCTCCTGAAACCTCTTTTGGATAAAGGTTTTGGATATGTTCGATTTCTATTCTTTCCCCTTCTATTCCAAAATTCTCATAGTCCTTGTACAGATTTTGTCTGTGCTGCGGCTCTGATGCTGACAGATGTTTTTTTATGTATTTGAAAAATGTATTTTCGTGTTCGCATGTGTTTGGTTTTGGTTCCCCGTTATGTTTAGAGAGGCAGATGTAACCGTATTCTTTTGACAGATCCTCGGACATAATATGATAAGTGAATTGGTTTTTGTCCTCAGGGTTTTCATATTTTAATATAACGGTATTTATATCTTTTCCTGTCTTTTTATCCTTTAGTGTGCCTTCCGTATAAGGATCATATTCAAGTATTGAGAGGTGTTTTTCCCCTTGTTTATCCTTCGTTTCAAGCATAACCTTGTGTGCTGTTTTTCTGTTGAAATAGACTTCGTCAGAGCACATTTCCATTGTGTAGGGGTTAAAAATTGTAATCTTTTTGTAGTTAGGGCTTTCAAACCGGTCGCAAGAAGATTTATCTGTTCCGCAAAAAGCAGGACGGGAAATAGTTGCCGGCTGAACGAGTTTTTGATAACTTGTGGTTATTCTTGAGTTAATCCCTAACATGATAATAGTTTAATACCCGTAACAGAAAATTTTTGCCAAAATGTTGCAGTTTGTTTATGTTTAGGATAAAACATTACTAGGAGTTAACCATAACTTATATGGGGGTATTATATGAGAGTCACCAACATTAATTCACAAACTTATCAACCGCAATTCGGTGCATTTCTGGCATCAGAAAAAGCAATAGCTTATATGAACAGGGCAATACCGCCAAAGAAGATTGAGGAAGTTAACAAAATAATCGCTGATCAAAGCAATAAAAGACCAAATATCCGTTTGTATACGGGGGTATTTACAAGAGCCGGTTCTAATACTCAAATGACATATCTGAGAGCGACAGTTGGTGAAGAAACCTTTAAAGAAGGGTTGTTTACATCTGCTTACGGGGTTATAAAAAAAGCCGCTGACTATGTTGATTATCTCGCTAAGAAAAAATCACGCGTAAGATCTTAATTATTTATTAAAATATATTAATAAATAATTAAACCGGGGCAATTTTCAAATACTTTTTTTCTTTAAAAAAGTATGAAAGTAAGTGTGGGTTTTAGCTATTTAAACAAAATATTTAATGTTGCTAAAGAAACATCGCTGAAGGATGCTTCTTTGGAGAAAATTGCTGATAATATTGCTAAAACGGGTTCTGAAATAATGTCAGAGCAAAACAGAGTATTAATATTAAAGAAAGCCCCAAATTATGTAGAACCGTTGAAGAAAGAGTTTAAAAGCACAAAAGAAATGTTTGCTTATGCAAGAAAAAGATGTTTAGACGGAAATAAACAAAATTATGAACATATTGTTGTTATGGATACTAAACAAAATAAGGTAATTGCAGAATTTAAAGGTGATGCAAAAAGTTGTAATATAGCCGCACTGAAAGAAGTAGAATTTGATGCTGAAAATACTGCAATAATGCACGGACATCCGATAAATTATCCTCTCAGTTACAATGATATTTGTTGTATGAAAAATTATAATATTAGCCAGATAATAGCAATAGATGATGTAGGCGAGTTTTCTCTTGTTTACAGGAAACCGACACAAAAATCAGAAACAAAAGGCTTAAAGAACTGGTATTCGAACAGAACAGAAAAGAAAAGGCTTGAACGAGAATTTGTAACTTATAGTGTAAATGCTGCGGAAGATTATGAATTTTCCGGAAATAATCCTGAACTGTATAAAAAATCAATAGATTATACCCTGAGAACTAATATGCCAAAAATTAATATGAGGTATGTAACAAATTACAAGTATTTAGTGGAAGAGCATAAAAAACACAAAATGCTTCAGGAAGGCCATTCGCCTTTTATTATTCCCAGATGATTGCTAAATTATTATGTATTATAATTGTCATAGTGAGGGCTTATTATGACAGGAATATTAAATATACAGTTGAAACCGACTTTGGGAAAGAAGGATATTAACATTTCAAAGGTTGCTGACTATCTTGAAAAAAGTTCTGACAAGAAATTAGATTTGGTTGTTTTGCCTGAATTCTTTTCAACGGGGATAGACCATGAGTCGTTTTTGAACTCACCCGAGGATGAAAATGGTGGGGAAACAATAAAGTCGGTATGTGAACTGGCGAAGAAATATAACACTAATATCGTTGCGGGTACTGTTATAGAAAAGTCGCAGGACAAATTGTATAACACATCTTTCATTATTGACAGGAACGGCAAGGTTATTGATAAGTACCGCAAAATACATTTATACAATTATATGGGCGGAACAGAGGGCGACAGAATAACCGCAGGTGACAGACCTGTGGTTGTTGATTTTGATTTCGGCAGAGTCGGAATCGGGATATGTTATGATATCCGTTACCCG
This sequence comes from uncultured bacterium, assembly GCA_902765215.1. Classification (GTDB taxonomy): domain Bacteria; phylum Cyanobacteriota; class Vampirovibrionia; order Gastranaerophilales; family Gastranaerophilaceae; genus UBA2883. The sequence goes on along the minus strand of CACWZA010000027.1, from coordinate 27,063 downwards.
TTGTATTATAAAGAACTTGCCAAGATGGGTGCAGAAATGATTGTACTTCCGACTGCATGGCTTGTATCACAGGAAGTGTTTTCTGATAGTGCTATGTTGAAATCAGCACAGGATATGTGGGTTGCTATGAATAGAACAAGGGCATTTGATAATCTTGTTTATGTTGTTACATGTAACCAGTGGGATAACCGATGCATAGGAAGATCTATGATTGTATCGCCGACGACAGAGGTTGTATCGGATGGGGGAAGTGAAGAAACCGCTTGTTATGCTGATATAGATTTGGAGTTGGTAAAACTCTATAAAACGATTTATCCTATTGCTGAGATTGATTAGAAGTTTGAGAGAGGGATGGGGTAAATTATTTTTTACTGTGAAAGGTGCGACTTGATTTATGCTCCCCTTTCGCTGTTGTATATTTCGTGAAACTCAATAACAACAGCTCCTTCCCCGAGTTGGACTCTGCCGAGCAAACGATTAAGTATCGTTTGTGAGAGGTGGTTGGGATGGGGAGTGTTTGAAATAAAAAAGAGATAGAAAAAATCTATCTCTTTTTTATTAGCAAGGGAGAGATTGTCTTGACCTGTTCGCGTTAAACATTTACCTCTCATAAAACAATAAAACACATAATAAAAGCTGAGAGTTTGAGTAAAATTCTCAGCTTTTATTCGGATTTAAGAATTAAATGTACTATAATGACTCTCTATAAATAGCAGATACCGCTTCTTTTGTTGCTTTTGTTGGTGCTATTCCCAATAAACCGTCTAATGATGGTGTAGTAAACGCCAGTTCTGTTAATTTTTCAACATCAGCTTCACTAAAACCTTCATCTTTTAGTTTGTTTGGAACATCAACTGATTTAAGCCATTCATAAACGCCTTCTGCTGTTTTTTGAGCATCTGTAGTATCTTTGAGAATAGGTTCAAGTATATATTGCAAAGTTTCTGCTTTGGCAGAATAAATATTTTTAATAACGGCAGGAAGTAAAATAGCCAATCCTAAACCATGTGAAAAATCAGGTTTCATAGCACTCAATGGGTGTTCAAGTGCGTGAGTATAATGTAATAATCCGTTATCAAAGCAAACTCCGCCCATTAAAGCCGCATAACACAGATAGTATCTTGCTTCCTTATCCGCAGGATTTTGAATTGCTTTTGGCAGATATTTTCCGACTAGTTCAATTACTTGTCTTGCAAGTGTAACCGAATATGGTGAAGCAACTTTTGATGTTGCTGCCTCTATAACGTGATTAACTGCATCTATTGAAACATATCTTGTTTGTTTTGGAGATAATCCTGTCATTAAATTAGGATCATCAATAGCAAACTCAGGATAAATACAATCGTAAGCAATAGCAGGTTTATAATTTTTTTCTAATATTGTTGCAACTGCAAATCTGTTGGTTTCACTTCCTGTTCCGTGAGTTAAATTAATTGCAACAATAGGAACTGCTTCTGTTGGTGTGAATTTAAATTCATACAAACCGCTTCCTGTTTCATTCGGGTATTTTAGAAGTATTGCAACCGATTTTCCCGCATCAGTCGGTGAACCACCGCCTATTGTAATAACTGCTTTTGCGCCAAAATCACGGGCTAATGCGGTTGCTTCATCAATAGCATCGGTTGTCGGGTTTGGTGTAACTTTATCATAATTGATGTATTCAATTTTATTTTCTTTTAAAGCTTTTTCAACAACATCCCAAGCGCCTGTTGATTTATATGCATTTCTGCCTGACATAACAACGACTTTGTTTATTCCGCGTTCTGCATAAATATGCGCAATATCATTTATCTTTTGAATAGCACCACAACCGAAATAAACAGTTGTTCTTGTTCTGATTTCTCTGACTTCATTAATGTTTAAATCATTTTCCCAATTAATCATAATATCCTCCTATATTTTAGAAATATCTTCACTATTTTGAGTGAAATTATCAATTAACTTTTTGGCTGTTTTTTGATTATTTATTGTTGCATTACCGCCAATACAACCACCTTCACAACACATAACTTCAACCAGATTACAGCCTTCACAAACTCCGCTTGCTGCATATTTCTTTAACTGTTTTATGCTGTCTTTATTTAATCCGTTTATTATACAAGGCTTAACAGAATCTTCATCTTTAAGAGATTTTTTTACAGATTCTGCAACCCCGCCTGAATATCCGAAATTGCGTGCCTGCTTTGAGGCTTCAACTGTATATTTCCCTTCGTCTAAATCCAAAATTTGAATTTTCTTTGCAACAAATAATGCACCCAGTTCTTCGTAGTTCATAACAAAATCAACATTAGGATTATCAAAACCCTCAGCGCGTTTTGCTACACAAGGACTTACAAAAACCGTAATTGCATCAGGGTGTTCTTTTCTCACAATTTCAGCCGTATAGAACAGAGGAGTTTTTGTATCGGATACAAACGGTTTTATCTCAGGAAGATGTTTTTTGATTAATTGATTATACCCCGCACAGCAGGATGTTGTCATAAAGTTTTGGCCTTCTTCCATTCTTTCCGTAAACTCTTTTGCCTCCGTATTTGCCGTGACATCAGCACCCTGTGCAACTTCATAAACATCATCAAATCCGGTATTTATTATTGCAGTCTTTAATTGATAAATATTCCCCGGAAACTGTCCGATTATTGAAGGTGCTACCATAGCAATAACTTTTTTATCTGATTTAATCGCTTTCAATATATCAATAATCTGGCTTCTTTCGTGTACTGCACCAAACGGACAAGCTGCTGTGCATCTTCCGCAGTTTATACATTTATCATAATCAATACTTGCAAACCCCGTTTCATCTTTTTTTATTGCTCCGACAGGGCAAGAATCTTCACACGGAACAGAGATTTTTACTATTGCATTATAAGGACAAGCATTAATACACATTTGACATTTTTTGCATTTTGAATCATCTATTACAGACCTGCCATTGATAATAGAGATTGCTCCGAATTTACATGTAGATTGACAAGGACGGGCAACACACCCCTGACATAAATCCGTAACATAAATCCTGTTTGTAGAACAACCTTTACACGCAGTTTGAAGAACAGTAAGATTTTTATCGCTGATTTGCGTTCTTTCCATTGCCTGCTTTGCATAATCAGAAAGTGATACGGTTTCATCATCTTCTTCAATAGGGAATCCAAGTCCTGCAATAGTTCTGTCTTTTATAATGGCGCGTTCTTTATAAACACAACACCTGTACGGAACTTCCATTCCTTTTGGACGCATATCGTAAGGTATCAGCCTTGCCTGTCGCTCAAAATCATCAGACAAAAATGCTTTGATTATTCTTACTAAAATTTCTTTCTTTAAGTGTATTACTTGCCCCATATTATTCATAATTAATTTCCTAACTGTTTATCAATCTCTTCTAATACTTTTTCAACAGTTGCTTCCGATACGACTGCTTCATTAACTTTCACATAAGGTGCCTTAGAATATTCCCAGTTAATAGAACACAGACCTAAACAATTTGCCGCATTAAGTTCAACCTTATCTCCGTATTTTTGAGGGATAATTTCGTTTAATTCCTGTAAATTACTCCCGCCCATAACAAAACAGGTTGTTCCTAAACATACTTTCACTTCTACTTTTGCCATATTTAAACTCCTTTATACAAATTGTACATTAACTTTTTTTAGATATTTTTCTTCCAATACTTTAGCCATTTGTTTTATAATATTTTTTCTTATTTCGATTTCAATAGGCAGATTAGGATCGTAATGTGCTTTATTCATTTGAGCACCTACAAGAAAGTTTATCACATCACTGTCTAATAAAAAATCCATTAGCGTTTTTGCCGCGTTTTCTTCCGCATTACCGTTTTCCAGATATTCAAGTGTTTTAGTAAGAGTTAATATACCTTCTGTTACCAAATCAACACCTTCCATTTCCGATAATCCCGGAAGTTTACCGGAATTCATTGAAAGTTTGGCAATAACTGGAATATTTAACTCTCTGGATATAATATTAGCGGTTGTTCCGCCGGAAATTGCTTTTTTACCTTTAAACTCCATAAATGTTTTTGCATAATAATTATCCTTTTCTCCATGAAAAGGAGGCCCTGTGAAAATTAAAGATTCTCTGGGATCACGACAATATATTGACAATATTGAAGTATCATCTTTTAATTCCCTGTTTGGAGCTATAAGTTCAATTTGTTTTACAAGATATTCGCTTAAATTCTTTGATGATATTTCAGGCTCCTGCTCAAGTTTTTCAAGAATAATCTTTATCAAACCACTTCTTTCAAGTCCGAGAGGATACCGCTTAGAACCCATTGCAACCTGTGTTGCACCGTCGGAGCAAAATATAACCCTGTCATATTTTTCAAGTTTAATATTATAAACTTTCATTTTACGATTTTTAAAATCTTTTGATTGGATTGATTGATATTCAGGTTTTAATACTTCTCCACCTCGTATCCATATAAAATCAGGATTTCCTTCTTCTACTATTTTTGCATTCCCGTCATCAAAACAATCAATAGCAGAAAATGTTGAATAACTGATTCCTCTTACTTTACAGACAGGCAGCGAGTTCATAATAATCTCGCATGATTTTTCTATATCAGAATGGTTTTCCATAAATTTTAAAAGCATTGTTGAAGTCATACAGGCAAGAATATTTGCCTTTATTCCGCTCCCCAGACCATCGGAAAGAACAGCAACAATACGATTCATATTAGGGAAACGATTTGATGCAAAATAATCGCCATAAGCATTTTGGTTATATTTCTTCTTTTGAGAACAAGCTATATCAATGAACATTACTTCTTATCCCCTTCGTTTACACCCTTATTTGTTCCCTCATAACCTTCTGCAATAGAATCCAGAAGCAATTCTGTTTCAACCATGTGTTCACCGAGTAAACTTGCAATTTCCTGTACGGTAGCAATATTCTTCGTAATAACTTCTCTTGCTTTCTGTGCAATCTTGCTTCTGTCCATTTCAGATTTTGTTACATCAGATATAACAGCACCGACAAGTTCATTATCTTCAATTGTAAATATACTTATGTCGTAAAGTCTGTCATTTATTGCATAATGCTCCTGATGAACATCTTTTCCCGTATCCAAAGCAGATTTGAAAAGTTCAGGGAAAGTAACAATTCTGTCAATACAAGCGCCTGTCATACCGTTTTGACGGGAAGAAAATACTTCATACATTTCTTCCGATAAGAACATGTGCTCAAATGAATCATTTGCCTCGACTATTTCCAGATTAGAATCAACGATTACAACGGCTGACGGCATACATCTCAACATAGCGGCTGCTTTTCTTACTGCAATTTTTCTCATATAAGATACACATTGAGAAGTTTCTGCATCACCTGCAATTAACGCATTTACAAATTCTCTGCAGCTTGAATAACCACAACCCGAACAATTTAATTCATCATCCTCAGAATGTTTGCTTATTTTTTTGAGCGCATTGGATACTTGCTCCATTGAATATTCTAATTTTTCAACAGGTTTTGGTGAATATTCCATTTCAACAACTTTTCTAGGCTCTTTTGGTACATTATCTCTGTATTGAGTTTTTGCATAAATATCAGAGGTAATAAGTATTCTTGATTTTTCACTGGACAGACAAGGCCCGTTTATACATCCGCCTGAACAGCCTAATGCTTCGACAAAAATTTTATTCTCTACTTTGTCAGGGCTTATATTTTGCAATGATTTATCAAAATCTTCGAGTGAACTTACCGCAATAAATGTAACATCATTTTTATCGATACCTACTCTTTTTATTGTTTCATTCATTCCGCCTTCTAATGGATATAATGCCCCTTCATAAGAACTTTCCGGTACAAATTTGCAGGATTCGGAAATTTCAACATTTTTAATATCAATAAATTCTTCTTTTATCCAATAGTTTAATTCGTCAAATGTTAAAGCGGCACTCATTAAATCAGGATGTTCATCCGCTTCATTTTTCTTTGCAATACATGGTCCTATAAATACAACTTTTATATCTTCACCCAACATATCTTTTAATAACGCACAATGTGTTAAAGCAGGTGAAGCAACAGGGGTTATACATTTGGCAAATTCAGATTTGTAAAGTCTTACATAATCATCAATAACGGGACAGGCTGAGGATATAAATAGCCCTTTATCTGCTTCATTCAACATTTTAGCGGTTTGAATAGAAACCTCTTGAGCCCCTAATGCTGTTTCGGAAACCCCCTCAAAACCAAGTTTCTTCAGAACTGCTATCATTTTTTCTTTGGGAATATTGTAAACCCCTGCCCAACTTGGAGCAAGTGAAACATATACTTTTTTGCCTGCAAGCATAAGTGTTTTAACAATATCAATGTCGTTTCTGACTCTTTTGGCTCCCGCAGGACAAATCTGGACACAATGTCCGCAGGCGATACATTTTTCATTAATAACTGATGCAGAACCTTGTTGTATTCTGATAGCCTTGATATGACAACCTCTAATACACTTATAACAGTCATTACACTCATTTTTCAAAGTATAAACAGGATATTGCTTTTCCATATAACACTCCATTAATATTTAGTAAACACTTAGTTCATTTCAATTATTTTTTTGTACGAATCCAATACTTCTTTAATTTGTTCTCTTGTAACATTTGTATATTCTTTGTCATTTATTATAATTCTTGGACCTTCAGAACACTTATTCTCACATAAAGCACCTGTAATCGTAATTTCTGAGTCAAGATTATTTTCTTCAATATATTCTTTTATGTATTCAAGATTTTCCTGATTACCTTTTGCAAAACATGCACTTCCCATACATATTTTTATTTCTGTTGTCATGTTAATTTTCCTTATCTTTAACTGTGAATTGTAAAAAACTGCTTATTAAATTTTCGTTCCAAACTTTTACATCTTTTGGCAAATCAAGTACGCAAGTTGTAAAATTCCAGATATATTTAATACCTGCCCCCGCCAAATAATTTGCCGTACCCTGAGCATATTCTCTCGGGACTGTCAATATAGCGACTTCCACACCGAGCCGTGAAGCTAAATTTCCGACTCTTGAAATATCAAAAACCTCTTTTCCGTTAATAGTTATTCCGATTTTTTTAGGATCTTTATCAAACATTGCAAGAACATTTAAACCGTAATCTTTAAAACCGTCATACTTGGCAAGAGCTGTGCCTAAATTCCCTGCACCTATAACAAAAACATCTTTTGTCTTTTTAAACCCCAAACATTCTTCTATTTTGCGTTTTAGTTCTTTTACCTCATATCCTACTCTGCATTTACCCTGATTATCAATATATTTTAAATCTTTTCTTACCTGAGAATTGTCTATGTCCAAAAGATTAGCAAACTTTGTGCTTGAAACATATTTTTCATCTTCTCTCATATCTTCAAGTATAAAATGATACATTGTTAATCTGTTTATAACCTTTTCAGGAATATTCATTTTTTAATCCTATATTTTTTATTATACAAAATTTTTCTAAAAAAAGAAACGGCTAAGGGCTCTGCAAGAGTTTGGCAGAGCAGAGCCCCTGAACCAATTTAGACAAAATCCGTTTCTATACTATTCCTTCGTATGCATCAAGGAAAATTTTCTTGATTTCGCTCATAAGAGGATATCTTGGGTTAGCACCTGTACATTGGTCGTCAAATGCTCTTTCAACAAGTATATCCAAGTTAGCCATAAACTCATCTTCCTTAACACCGAATTCTTTAATTGATTTCGGTAAGTTGATTTCTGTCATAAGTTCATCAACTGCTTTAATCAATAATTCAACCTTTTCATCATCATTCTTACCGCCCAAGCCAATTTCATCAGCGATTTGACCGTATTTAGTCTTGGCACAAGGGAACTTGTATTGCGGGAATATAGCCTGTTTAGTCGGTTTATCTACCGCATTGAATTTGATGATTTGTCTTATAAGAAGTGCGTTAGCAACACCGTGCGGAATGTTATACATAGCACCAAGTTTGTGAGCCATTGAGTGACACAAACCTAAGAATGCGTTTGCAAATGACATACCTGCAATAGTTGCCGCATAATGCATTTTTTCTCTGGCAATCGGATCATTAGCACCTTCTTTGTATGAACGAGCCAAATACTTAAATACTAATTTTGTTGCTTCTAAAGCATTTGAATTAGTAAAGTTTGTTGCCATACAAGATACATACGCTTCGAGGGAGTGAACAAGTGCGTCAATACCTGATGCAGCAGTTAAACCTTTTGGCATGCCGTCAACGAAGTTCGGGTCAACAATTGCAATGTTAGGTGTTAAAGCATAATCTGCGATTGCGTATTTGTAATGAGTTTTTTCATCCGTAATAATTGAGAACGGAGTAACTTCAGAACCTGTACCTGATGTTGTAGGGATACAAACCATTGTAGCCTTTTGTCCTAAATCAGGAATTTGACAAATTCTCTTTCTGATATCCATAAATCTCATAGAGATGTCGGCAAAGTTTGTATCAGGTTGTTCATATAATAACCAGATAATTTTACCTGCGTCCATCGGAGAACCGCCGCCTAACGCAATAATTACATCAGGTTCGTACGGTTTAACAATTTCCATTGCCTGTTTCACTGTTGCAATTGTAGGATCAGGTTTAACATCAAAGAACACCTGATGGTCAATACCGATTTCATCTAATACCTTAGTAATATTTTCAACTGCACCCGAATTGAATAAGAATCGGTCTGTTACGATAAATGCTCTCTTTTTACCCTTTAATTCTCTAAGAGCCAAATCTAAACAACCTCTCTTGAAATAAACTTTCGGAGGAACTTTGAACCATAACATATTTTCTCTCCTTTCAGCTACAGTTTTATAATTCAATAAATGTTCTACACCAATATTTCCTGATACTGCGTTACCGCCCCAAGAACCGCAACCTAAAGACAATGACGGTTCAAGTTTAAAGTTGAATAAATCACCTATACCACCCTGTGAAGATGGTGAGTTAATTAAAATTCTGCAAGACGGCATTTTTTCAGCGTAAGCATTGATTCTTTCAGATTTTCTTTCGTCTGTATAAAGAACGGATGTATGACCGGCTCCGCCTTTTAATACCAATTCGTATGCCATATCAGCTGCTTCTTCAAAAGACTTAGCTTTATACATAGTTAAAATCGGTGATAATTTTTCTCTTGAGAACGGATCGTTCCAGTCAAGTTTTGCTCTTTCGCAAAGAAGAATTTTTGAATCTTCAGGGATAGAAAATCCTGCAAGTTCTGCAATTTTGTGAGCCGGCTGACCTACAATTGCAGGGTGAGCAGTTCCTCTGGCAGGATCGATAAACGGAAGGTCTACCATTTTCTTTTCATCTTCTTTTTTAACAAGATATGCCCCACGATAGATAAATTCTTTTTTAACTTCTTCATAAATATCATCAACAACGATAACAGATTGTTCTGAAGCACAAATCATACCATTATCAAAAGTTTTAGACATAAGAATAGAAGATACAGCCATTCTGATATCAGCAGTTTCATCAATAACAGCCGCCGTATTACCGGGGCCAACACCTAATGCAGGTTTTCCTGATGAATAAGATGCTTTAACCATACCGGGGCCGCCTGTTGCTAAAATACAAGCAATATTTGGGTGGTGCAATAAAGCATCTGATAATTCCATAGACGGAGTATCAATCCAGCCGATAATATCTTTTGGAGCGCCTGCTTCAACTGCGGCTTCAAGAACAACTTTAGCAGCTTCTATAGTAGATTTAGTTGCACGCGGGTGTGGTGAAAATACAATAGCATTTCTTGTTTTTAATGCTATTAAAGATTTAAAAATGGCTGTTGAAGTCGGGTTAGTTGTAGGAATAATACCTGCTAAAATACCGAGAGGTTCAGCAACAATTTTAATACCATTTTCTTTGTCAGTTCTAATAATACCGCAAGTTTTTGCACCTTTATGCTTGTTATAAATATATTCAGATGCGAAGTGGTTCTTTATAATTTTATCTTCAAGAACGCCCATGCCTGTATCTTCTACAGCCATTCTTGCAAGAGGGATTCTCATTTTATCTGCAGCAGTAGCAGCAGCTTTGAAAATTCTGTCTACATCTTCCTGAGAAAATTTTGAATATTCTTCCTGAGCTTTTTTCACTCTGTCTAATAAATCATTTAAGGCTTCTACACTATCAACTAAACCGGTTAATTTAGCGCCTTTCTTTTCATTTTTTACCACTCCAGTTGATTTTGAATTTTTCTTTTCTTTCTTTTCCAATACTTTTGGCATAATATATCTCCTTTTTAAATAGTGATTTTATTCCTTAATTAAAATTGTATTACGCACAAAATTTTCTGTCAATATTATTATAAATAAAGGGATATTAAGATTTTATAAACAAGGACAAACTGTCACGATTAAATTCATAATCGGGAAATATATCACGATATAGAGGTCTGACAAAACAATTAAGTATTGTTTTGCATCAAAAAAATTTTTAAACCGTGACTTTACAGAATGAGCCAATGGAGGAACGAGGCTCGCCGTAAATGAACATTTGGTTTGATAATTTTAACAAAGATATTGATTATTTTAAATTATCAAATTTAAAATAATACCGTACCAACAATAATTGTTTATTTTAATCCAATATTCTTTTAACAATTTCTCTACAATGAACTTCGGTTGTATTAATAATTTCAATGTCTGCATTTTTAATAATATTTGGAAGTTCAGTGCATCCCAATACCACGCCTTTTGCACCTTTGTTTATACAGTCTTTCATAATATCAATGATTTTTTCGCGGGAAGTTTCTTTTATTATCCCTTTGCATAATTCATCATATATGATTATATTAATAGTACTTTGCTGTTGAGCATCAGGAATAATCACATTAATTCCCAATTCTTTAAGCTTATCTTTATAAAAAGGTTTTGTCATGGTATATATCGTGCCAAACAATGCAACAGTACCAATATTTTTATCTTTAATATAATTTGCAGCAGCTTCTGCTATATGAATAATGGGGATTGAAATATTTTTTTGTACTTCTTCTGCTACAAGGTGCATAGTGTTTGTTGCAATCGCAATATAGTCAGCTCCTGCTTTTTCTAATTTTTTAGCAGAATGAATTAGTATTTTTGTTAGTTCTTCCCAGTTTTCACATGATTGTAATTTTTCTATATCTTCAAAATCATAACTCTCAATAAGCAATTTTGCACTATGTAAACCTGATAGTTTTTTATTAACTAATTCATTTATTATTCGATAGTATTCTATCGTACTTTCCCAACTCATACCACCAATAATGCCAATTGTTTTCATTTTTTCTCCTTTATTAGGATATTATATAACAAAATTAGGACAAAAAATATTAAGACACAACAAAAGTTCAACGACAAGTGATATATATATTGATGTCGATAACACAAGTCATATTGTTAGCGAAATGCTGGATAATGTATTTATGGCTTAAGATTAATCTATCATAGACACAAAGTTTATATCAGATATATCTTTATCTTTTAATGCCCACAGTCCAAATGCAATAAAACAAATACTATTAATGATGTTTAGTGTCCTTTCCCCCTGTCTTAATTTTGCTGCAATAGTTGACATTCTTGTTTTGGCATTTATATCTCTCTTAAGGCTCGGGAATTTTTCTATTAATTTTAGCCGTTCTTTCTCAAGTCTTTTTTCAAGTATGTTCATCTCTGTTTCAAGAGTTTTAAAATGTTCTACAAGATCTTCAGGAACAAACTGATATTCTAACCCCGGCTTTAACATAAAAAGAAAAGGGGAATCAAATAAATCCGCCAAAGCATTGCCCCTTGTTCCACTATAATTAGCTAAAGAAAAAGCGGCACAGAAAAACTTATTAGCGATGTACTCAAGTTTATTTTTGTTATTCATAAATAATTCTCCTTAAACACTACATAGTATAATTTAATATTTACTCGATAAAAAAGACCTGTAAACAGGTCTTTTTTTCGAGTTCTAGCACAAAAAAATTCTCTTGGAACAATTTTAGAACAATTTTGTATTCTTTTAAAAAATCAAAAGTCTAAAACTCAATAATAATGGCGGGAACGACGAGGCTCGAACTCGCGACCTCACGGACTCTGCCGAACAAAAACGATTAAGTATCGTTTTTGTGAGAGGGGAGCCGTGCAGCGAACGGCGATTACTCGTGAGGCAAACAAAAATAGCAAGACTCTGCCGAACAAGACAATTAATTATTGTCTTGTGAGAGGGATTCGAACTCGGTTAATAATGTGCTGAGGCAAACAAAAATAGCAAGGGAGAGATTCGAACTCTCGACCTCACGGACACTGCCGAACTAAAACGATTAAGTATCGTTTTAGAGAGAGGGGAGCCGTGCAGCGGGCGGCGATTACTCGTGAGGTAAATAAACAAAAATAGCAAGACTCTGCCGAACAAGACAATTAATTATTGTCTTGTGAGAGGGATTCGAACTCTGTTGATAATGTGTGAGGCAAACAAAAATAGCAAGGGAGAGATTGTCTTGGTCTTGACCTGTTCGCGTTAAACATTTACCTCTCATAAAACAATAGCTAATTGTTTTATTCGGCAGAGTGGTTTTTCTTTTCAGAAACTTCGTTTCTTCTAAAGAAAAGACCTTCGCACTCTGCTCACAGGTCGCTCGAACTCTAAACAGAGTTCTCATCATACCCGTTACAAATAAAAAAGAGATAGAAAAATCTATCTCTTTTTTATTAGCAAGGGAGAGATTCGAACTCTCGACCTCACGGGTATGAGCCGTGCGCTCTCACCAACTGAGCTACCTTGCCATCTGTTTTAAACTTATTCAATTGTCATTGGAATATCCAACGGAACTTATTATCACATAACCATACTAAAATATCAAGTATTATTTTATTTATCCGCTTTGAGTCGGGTTAGTTTCATATAAATAAGGCTGATTGCAACGACAATGATTGCAAGAATTTCAGATAATCTGTACCCGAAGTTGAACCCGATTTCAGAATTAAGGATAAAGAATGCGGTTATAAATATATAGAACATACCCGGAAGGAGGGTTATCCAATAGTTTTTCTTATTTTTATACAGATAAACTGTTGAGTAGAGGAAGGTTGGAATTGCAATCATTTGGTTAACGAGATTAAAATATCTCCAAATTAAGAAAAAGCCGTCCGAGTTTGTTTTTGCCCAAATGAGTATTCCAATCATCAAAAGTGCTGACGGGATAACAATTTTCAGTCTGTTTATCATTTTTATCTGACTAAGATTAAGTGCTTCCGCTATAATCATTCTTAACCCTCTGAAAGCAGTACCGCCTGATGTTACAGGCAATACAACAATTGCAATTGTTACAACAAATGTCAGAACTGGCAGGACAAAAGTGTCAGAAATAGTGTTCAATACATTTACTTTTCCGATAAGATTGTTTGCAACTAAGTTGTGAGAGTAAACATGCATTGCTCCTGCTGCCCAAATCATTGTTATTAGAGATTCAACGCACATCATTCCGTAGAAGATTTTTTTGCCTGATTTTTCAGACGCAATTGTTCTTGAAATTATAGTTGACTGGGTTGAGTGAAACCCTGACAGTAAACCGCAGCTAACTGTTATAAAGAATATCGGCAAAATGTGAAAACCCTGCGGGTGTGTGTTGAGATGGTGTATATCAAGGTTTTGCAATGTTATGCCGTTTGTAATAAATCCTGCAAATATTAACCCTGTACCGATAATAAGAAGCAGTCCGAAAATCGGATAAAACCTGCCTATTATTTTATCAATCGGAAACAGTGTAGCAACAATAAAATACAGAGCAATAAAAAAGTAAATAATAATCAGTATCGGATTTGTAATGCTATATTCAGTAAGCCCGAAGAATTTATCTGCGATTAAGTCGCCCGAGGTGTATATAAATACTGTTGTTAAAAGAAGCAGTAATACTGATACAATAATCAAAAATATTTTATAAAAAGTGTTTCCCAAATATTTTCTGATAAGTTCGGTTATTTGAGCTCCGTTATTTTTAACAGACAGCATTCCGGAAAAATAATCGTGAACGCCGCCCATAAGAATACATCCGAGCGGAATTATAATAAACGCAATCGGGCCGAATAAAATTCCCTGAATTGCTCCGAGCAAAGGGCCGAGTCCTGCAATATTCAAAAGATGGATAAGCATGTTTTTCTTTTCCGAAAGCGGAATATAGTCTACCCCGTCATTGACTTTAACGGCCGGAGTTTTTTCATCTGTTGTTACTAGCTGGCTTTCAACATATCTTGAGTAAATAAGGTACCCAAAGATTAATATTGCTATCCCTAAAATAAATGTTTGCATACTAAAATTATAGCACAGATAAAATATGAAGATTTTATCCCCCTCAAATGCTTGCTATTCAATATGTTCATGGTATGATTTTATTGATAAAACAGAAAGTTAGAGCACATATTTAAAAATATGTCGAATTAAAATAAAGGAGAAAACAAATTATGGCAGAAAAAAGAGTTTGGCTTTTTAGAGAAGGCAAAGCTGATATGCGTAATCTCTTAGGTGGTAAAGGTGCTAACCTTGCAGAAATGACTAACTTAGGTCTTCCTGTTCCTCCGGGATTAACTATCACTACAGAAACTTGTATGGAATACATCAACAACGGTAACAAAATGCCGGAAGGTTTGATGGACGAAGTTAAATATTATTTAAAAGAAGTTGAAGCTCAGGCAGGCAAAAAGTTCGGCGACAAAACTAATCCATTGTTAGTTTCTGTTCGTTCAGGGGCTAGAGTTTCTATGCCTGGTATGATGGAAACTATCTTAAACTTAGGTTTAAACGATGAAACAGTTGAAGCAATGGTTGCTTTAACTCAAAATCCTCGTTTCTGCTATGACTCATACAGAAGATTCTTAACTATGTTTGGTTCTGTTGCTTGGGAAATGGACAGACAAAAATACTTCGAATCAGAAGTTGAAAAAGTTAAAGCAAGAGAAGGTGTTACAGAAGATACACAAATCTCTGCTGAAGGCTGGAAGTCTTTGATTCCTATCTACAAACAAACAATTAAAGAAGTAACAGGTAAAGAATTCCCGCAAGATCCATACATTCAATTGCAAGAAGCAATTGAAGCAGTATTCAGATCTTGGAACATTCCTAGAGCTGTTGCTTACAGAAATATGAACAAAATCGACCACAATTACGGTACTGCTGTTAACGTTCAAACAATGGTATTCGGTAATATGGGTAACGATTGTGCAACAGGTGTTTCATTCACAAGAAACCCTGCTACAGGTGAAAACAAATTCTACGGTGAATACCTTGTAAACGCTCAAGGTGAAGACGTTGTTGCAGGTATCAGAACTCCAAAACAAATTGCTGAATTGGAAACAGATATGCCTGACATCTATCGTCAATATGTTGACATCGCTAAACAACTTGAAAAAGGTTATCACGATGTACAAGATATGGAATTTACCGTTGAAAGAGGTAAATTATGGATTCTTCAAACAAGAAACGGTAAGAGAACTGCTAAGGCTGCTATCAAAATTGCAGTTGATATGTTCAACGAAGGTATCATTTCTAAGGAAGAAGCAATTATGCAGGTAGACCCTTATTCAGTTTACCAAGTATTACTTCCTTGCTTCAACCCTGCAGCAGTTAAACACTCTCACAAAGTTTCTAAGGGTGTAAACGCATCTCCTGGTGCTGCTGTAGGTAAGATTGTATTCGATACTGAAGAAGCAGCACAAAGAGGTGAAGCAGGTGAAAAAGTTATCTTGGTAAGAATTGAAACTTGCCCTGATGATATTCACGGTATGGCAGTTTCTCAAGGTGTTCTTACATTAAGAGGCGGTGCTACATCTCACGCAGCAGTTGTTGCTAAAGGTATGGGTAAACCTTGCGTTTCAGGTTGTGAAGACCTTAAGATTGACCTTGCTAACGAAACAATTACTTGTTCTGACGGAACTGTATTCCACAAGAACGACATCATCTCTCTTGATGGTGGTACAGGTGAAGTTATGGAAGGCGCTATTGAGCTTGTTGAAGCTGGTATCGATTCTGACTTCGCTACATTCTTCGGCTGGGTTAACGAAATTAAACAATTAAAAGTTGAAGCAAACGCTGATACTCCTAAAGATATTGAAAACGCATTGAAGTTTGGTGCTGAAGGTGTTGGTCTTTGCAGAACAGAACACATGTTCATGGACCCTGACAGATTACCTTGGGTACAAAAAATGATTATTGCAGGTACTAAAGAAGCTCGTAAAGATGCTTTGGATCACTTGTTACCTATGCAATATTCAGACTTCTATTCAATGTTCAAAGCATTAGGCGACAAACCTTTGACAGTTCGTCTTTTAGATCCGCCTTTACATGAATTCTTACCTTCTAAGATAGAATTGATTGAAAAGGTTGCTACAAAGCGTGCTTTAGGTCAAGACTATTCAGAAGACGAAAAAATGTTAGAAATCGTTGAAAACCTTTCTGAGTCTAACCCAATGATGGGCTTGAGAGGTTGCCGTTTAGGTCTTACTTATCCTGAAATCAACGAAATGCAGGTTAGAGCAATCTTCGAAGCTTGCTGTGATTTGACTAAGGAAGGTCATCACATCCAACCTTGGATTATGATTCCTTTGATTGGTCATATCAACGAACTTAAGACAGCTAAGGCTACTTTGGTTGCTGTTGCTGAACAAGTTATGCAGGAAAAAGGTATCAAACTTGAATACAAATTTGGTACAATGATTGAAATTCCTCGTGCAGCATTAACTGCTAAGGAAATCGCAACTGAAGCTGAGTTCTTCTCTTACGGTACAAATGACTTGACTCAAATGACATTTGGTTACTCAAGAGACGACGCTGAAGGTAAGTTCTTAAAGAACTATGTAGAACAAAAAATCTTACCTTCTAACCCATTCATCACATTAGATGAAAACGGTGTTGGCAGATTGATTGAACTTTCTATCAACGAAGGTAAGTTAGTAAATTCTAACTTAGTTGGCGGTATTTGTGGTGAACACGGTGGTGACCCTGATTCTGTTAAATATGCTCACAGAATCGGTTTGAACTATGTATCTTGCTCACCGTTCAGAGTTCCGCAAGCAAGACTTGCTGCTGCACAAGCTGTTATTGAAAGCAAGAAACTTGCTAATGTATAGAGGTTAATGGGGTAAATTGGAGTAATATCTCAAATTTACTAATCCTATATAAGCTAAAAGAGAGGTTGTATCATTCGATACAGCCTCTCTTTTTTATATTATATATTATGCAATATATGTTTTATTTTTTTGTGAGGTATGAACTTCACCGTTTTTAATTGTTGTAACCTCCGGATACAATATTTCATATTTAGTTTTTCCGTTAGGTAATTTTTCCATTGTGTAGTCCCAAGGTGCTTTTGTGTTATCGATTATTTTCTTTTCACCTTTTGAAATTTCATATTCTTTGCTTACGGATTTCCCTAATATTTTTTCACCGAGTTCGTTATAATATTCGGCATTAAAGAGTTGAAATCTTGCGTTATCAGTTTGATAAACTCGTCTGTTCAGACTTTTTACAACTTTATTATTCTTATTTAGAACAGTCTTTGTCGTTTCTATATCAGAATCAAAATTGCTGAATAACGATTTTGTAACTTTTTTGCGAATAACATTCCCGTTTGCTGATTCATAAACCTTTTTTCCGTATTTGTAGTAATCATGTATATTTTGTATTGGATTAATCATATTTTTCCTTCCTTATTTTTTAGTAAACATTTTAATAAAATCACCATTAACATTTCGATAGAAAGTTACTCCGTCAGGAGTTTCTTCGCGTCGGAAAGAGTTCCCGCTTATAAAGTTTTGATAATCTATCGTTTTAACGAAACTTGTTCCTTCTTTATTCTTCTCAATGTTTGTTGTTCTGGCGCGTTTCATAACACCGTCAATAGTCCCTCTGATTTCCTGTACAGACTCTCTATAAGGGTGAATAATTGTAAAAACATAACCTTTTGTCTTTTCAACTTGGTTTTGGATATTATTCGCAAAATCCATATCAATAGTCAAAGAATTTTGACTGTTTTCCTTACTTCCGATAACCCTTACATTATTTCTGTCTTTAACATCAATTTTTATATTCTTGTATGAAGTATTTTTTGCAATATCATCACACAATTCAGTAACTTCCTTTACTTTCTCGCCTGACAGCATTGAAAGTTTTGTTTTGTTATAAATACCGTTAAATGTTCCTGAAATATTCATCTGTTACTCCTGATTAGTTTTATGTATGGTATAAAACTCATAATATATAATTTTGCGTATTTTTTATGAAAAATTTACAATGTTTAAATATAAGGATAAAAATTTTTGTAATAAAAATACAAAAAGTAGCAAAATTATTTTTTCTCATGTATTTTCTTACCAAGTATCAACAGGAACAACTATGAATTCATTTAAGAAACTTACGAAAAATCTGATGATTTGTCTTGGTTTAAAGGTACCAAGTGCAAAGGACTGCCTCAAAAAAATAAAGCTCAATATGGATGCAGTTGGGCATGACCTCGCTGCTAGTCCGGGGAAAAGAATTTATAAAACAAAAGATGCTAATTTTGTATTCATCACATCAGATAAAGATGAAGGGCTTGTGGTTCAGCATGTTTTCGGTGACGGCCGTGATGTTTCGGAAATTTATGTTGATTATGTAGGTAAGTTAAAATCTATTTCAAGACATTATAAAAAAGGAACAACATCTGATCCTGATATCGGGGTTACAAAATATACAGATGTCGTAAGATTTGTCCATAAGACAACCCCTCAAAAAACATACGATTATACTCCTAAGAAGAATAAACCTTATTTTGTTGAAGTAAAAAAGGATGAAAAAGGACATGTGCTTGAGAAAACCTGCTATGTATCTGAGCATAAGCCGTACAGGTCTCCGATACGCAAACATGTTTCTTCTGTATTGCTTCCGCCTCTGAATCTTCTCTAAATATTACGGTATGGTTAAAAAATGCCCTTTGTTGTATTTTTTGCTATAATTAAATAAACAGAAGAAGGGGTTTTATATGAGAGTAGCAGAAATTAATAATAATAAAATTGTTGTTGCAGAAAGAGAAACTATTACATTAGGCGACAGAATGGGGGCTATTGTAAAGGTTCTCGGTTGTGGTCTTTGCGGTTCGGATATAGTTAAGTTCAGAGAACATATTTCGAACAACGGAACTGTGTTAGGGCACGAAATTGTTGCACAGATTGTTGAAATAAATTCAAATTCAGGGTTCAAAGTTGGTGATACGGTTGTCGCATCACATCACATCCCTTGCTTTAAGTGTGCATACTGCAGAGGAAAAAGTTATTCAATGTGTGACCACTTTAAGGAAACAAATATTGAACCGGGCGGATTTAGTGAGTATGTGTTCCTGAGTGATGAACACCTTCACTATGTTACTCATTTGAAACCAAGAAACCTATCTAACGAGGAAGTTTCTTTCTATGAACCTCTCGGTTGCTGCGTCAGAGCGGTTAAACGTGCTGCTTTGTCTCCGTTATCAAATGTTTTAGTCGTAGGTTTGGGAACAATCGGTTTATTGATGGGACAGGCTTTGAGAGCCTTTGGTATGACCGTTCACGGCTGTGATATTATGCCTGACAGAATTGCTAAGGCTAATAATTTGGGGATTAATGCTTTTAATTCTTCTGATTTAGAGTTTGTTCATAACCACATTTATTCGCATACGGGTGATATCGGGGTTGATTGTGTATTTATGACATCAGGCGCTGATGCGGCTATCCCTGTTGCACTGGAGTCTGTCAGACTTGGCGGTAAGATTTTGGTATTCTCAAGCACTCCAAATAATGCAGCATATAACAACAATGATATTTATTATAAGGAACTCACAGTATTAGGCAGTTATTCCCCTAAACCTCAGGATTTGGAAATATCACTTCAGTTACTTACAAACGGTGAAGTAAATGTTAAAAACCTTTCAACTGTCTATACTTTAGACAGAATACAGGAAGCGTTTGACGATACCGTTTCTAACAAGATTATGAAAGCATACATCAGATTTTAAGGATTACATATGAGAGCAGTATTATACTATGGGCCGGAAAATATAAAATATGATGAAAATGTCAGTATAAAACCATTGGCAAAAGGGGAAATTCTTGTTAAAATCAAATCAGCCCTGACTTGTGGTACTGATGTTAAAACCTACAGGCGCGGCCATCCTGTTCTTATAAAATCTATCCCGTCCGGGTTTGGACACGAGTTTGCCGGAGTTGTTGAAAAAGTCGGCGATGGTGTTGACAATGTTAAAGTCGGTGACAGGGTTGTCTGTGCTAATTCTGCTCCTTGCGGAGAGTGTTTCTTCTGTAAAAGAGAAGAGTATAATCTCTGCGAAAATCTTGATTTGCTTAACGGTGCATACGCTGAATATATTGTTGTTCCTGAAAGAATAGTTAAGAAGAACACTTTGATTCTTCCTGAAAATCTGAGTTTTGATAAGGCAGCTTTTTGTGAGCCGCTTGCAAATGTTGTTCACGGGGCGGAAAGAACAGATATTAAACCCGGACAGACAGTAGGTATTATCGGGATTGGTCCTATCGGTCTGATGTTTGCAAGACTTGCCAAGTTAAAAGGTGCTAAAGTAATAGTTGCGGGCAGAAACCCGCTGAAATTAAAAATGGCTGATGAGTTTGCTCACGCTGATGAAATTATTGATTTAGGTAAATATCAAAACCCTGAAAAGATATTTAAAGAATATACAGAAGAAAAACGAGGGCTTGATGTTGCAATAGAGTGTGTCGGTCTGCCTGAAATCTGGGAACGCATATTTTCTTGTGTGCGTCCGGGCGGTACGGTGCATTTCTTTGGCGGCTGTAAGTCAGGTTCTACCGTAACCTTTGATACGACCAAGATGCATTATGGTGATATTAAACTGATGAGCGTATTTCACCATACTCCTAAATATTTCAGACAAGCACTTGATTATATCAGCTCAGGTGAGGTTGAGGTTGAAAAACTTATAACAGATACTTTACCGTTAAAAGATGTTGAGTTTGCTATGAAACAGCATATCGCAGGTAAAGCTATAAAATTCCTGATTAAGCCCGAATTATTATAAAAAAGTATAATAAAAAAAGCCTTTGGATTATCCAAAGGCTTTTTCGTTAAATAACTGTGTTATTACACTCTGCTTAATGGTTTAGGACCTGCATTTGTGATTTCAGCAGGCATGTTTGGATACTTCTTAGAGAAGTTATCAGCAAACATTTGAGCCAGCTTGTTAGCAGCTTCGTCATAAGCATTCTTATCTGCCCATAAACCTCTTGCATCAAGCATTTCTGCAGGAACATTCGGACAAGATGTAGGATAATCAACATTGAAGATGTCGTGATGTTTAAATTCTACATTGTCGAATGAACCGTTAAGAGCAGCTGAAACCATTGCTCTTGTGTAAGATAATTTCATTCTCTTAGCACCTGATGATGCAGAACCGCCTGCCCATCCTGTGTTTACTAAGTAAACTTTAGTGCCGTATTTGTCTAATTTGTCACCCAGCATTTTAGCGTAAACTGAAGCATCCATTGGCATGAACGGTTCGCCGAATAATGTTGAGAAAGTAGGAACAGGTTCTGTGATACCACGTTCTGTACCTGCTAATTTTGAAGTAAACCCTGTTACGAAGTGATACATAGCAGCATTCTTGTCTAATCTTGAGATTGGAGGAAGAACACCGAAAGCATCTGCTGTAAGGAATACAACAACTTTTGGAATACCGCCCATTGAAGGGATAGCTGAGTTGTTGATGTAATCAACAGGGTAACCTACACGGGTATTTTCTGTTAATGAACCGTCAAAGAAATCTAATTCTCTTGTTTCGTCGTTCATAATAACATTTTCAACTAATGCACCAAACTTGATAGCGTTGTAGATATCAGGTTCGTTTTCTTCTGTAAGGTTGATACATTTAGCATAGCAACCGCCTTCAAAGTTGAATACACCGTCAGGTGACCAACCGTGTTCATCGTCACCGATTAACTTACGGCTAGGGTCTGCTGACAAAGTTGTTTTACCTGTACCTGAAAGACCGAAGAATACAGCTGTTTCGTGAGTTTCAGGATCCATATTTGCTGAACAGTGCATAGGTAATACATTTTTCTTAGTCATTACATAGTTCATAGTAGCGAAAACTGATTTCTTGATTTCGCCTGCATATTGAGAACCTGCAATAATGATTGTATGTGCTTCGTAGTCGATAGCGATACAAGCTTCAGAGTTTGTACCGTCAACAGCAGGATCACATTTGAAGCCCGGTGCACAAATGATTGTGAAATCTGCTTCACCGTAGTTTGCTAATTCTTCTGCAGTTGGTCTGATTAACAATTGGTGAATAAACATATTTTGGCTTGCCAATTCGTTAATAACTCTGAATTTTTGAGTATAAGTTTTATCAGCACCTGCAAAACCGTCAAAGATAAATACTTCTTTACCGTTGAGGTAGTTAATCATTTTTTCTTTGATAGAGTTAAATGCTTCTCTGCTGATAGGTCTGTTAACATTACCCCAAGCGATTTCGTCGTGAATACCTTGAGTATCAACGATAAATTTATCCTTAGGTGAACGACCTGTGTATTTACCTGTAGTTACAACAAGTGCACCTGTCTTTGATAATTTTCCTTCTCCGCGTCTTAATGCTGCTTCCGTTAATTGAGCAGGAGTTAAGTTACGATAAGCTACAGAAGGATTAATTCCTAATTTTTCAATTCCGTAAGTTTCCATAAAATTTTCTCCATATTTAAGTGTTGATTATACACTATCAGTATATTACAAAGGATTTTTTATTTCAATTGATTTTGAGGCATGATTTATTATTTTATTACTGGACAAAAAATATTAATTATTGTAAACTTTAATTCTGGCACTAGCAAAATATTAATTTATGGTTTTTAGGTTAAATATAGGATAATTAAAGGAGAAAATGAAATGATTAATAAGATTAGTTTCACCGGCAGGGAAGAAATGCTCAACAAAGGTATTAAAACCGGCGTTAAACAAATAGAAAAATGGGAATATACAAATCCTGCAAAAGTGTATTCACCGGAAGAACTGGAAGCTGCTTTAAAGAAACTCGATAAGGCAACATTCCCTAAATATGAAAGAGCTGAAGCAGCATACACAAGTCCGTATGCACCAATTGCTGAAAAATCAGCTGCAGATGCGGAATTTGTTTCAGATTCAATGCCTACCGGCGCAAAACTTGATTACAAAGCATAATCATAATGAATATAAATAAGAAAATGCCTGCTTAAAAGCGGGCATTTTTTTTGTAATGTTTTGTAACAAACATGGATAAAAAAGCAATTTTACTGAAAAAGAATACTTTTTATTAGTGTGTGTATTTAATTTATAGGTTATGTAGTTAGTATGGTAGAAGCAATTACCCAAAATTTCAATAGCGGTGCTGATAAAGCAGGATTAAGTGCTTTAAATGCAAAATTTGCTTCTGTTCAGGCAAAGCAGGGAATAATCGGTAATGCCTGGAATGGAGTAAAAGAGCTGTTTAATTCGGGAATAAGTGAATCTGACTGCAAATCTATGTTAGATAAATATAAACTTGGATTAATTTCATTTGATGAAGCAGTAGAGTATATAGAAAAATTTGATAAAAAACAAGATAATATGACTGATTTAGGTGCGAATATTGCAACAGGTATCGGTGCTATCGCTGTTGCAACATGTTTGGCATCAGGGCCTGTGGGCTGGGCAGCAGCATTGTTAATAGGTGCTCCTGTCGGTGCAGTATTGAAAACAGGTATCAAACTGATTGACAGATTCACCAATAAGATTAAAGGTGATGAGTTCGATGCTAAACAAATGACTAAGGACGCTATCTCAGGCGCCGTTACAGGTGCAACCAGTGCAGTTGCATCAGGTGTTGGTGTTGGTATCAAAGCAGGTAAGTTATCATTAGCAGTCAGAAACGGTGCTGTCTGTGGTGCAGAATGTGGTGCAATGGCAGGTTCAGCAAGTTATATGACTGATGTAATGCTTGATGATGACAAATACTTCAACTTTGAAGAACTTGCAATGAGAACAGCATCTTCTGCTTTTGTTTCAGGTACTGTCGGCGGAATCGTTGGTGTTGGTATGTACGGACTTTCTAACAATGTTGGAAAAGAAGTTTCAAAATCAGTTAAAGAAACAATAATCGATGATTCCCTTTCTAGTACATCAAGAAAGATTTTAGGCAGAACCGAAAGAAGTGTTATGTCTATAAAAGCATAATTCTGCAGGGTATAACTGTGCTTTTTTTTGAAATGTTACAAATGTAACATTTTTTGAATTTGCTGAAATCAGGGAAAACTATATTACTTTATTTAGTTATATTGTGAAGTTAAAAAAGGAGAGTAGTAAAATGGCAAAGTTTTTTGATGGCGGTTCAGTTTCAGGAGCAGGAGCACCAAAAGGTACAGACCCGCTATTGTATCAAAGTGGTGAAAGCGAACAGGTTTCAGGTACACGCGGCAGACAACAAGGTGCATTCGGATACGGATTTAATGATGGTGATATCGGCGACGGATTCGGTTCAAAAAAAGAACCTTTATCTCAGGAAGATGTTGCTGCAATCAAAAGTTTAACAACAAAGTTTAATAACGCAAAAACAATTGATCAGTTTAATGATGTTTATTATGGTGATGATTACAGTGATTTGCTGATGACTTTGGATTCTTCAAATGTTCAGTTTACTCCTGATCAGGAAAAAATTGTCGTAAACTTCTATAAGGCATTGAACACAAGCAGTATGAGATTTTTAAACGCAACTGCAAATAAGAACTTTACTGATTTCTCAGGTGATGTTTCTATCGCTTTAGAGGATATGGCAGGTCGTATCGGACTTCAGTTGACTGAAAAGAATATGACTCAGTCAGAAAGAAATGTTTTGAGTGCTTTGAAAGATGTCTTAAACGGTAATAAATCGTACGACGAAGCAGCACAAGGTTTGACTCAGCAGGAGAAAAAAGCTCTTGAAGCAGCCTGTGACAGCAGTGAAAGAAATGTTATCAAAACCAGACTGGCATTTGGTGACAATGAATCTGTATATATGGATCAGGTTCATGACGGTAATTATAAAGATAAAGAAATGATTTACTGGGTTAAAAATGCCTACAATGACTTTGGCTTGAACGATAAAAACGGTAAACAATCAAAAGTAATGTCACACCTGGTTGATGTTGCCGTATCTGAGATGTTGTATGCGGGTAATATGGGCAGAACAAGTGCTCAGGCTTTAAAAGATACGGAATTTTTGTATCAGTTGGCGCATACCGCAAAAACTTCACCTGAAAGCGTCTTAGCGACTTCTTTGGTTGACAGAGATAGTGACGGTGATTATGTTTCCGGAGATGATGCGGCTTCATTGTCAAGGGCGCATGGTGATATAGCCCGTGGTGAGTTGCCGTCTAAAGAAGCCGTTAAAGAATATTGGGGTGCAATGAAAAAGGCTCTAGTGAAAGATCGTGCAAGCCAATTTGCTCCACACAGAACTATCTATGGCGGCGGTGATTTTATTGATAAGGATCAGACCTACAATAATAACAGCATTAAGCGCCGTCGTGATTAGTAATAGATTAACAGTCAAAAAAACTCGGTTAGAAATAACCGAGTTTTTTTATTTCTTTGTTAGTGCAACGGAGGTTGCAATTCCGACTCCTAACAGAGCGGGGTAGAACAACCCTTTCATAACGGTAAATGAACTTGCTCCTATTGCTGAAGCCAGTCCCGTTGCGATAAGTATTTGCGCTCCGTAAGGTATCAACCCCTGAATGAAGCAGGAGGTTGTATCAAGTAAACTTGCTGTTCGTTTCGGGTTAACACCGTATCTCATTGAAATTTCTTTTGCAATCGGGCCTGCAGTTATAATAGCAACTGTGTTGTTTGCCGTGAACAGGTTTATTATCCCGACAAGGATACAGATACCGATTTCACAGGTCTTTTTGCTCGTAATCAGGTGTTGGGTTTCTTTTATGATATAAGTTATCCCGCCGTTATATCTGACCATTTTCAATAGTCCGCCGGCAAGCATTGCAACGATAAGAGTGTTTGCCATGCTGACCGTACCGTCACCAATGCAGGTAAAAGCGCCGAATATATCAAATATACCGTAATAAATTCCGATTATGGTGTTCAGAATGGTTCCGATAAGTAGTAAGAACATTACATTTACACCTGCTACACCGAGTACAAGAAGCAACACATACGGGAATATTTTTATATAAGCATCAAGGTTTACTATCGGTTGGATAGTTGAAACCGTTATATGTGCAAACATAGGGAGCATATAGAGAACAACGCATACAAGTGCGGGAACTATTACAATTCTCAAGCTGTAAAGCATCTTATCTCTCATATCAACATTTTGGGTTCTTGTTGAGGCAATAGTTGTATCTGATATCAGAGATATGTTATCCCCAAACATAGCACCCCCGACAGTTGCCCCGAGCACAATTGACGGATTAAACCCAAATGTTTGGGAAAGGGTTACCGCAATAGGAACAAGTGCTGCAATCGTACCACAGGAAGTCCCGATTGATAATGATATCAGGGCGGATATTACAAATAATCCCGATATCATAAAACTTGGCGGAATAAAGTGTTCCGCTATTGATACTGCTGAAACAACCCCTCCTATTTCTTTTGCTGTTGCTGCAAATGCACCTGCCAAAATAAAGACAAGACACATAATCATAATGTCCTTGTTCCCCATTCCTTTTGCAAACACTTCTATCTTTTTGTTTAATTTTTCTTTGTGGTTCAGTATTAGTGCAACGGCAGAAGATATTATAAAAGCAACCGTCATCGGTACTTTGGAAAAATCTTTTGTCGCAATAGAGAATCCGAAGTAGAAAAAGACAAATACAATAAACGGTATTAATGCTTTAAAACTGGACTCTCTCCATTGATCAGAGTCAGTTGTATTGATTTTACTCATGGTTTTAGTTGTTCCCTAATCTAACACGTTTACGATTGTATAATAATTAGCAGGATTTGTAAATAAATTATTGTTTTGGGGTAAATGTATAATTAACCCTCACCCGTATTTGTAAGAAATCAAAGATTTCTACAACTACTCCCTCCCCCTTTACATAGGGGGAGGGTAGGGAGGGG
>CACWZA010000026.1 GCA_902765215.1 uncultured bacterium | reverse complement strand
ACCGCCAAAGAAGTTTCCGTAATTTATACTGCTTACTTTTGGTCCGTGATGTAAGTTTACTCTTTCAAAGGTTACATAAGGTCTTGTCCATAACCCTTTGCCGTTTTGGTTTATACCGTTTTGGTAATAGGTTACATTATTACCTGAGTATGCATATTTATTTACCCCCTCGGCTTTTCTTTCTGCCAAAGTTTTAGTCATACTAATGTCCATATTCATGAACGCCTGATCATACGAATTTATCTGGGTTAAATATCCGCCAAGTTGTGCAGCAACAGGTGCAGCAACAGTACATGGTTTTGCTTTTTGTCCGTATGCAACAGTTGTAAGCATTCCGTTACGCATACTTGTCTTTAATTTATATGTTGCTTCTGCAGTTTCGGCACTTGTTGCGCTTACTGATGATACTACAGAATCTTCACCCACTTTCAATACAACAGGTGATTTACTGTTTGATGTCAGGTTGATTGATGATACATTTAATGTACCCGTTCCTTCTACATTCTGTGCCTGTATTTTATCTGTTGTTCCGTTCTTTAAGTCGGCATCGAGAGCCACATTTGCCGTCGTATCATCTTTCAGAGTCAAAGTATCTAACGATAAAACTCTTACTCTGTTGTTTGCGGTAGAGAACTGAGAATTACCCGCTAAAGCCAATCTTATTTCTTTTAAGGCATCTTCATTTTTAAATACGAGAGTGCCGTCACCTTCATGATTAAAGGTTATATCACTTCCTTCAGCAATTGCAGTTTCTTCTTTAATAATTACATTACCCGAAGTTGTAATTGTACCTTCACCGCTTATAAAATCATTTACGGTAATCTTCTTACCTTTAGCCGCCTGCAAATTCAAAGTTGCATTTTCCATATGGATAGCATTAGATTCTAAATTATCCCCGACGGTATTACCTGAGAAAGAAACATTCTTCTTAGTTGCAAATATATTTGTTGTACTTCCTTCATCAAGATACAAAGCACCGCCTGCTACATCTGCATAGTTATTTGTGAAACTTGTATCTGAAATTTGAACAAATGCGTTCTTACCTACATAAACCGCTCCGCCTTTTTCAGCCGAATTATTTTTGAATGTAGAATTATCTATTGAAAGTACGGAATTATCATTAGTATATACAGCGCCGCCGTTGTTTGTAGCAACATTATACTGGAACTTAGAACCTGAAATCATTGCCAGATTTGAGTTATAAACTGCACCGCCGTGAGATTCCGCAATATTAGAATAATTAGTAGTCTTTGTCGGTGCTTTACCGAAGGTTGATTTATTTATTCTTATCACACCTGTATTATAAACGGCACCACCGCTTCCGCTTGCAGAGTTTTGATAGAAGGTTGAACTGATTAAAGTTGCATCTCCATTTGTATAGTTATAAACTGCACCGCCATTGATTGCATTGTTTGCGGTAAAGCTTGCTTTACTTGTGCCCAAAAGGTTATCGTTATACACCCCGCCGCCATAACTTGCGTAGTTATAGGCTATCTTAGACGAATTAAGTCCGCCCGTAATTTCATTCTTTTTATTGTAAGTAACTATTTGTCCTGTGTTATAGATAGCACCACCGCTATCGGAAGATTCATTATAATAGAATTTTGATGAACTATCGGTCATTAAACCTATATTGTAGACAGCACCGCCGACAATTGCAGTATTTTTGAAATGATTATCCGACTTATCTGCAAGCCCGAAGCTGTTCTTTTTGAGGGTTAATTTGCCCGCATTATAAATCGCACCGCCCTCAGATGCATCGTTTTGAACGAATTTTGAGGATGAAATTGTGGTTACATTATATTTGTCATTTTCTTCTTCAAGCGCTTTTGTTGAATTATAAATTGCACCACCATACTGTGATTCATTTCCGTTATCCTGTGTAATATCCGCAGAACCGAAATTAGATTTTGAAATTGAAACCTTACCCTGTTCTACATATACAGCACCGCCCGCTTCACCTGCTTTATTATAATAGAAATTATTTTTTGAAATACTGATTTTATTTTTGCTTGTCGGCAAAGCATTCACATAGATTGCACCGCCAAAAGGTGCTTCATTTGAAGTGAATGTATCAGAAGACAAGCTGGTAATATATTCCGTATACAATGCCCCTGCCATAATCTCTGCATCGTTATCTGTGAAGATTGAACTCTTAATTGTCGCTTTTCCTGTAGTGTAAACCGCGCCGCCGACAAAAGCATTATTTCCGTATGTACCTTTTTTATCTTTGTCTTTACCGTACATTACATATTTTGAATTATATGTTCCGTTATTGTATACAACCGCACCAAAGTTTGATGCTACGTTATTTATAGCCTGAGCATATTTACTTTTCTTACCGTTATAATTAACTGTTCCCGCTAAATTTCTTATTCCGCCGCCGCTTCCGTCAGTTTCATTTGATATAAGATTTACATTTTTGATGTTTATCTTACCGCCGTTATTGATAAATGCACTCTTGAATCCCTTCATATCAAAATTAGAAGCGGAAAGTGTTTTCTTTGATGCACTTATATTGCCGGTATCTTTAAGAAGAAAACCTTCTATTGATGTAGGGGTTGAAATAACAGAATAAACATCCCCTTTAATATTGAACTTTTTAGCATTTATTATACCTGCATATACGCTAGAGCCGTAGTTATACAGGACTTTATCTTCTTCAAGTTTAAATGTTGTATTCTTTGTATTACTGAGAACACTAACTAACGAATCCTCACTGCAATCCGGATCGTAACCGACTATAATACATCCGTTCAAGCCCATTTTGGCATATATGTATTTATCATCAACTTCATAAAGGACAATGCCGTCTGTATATATAATTTCGCCTGTTTCTTCATCTCTTTCAAAGAAGGTCAGAAAATCTTTTGTTTCGGTACGCAAATCCATCAGCTGAATCTTTGTAGATTCAACATAAGGTTTTACCCCGTCAACATATTTAAAGTTATCCGCAGAAACTAAAATTCTGCCCTGACCCCTGTTTGACCTGTCTTTATTAGTCCAGATTTTATCTGACTGAGCGGATTGCAAATCAATATCAAAATTCAGTTCCGTATTTTCATTAACCGTCAAATCCGTAACATGAATTGTGGTCATAAATGAATCATTGATATCAAACACACCGCCGTTCAAATTCAACGCAACAATCGGTTCAGCCTTAGAACCTAAATCTTTACGCAAAACAACTCTGACAAGCCCGCTATCTTCAGAACCGTCATTTATATTCAGTGTAAGACGAGCACCTTCTTCTGTTTCAAGACCCGAATTAAGTCTTACTGCATGCCCGTTTCTCGCCCACAGATTAAGGGTTTGTTCTCTGTATACACCCATATAAATATCATTTGGAGTTCCGAGAGGCGATAAGTCATTAGCATTTTGCATATTGCCTGCAAAAACAGTATCTAAGTTTTCTGCTATTATAGTTACATTATTTTTTGAATATATCGCACCACCGTAACTTTCGGAACTGTTATCCTGAATGAGCGAGTCTATTACTATTGCCGTTGTTTCTATATTTGTTGAATCCATAAATATGAAAGACCCGCGTTTCTCTTCACGGTAGGTATAGTCCTGAATAATTGAATGGTCAATAGGCTCGTATTCGTTACGGCCGTTTGTTCCCGCATTATGAAAGACTACACTGTCAAGTGTAAGAGTCGTTTTATCAGATGTAGTTATTTCAAAACCGCCGAAGTTCATATCACTGTACTTCATATTTATATAAGCGCGTTCACCTAATGCTTTTATTTCATCACAGGCAGTAATTGTATAAATTCCCGGAGCGGTTTTTCCGATATTCAAAGGAACTTCATATTCGTTATCTGCACTCATACGCGGTTCTGTAAGAATGAATTTTCTCGGATGTCCCATATCAACTTCACCCGGATATTTAGACATTTGGTTCAACTCAACAATACCGTCATAAACAGGATCTTTCTGAACTAAGACTCCTCTGTCTGTTGCACTCAAATGCACTTCCCCGATAAAGAAATCATCGGTTAATGTGTAATCATACCAGTCAACATAGAATTTATAAAAATCATGCCCGTCCAGTGCCGTTGCCAAATCAAGGGTAACCGCAGCAGGAGCATTCAGAACAGCAATCACTCTGTTCATTGTACTTTTGCTTACCGGAGTATTCGGGCCTATGGTTTCAAACCCGTTAATCTTCAGAATACGGACAACCCCTGTTGAATCATCACCAAGATTTATAACATCGGAAGGACTTGTTTCACTTGAAAAATCAATATCGATTATAAAGTTTGCATCAGCAGTTTCGTCCGAGTGATAAGTCATAATGTTAAACGGCTGGTCAATCACACTCATTTTATCATCAGGGGACATTGATAAATCAATCGTACCGTGATTTGCAGTAAATACAGAATTTGCAAAAGTATCACGACCGATAGTTAATGTTCCCGAATTGAGGGTGAACGAATTTGAGCCGCCATCCTGCGCTAAATTCACAAGTCTTGCAAATCTCATATCGGTATATATTGCACTGTCATCCGTCTGTATATTACCAACACCCGAAATTTGGACAAGATTGTATTCATCCATACCGATATATGTGTTCCCCGACAATTCAATCAACCCGTCATTCTTCAAAGAACTGAATAGTTTGGAAGATTTGTCACTGTCAGAGGTTACATAAATATAATCATCGTTTCTTATGGTATTTTGTTTCGTATCAGGAACAGATATTTCCGTGTTGTATAACTTCACTCTGCCGTTTAAATTTGATATTGCTTCTTCGTTCTCAGTCAATACAACACCGTTAAGAACTATATTAAAATAAGGATTTCCGCTCGGATCAGTAGCAGGGACATCTTCTGCCACAGACTCAAATGCTATAATTGCGTTTCTCATAGTGAGGTTATTAACCGTCAATTTTGTTCTGTTATCATCAAGCAAAAAGCCCTTTTTGTTTGAAATATCAAATGCGGCATTATTCCCGTTTACTGTCAGAGAACCGATTGCAGTTGTACCGATATCAGCTTTAGAAGTGTATAATTCAGAGGTCATATTAAAGATTCTTTCTGTAAGAATATCTTCATCTGTAAACTCATTAATTGCACTCAAAGGATCTTCTCTTGTCAAAATACCGATTATGAAAGAGTCTTTTGTACTATTCAGCGCAAACCCGATTGTACCTATAAAAGAATTATCCTGAACGGTATATTGGTTCTCACCTGTTTTATAATCTTTTTTAATTGTTGTGTATTCAGGGTTTCGTTCGATTTCATACTGTAAATCAATCCAGACTTCACCTGTTGTTCCGTTCTCGTCAGGAACTCTCGTAAGAATTTCTTTTATTACATAACCGTCTTCCGTATTTTTAGCGATATAGTTTGCGACTTCAAACAACTCGTCACGGTCAATACCCAAATCTACAATTCTGATTGTACCGAGAGACTCAGGGCCGACAGTTATTGTATCATAATCAAATTTAACTTCATCACCGACTTTATATGCCCTGAAATCAAGCAAATATTCAGAGGTGTTTATTGTCGTCAGTTTATTGATTTCATAATTAACATATTCCCCGTCTAACGCACTAAAGACTGAGTTTTCAAATCTTAAAGATGTATTTTCGTCTGCAAAAGTTTTAGAACCGATTTTAACATTTAATCCAACAATATTAACATTTGCGTTAACTATTCCGTTAACGGCCTCACCGGTCGTATAA
This sequence comes from uncultured bacterium, assembly GCA_902765215.1. GTDB lineage: Bacteria > Cyanobacteriota > Vampirovibrionia > Gastranaerophilales > Gastranaerophilaceae > UBA2883. The sequence continues at coordinate 18,890 of CACWZA010000026.1, read as the reverse complement.
TCTTTTACATCTTTTATAACAACATTACCGCCGTTTTCACCGCCTGTAATGTACATATTAAAGGTCGTTCCGCCGCCACGGGTAACAACTCCGTCAACAACATTTCCGCCGTCTATCCCGTCAAAAATGTTTAAAGTTCCACCGTTTGAAACATTAAATGTCAGAGCAGTTTTATCAACATTAGAATCCAGCGTTGTATCTACAAAAATTGCATTTGAGCGTTTGCCCAAAGCATCCTCTACATAGTTTCCGCTAAATTCCATTGTACCACCGTCATTATTGAAGGTCATACTGCTTGCAGTATATATTGCACCACCAAGCGCAGTACCGTTTTCGGCAGATGCATAATTGTTTTTAAAGGAAGATACAATATTTGAAATAACACCTCTGTATTTTTGGATTCCTCTGTCTATATACATATTTGCAATAGCACCGCCATAGGCATTTTTATCTTCTGAAGCTGCACTGTTTCCGATAAAATCACCTGACATCTGCTGAATTTCAGATGTATTATATATTGCACCGCCCCACGCATCTTTACCGACAGCAGAAACACTGTTTTCCGTGAAGTTCCCGCTCATTACGGAAATAAGAGAACGAGCTTCTCCCTGAGAAAAATCTGTATAATTAACTATTGCACCACCGAGATTTGATGCTGTGTTTCCTGTAAAATCACCTTCAATTGTTGTTATAAATGGTGCACCGTTTCCTGTTGAATATATGTATATGGCACCGCCTGATTCGGCAGAGTTTGAAATGAAATCAACTTTTTCCACATTCATAAACGAGTTGCCCGTTATAAACAACGCACCGCCGTTTCCTGCTGAAGTATTTGATACAACCTTCCCGTTTGTATATGACAAAACAGAGTTTGAACCGTCCATATTGAATACGGCGCCGTTTCCTGTTGTGGTTGCATTTTTAAATAAAACATCAGAAACGATTATGTTTGAACCCACGCTGAAATCAAAACCCGTATGTCCGTCATAGTTTATTGTTGAATAATTACCCTGAGTTTCCGAAACCCCTCTTATTGTAAGTGATGAAAGGTTTGCATTTTCACCGCTATCGGAAACCGCAACAAATTCATCCGCCTCAGAATTGAAAACAAATGTTCTTGCATAAGTTGTTCTGTATGTATTCAAAGCCATCAGGTTATCTTGTCTGCCTTCATCAGCAAACCCGCTGACATCCACCGTATCGTGATATGAAGATGTAGTTGTGAGTTCCATATCATAAGAATATTTATGAACCTCAGCATCCCAATTCAGGGTTGGATTAACATTAGTGAAATAACCTTTATCCGTTGTCAAACCTGATTCTAAAACCAAATATGCATTATTAACATTTGCAGGATCAGAGTTTAAAAAGCGGTAACTGCCTGCTTTTATACCGTCAGTAAAGATTATATTGTAAACCTTAATTGCCCCCGCTGACGGAGCACCAATCACAATTTGATCGTAATTATCTCCATCTTTTACTTCAAATTCAAAATTAGGGTTTGACCCCTCAAAATCTGTATTCAAAGCAAAGAAATTATACTGCCCGATACTGTTATCAGCCGTAGATATAACCGTATTACCTTTAATACTTACATCAGAGGATTCAAATGTATTGTTTGAAATGTACAAATTTACATCTTTTATGGTAACATCTGCGTTTTTAATATCGTTTTTGAGGGTAACGACACTATTCATATCGCCCGTAATATCAACATTATAACGATAATAAGTTCCGCTGATGCGTTCATTTTCACCATCAATAATATCGTTTATCTGCCACGAACCGCCGTTTTTAGCCTCAATCGTCAGGGTTGAATCTATATCTCCGACATATATTGCCTGAGATTTTGTAACCCCATCCGTTGTAACTTTGTTCCCGCTGATAAGATAATCATTCCCGTCAGCAAGAAGCTTCATATCGGTTGAAGTATAAATAGCACCACCGTTTTTAGACTCCGTTGATTCAACAGAGTTGTTTAAAAGATTGCCCGAGAAAGTCATATCTCCCGCATTATAAATTGCCCCGCCATAAACAGCGGCAGTCGGGTTTGAAACCTTGTTCCCTATCAGACTGACATTATTGAAGGTCACACTTCCTAAATTGTTGACAACAGAACCATTCCCCACAGACAATGCATTTTGAATAGTCAGGTTTCTGAAATTCAAAATTATTTCGTTACCGACAGTAAAGCCCGAATACTGAGAAAGATAATCGATTGTTGAGGTAGTAAGTCTGTCATCACTAATTCTTCCGACAACAGACATCAAATACGGAGCAGTCACACCAGTGGTTATATCAGCTTCGAGAATGTCATTATACGAATCAAAAACATAACTTCTTTCGATATTAGAGGTATCAACATTTACATTATGGAGTTCGTCAGAAAACGCAACAGAACCAACAGAATTTACACCTAAAGTAATAAGTCCTGCAGCAACAATTGTACATAATTCTCTCACGAGAGTCTTTTTTTTCTTCATGACATACTCCGAATAACAAGTATAAACTCGCTAAATATTCATATCTGCTATCCTGTTAAAACCTCGTCAATCTTTACTCTATTATCTACTTATATTATACAATATTTTTAATCATTTTTCATTATATTTCTAAATTTTGATATAAATTTTAATAAATATTTTTTATTCCATAATTTTGAAATCTGTTGTATAGTAATTACAGGTGGCAAATATATGAAAAAGCCTGTTATACTTGTTTTGTTATTATTTTTTTTAATTGCAGGTACTGTTGCAAAAGCAGAACAGTATGTCTTGTGTTGCAAAATAAAAATATCTGCAGTCCACATGTTAACAAACAAGGTAATGAGAAGTTATTTTATAGACAGATATTTCATTGTGGATACGGTTTTACACGGGGTATATGATGCAAACAACCTTCCGCTTGATGTGCACGAATTTTCAGACTCTACTCTGATTTTTTCTAAAAGGGCCGTAAGCTTTTCAGATATTGTAGATACAAGACTCGTCTATAACAGAGCAAGCCACAAAATAACCCTTAACGAAATTTACGCTTACGCATCAAAATATGACAGACGCGCACAGTTTGTAACACGCGGCGAAGGGACATGTACAGAGGTTAAGATTAACCGTAAACCACTTTTTTAGGGTAAATTATAGATGAAATATAATAAACTTTTATTCTGTATTTTTATATTGATATTGATGATTTGCACACCGGCAAATGCACTGACAATAACCCACCCCGAGCAGAATGATATGACCGTGAGCGAAAACGGAATATTTTTCTCGGGGAAAATAGGGAAATATGAAAAAATTTTTATAAACGGTATCCCCATAAAGCCACAAAAACGAGGAGCTTTCAGCTATTGTTTCCCGCTGAAGGAAGGCGAAAATATTTTCGCAATACAAAAAAAAGATTGGCTTATAAATACCGAAACGATAAAATATACGATAACAAGAGTTTCACCCGTAACAGAAAAAACACACAACCAATTTATAGAACAGGACAAAAAATATTATAAAACAATAAAAGACCGAGTTGTTTTAAGAAGTACGCCAATAGATAAGGGAATGAACAGACTCGGTTACCTGCCCGAAAATACAAAAGTTGTTATTGACGGACAAACAAACGAATTTTCAAGGGTATACCTCACAAAAGATAATTATGCGTGGGTTTTCACAAATGATTTAACTCTCTCCGAAGAAGATAACAAAGAAGAAATTTTTTCATACAAACCGCAAACTATTCTCGATACTAACCAAATCAAAAATAAAAAAGAAACAACTACCGTTATTGAATTAAGCGACAACTGTCCTTATAGTGCAGTAGCAGACGATAACAAACTTATTGTGACCGTCTATAATCTTGACACCCCTGACGAATGTTATTCAAAGGAATACAATCTCGAAAAGTTTCCAAGATATTCCGTTTGTATGCAAAATAACATTCTCTATATAACGATGAAGAAAAATCCGATTTCAAAAAGTTATTCTAACCGTGATGTAAAAATAGTAATAGATGCAGGTCATGGCGGAAGCGAAAACGGCGCAATCGGATGTTTAGGAGATAAGGAAAAATTTCTGAACCTTGATGTCGCACTAAAACTAAAAAAAATACTTGAGGCACACAATTTTGATGTATATCTGACAAGAGAAACAGACTGCTTTTTATCGCTAAATGACAGAGTTAAATTTGCACAGGATAAAGATGCTCTGATATTTATCAGCATACACCTTAACTCAGTACCGATATCCGATGACCCAAATCTCAACAGAGGGTCTATTGTGTTTTATTTCAATCCCCAATCAAAAAATCTGGCGAAATCACTTTCAAAAACCATATCTCAAGACTTAAAAACCGTTGATGGGGGGTCATCTCAGGCAAGTTATGCAGTAATAAGACCGACAGAATACATAGGGGCACTGGTTGAGCTTGCCTATCTTGTGAATCCGCAGGATGTTGCTATATATAAAAACAAAAAATTCGCCAAAACATCTGCTATGGCGATATATAAAGGGCTTGCAAATTATATACACACAGAATTGGAAAAATAAAGAGGGACAAAATTTGCCCCTCTCTATCAATATTCTTTTACCACAATTATCTGAGTTTTACGGAAATTGCTCTGATTTTTTTGGTATATTCAAGTTTGTCCTCTCTTGATAACCAACCTAAGCCCATATCTACAAAAGTTTCCGGTAATTTTACATCCTTCTTCACTTTTGAGATAGGAACTTCACCTTTTCCTGACAAATAATTGTAAATTTCACCTGCAGCATTAATTATCTCCTGATGATAATCTGCATCCTTAGCGATTGTCGCTGTTCTTTTCAATAAACCCATATTTAGATCCTCATAAAATGTACTGACCAAAAATATATCTCTATAATATATTCAAAAGAAATTTTAAGCAAGAGGGTAAATGTATAGGGTAAGTTTCTGCTTAAATGTAATAGAGGTAATAATATTTACAATATCGCCATATTTGACGCGTATTATGATAAAATAGAATTATGATAATCAATAAAATTTCTGATAAAAATAATTCAAAAATAATCGCAAAAAAATATACCGAATGGATAAAAGAGGGAGTTTCACCAAACAATATTCTGGTAATAGCCTTCAATGCGACTTCAAAAAAAGATGTCATATCAGACATCCTGAAATCCGCAGAGATAAACAATTTGAGCGATTTTAAAATCAATACATTTAACGGACTTATTTATAATTCCGTCATTGATAACTGGGGAATTTTAGAACCGAAAATATCAGACACAAACACCCGCATAAACCCAAATCTGTCAGGACTGGAAGTATCACAGTATTTACTCAAAGAAATAATAAAAGAGGACGAAGTCAAAGGATATAATTCAAAAAAATCACTTTTACACCAAATCTTCAGAAGGTATTCACTAATAACAAACAACAACCTTACCCCAGATGAAATCAGAAAAAAATCAAAAATTTTAGGCGAATCTTTTGGAGAAGATGCCACAAAAATTATACAAAAACTTAAGGCTAAAACTATTGAATACAGAACCTTTGATAATATCAGACAAGCGCAAATTTTTACACATATTTATAAAAATACCGATTATTTTAAAAATATAAATTATCTGATAGCCGAGGACTGCGATGAACTCACCCCGCTCTTTTATGATTTCTTAAAAACTATAGCGCCTCAGCTGAAAGATAAACTGATTTTGTTTGACAAAGACGGAGGAACAAGACGAGGATATCTTTGCGCAGAACCAAAATCACAATATATTTTAAAAGAAATTTTTAAAGAAGATTTTATTGACGAAACCCAAGAAAACGAGAACATAAACAAGCTCACAAAAAACATAATAAACGGCGAAAAAAATAAACTGGACAATATAAAACTTTTTTCACTCTCAAAAAGAGTTGATATGGCAGAATATGCCGTTGAACAGATAAATAACCTGATAAAAAACGGAGTTAAACCAAAAGATATTGCAGTAGTTACCCCGATTCAGGACAAAATGCTCCATGTTACACTCGACACAAGATTAAAAAATTGTACCCCTGTTTTCCTAACAGGGAACGACAAACTTGCGGATAATTCACTTGTAAAAGCTGTTTTAACCGTACTAAAATTATCCAAAAAATCTCAAATAGTTTTTGATAAATTTTCACAAAATATAAATGCCGCAGACGAATACGAATTACGACACATTTTACAAAAATATGTCGGACTTCCCATAAAAAACTGCAGAAAAATTTTAGAAAACTACAAGGAACAAAACCTGCTTGTGCCAATAAATTCAGACGAAAAGTTTTCTGATTTTAATAAGTTTTGCGAGTTAGTAGAAAAACTAAAAAAATCAAATCTTTCTCTATCTGAAAAAGCATATTACACCTACAAAAATTTGGCTAAAAAAGTAACAAAAAAAGACCTTTCAAAATTCAACTTTTTCCTAAAAGAATTACAAGATTTTGAAAAAGTTTTTCAAAAAGAAAAAGATAACTCTTTTGAGGACAACATAATAACCCAGATTGAAAATTCAATAATTTCAGAAAACGCATACTCAACTTTGCAGCTGGAAACCGACTCTCTTGTCGTAGCCACCCCGCAAAAAATTATTGATAACAAAATAAAAACAAAATATCAGTTTTGGCTCGATATCTCATCTTTAGAATGGATAAAAGCAGACATAGGGCCGCTTTACAATGCATGGGTATTCCAAAAAAGCTGGGATAAAAACAGTTACACTCTTGAAGATAATTTAAAATTATCAAAAGAAAAAACATCAAAAATATTAAGAAAACTGATGTTAAACACAGAAGAAGTAACAGGGTTATCAAGTCTGTTTGATACACAGGGGATAGAAAATTATGGTGGAATTGAAGAATATCTTGTGGAAGAAAATTCTGAAATTTCCGAAGAGGATAATAACAAAGCAGTAAAAATTATTCCGAGAGATGACCAAAAACCCGTACTGGAATATCAGTCAGGCAAAATGGCAATCTCAGCTGTTCCCGGAGCAGGAAAAACAACAATTCTGCTGGCACTGATAATAGAACTTCTTAACAGAAAAATTAATGCAGAAAATATATATGTTCTTACCTATATGGAATCTGCCGCACGAAACTTCAAAAACAGAATAAGTGCAACAATAAACAAAGGGAAAATCCCTAATATCAGTACTATTCACGGACTTGCCCTGAGAATTTTAAAAGAAAATTCCAACTACGAAAGAGTAGGCCTGAATCCCGATTTTGAAATATGTGACGACAGCAGACGGGGAACAATTATCCGCTCACTCTCTTCAAACCTCGATAAAAGTGACATGGAAGATTTTGACAGGGCAATATCAACTCTCAAACTCAGCGGAGCAGATTTGAACATAAATTCTAATGAAAAAATTAAAAAACTTTTATCCCTGAAAAAAGGCGGCTACAGTGAAATGAGGCTGTCAAGGTTTTTAAAATTTTTCTATAATTATCAAAACGAATTAGAAAAAAATAATCTTATAGATTATGATGATATTTTGATTTCTGCTGTTAATCTTTTAGAAAAAAATTCTGACATTTTAGAATATTATCAAACAATTTGCCAATATATTATAGAAGACGAAGCACAAGATTCTTCCGCAGTTCAGCAAAAATTAATAAACCTTTTAAGTGCAAAACATAAAAACCTGATAAGATGCGGGGATATAAATCAGGCAATTACAACAACTTTTACTAACGCTGATGTAAAAGGGTTCAAAGAATTTATAGAAACCTCTCAGAGAGTAAACATGAACCGCTCGCAAAGATGCAGTCAGGGAGTCTGGGAGCTGGCAAATTCACTTGTAAAATACGGAAGCACAAAACTAAACAATCCGTTCTATGAAATATATATGAAACCCGTAGAAGGTAAAAACCCGACAGAAGAACACCCGATTTATTCAAAAATATACGAAAACGGACATGAAGAAAAAATTCAGACCGTAAAAGAAATAAAAGATATTCTTTCAAAATATCCAAACGCAACAATAGGTGTACTTTTAAGAAATAATTATCAGGTAAATTTATGGGCTAATTATATTAATTCATCAGGCTTAACTGCAATAACAAGAAACGAATGTCTCGGTCAGAAAAAAATCTTCAGAGTTATCTATTCAATTCTCAATTTTATATCAAATCCGTTCAATAATTTTTGTGTTGCCGAAGCATACCAAACCCTGTCCGAATGCGGAATTTTCAAACTTCATTTAGATAAAATTATTGAATCTTACAGCGATAATAATCAGGATTTTATAAGTTTAAATAACGACGAAATAAAAGATTCCGATTTAGCAAGGTTCCATTGGGATATGAACTATTGGTTATCTTTCCCCGAACTTCCTACAGACGAACTTGCAATGAGAATAGGGCTTCACTATTTTTCCGACAGTCTTGAAAAATCAAACATTCACCTTATTGTAACACTCTGTGCAAAACTCGACAGAGGAAACTTTAATCAGACAGTAGAACAACTCAAACTTCTTTCGGAAAAACCTTCTTTGAGCGGGTTCAAATTCTTCTCGGAAGAAGACGAAACAAACCTGACAGGAGGGAAAATACAAATTATGACCCTCCATAAATCAAAAGGCGATGAATTTGATTATGTATTTTTACCTGAAATGAGTGAACGAAATCTTACTTTAGATTTAGACAAACTTAAACTGAAAAAATCTTCAGATTTTACTGAAAACATAAAAGGACTAAACCCGAACTACAAAGAAAAAACTAAAGAGGAACTGAAAGAATTTTTGGTAAGTGAAAACTACCGTTTGCTTTATGTAGCAATAACAAGAGCAAAACAAAGATTGTATATTTCCGCCTCAACCAAAGAAACATTTTTCGGAAAAGAAAGAAACAGCCAGCCAAGTATAATTTTTGATGAATTATTACAAAATTAATTTTCCCGTTTTAAATTTTCCATTTTTCATTTAGAATAGAAGAAACTGAGGATATAAGAAAGATGGAAAGAAAACCCGTAGTAGCAATAGTAGGCAGACCAAATGTCGGCAAATCGACGCTTGTAAACAGGCTCGTCGGTAACCGTCAGTCAATCGTTGACGACCAGCCGGGTGTCACCCGTGACAGAATATATTTTGATGTCGAGTGGCAGCATAAACAGTTCACTGTTATTGATACGGGCGGTATTATCCCGGGTGATGAAGACGAGATAATGGTTTCTATCTATGATCAGGCAAAAATTGCCTGTGACGAAGCAGACAAAATTGTTTTTATCGTCGACGGAAAAGAAGGCATAAACCCGATAGATTATGATATAGCTAACATTTTAAGGCAATCGGGCAAACCTGTATTTTTGGCAGTCAATAAAATCGACTCACACAACGCAACCCTGATGACATCAGAATTTTATGCACTTGCAATAGGTGATCCTATCGCAATATCTGCGCTTCACGGCTCAGGCGGAGTCGGTGATTTACTCGATTTAATAACAGAAGATTTTATAGCGGAAGAAGATAAACCGGAAGAAGAAAAAATTATTAAGATTGCCATTGTAGGCAGACCTAATGCGGGGAAATCTTCTATCGTTAATTCGCTTTTAGGCGAAAATAGAGTTATTGTATCAGATGTTTCCGGAACAACAAGGGACAGCATCGACAGTAAATTAACATACGAAAATCAGGAGTTTATTATTATTGATACCGCAGGTATCAGAAAGAAAGCAAAAGTTGATTACGGGGTAGAAAAATTTGCCGTTGACAGAGCTATTCGTTCAATCCGTGAATGTGATGTCGCAATTCTTGTTATAGATGCAAAAGAAGGTATTGCAGATCAGGATAAAAAGATAGCCTCTATCATTACGGAAGCGGGAAAAGGTATGATTATTGCCATAAACAAATGGGATTTAATCGAAGAAAAGAAAGCAAACACAATCAACAAGTTTGAAGCAAACCTCGTTAATGAAATCCCGTTTTTAGACTATGTTCCGAAAATTTATATCAGCGCAAAAACTCACCAAAGACTAAACCAAATTTTTGTCAAAACAAACGAAATTTATGCAGAATGTACAAAACGAGTTGCAACAGGGTTGCTGAACAAGGTTATCAATGATGCCTATGTAATGAACCCGCCGCAAAGTGTAAAAAACAAGCGATTAAAGATTTTATACACAACTCAGGTTGGGGTACAACCTCCGACATTTGTTCTGTTCACAAATAACGGTACTCTGATGAAAGACCACTACAAACGATATATAGAAAACAAATTAAGAGAAGCCTTCGGATTTTTCGGCACATGTGTCCGCATATCTGTCCGTGAACGCTCAAATAAGAATAGTTAAATTTTATAATCTTCTTTAATTACTGCTTCTAATTTCTCAAGTAACTCATCTTCAGGTATTCTTGAAAGGATAATTTCACCTTTTTTGAAGATGTAGCCTTCCCCTATTGCGCCTGCTATACCGTAATCAGCGTGTGATGCTTCACCCGGGCCGTTCACAGGACAACCCATAGTTGCAATTGTTATAGGTAAATCAAGATTTTTAAACCTTTCTTCAACCTTTTTTGCAAGCCCGATAAGATCGATTTGAGTTCTGCCGCAAGTCGGACAGGAAACAAAGTTAACCCCTCTTTCACGCAGACCTAATGATTTTAATATTCCCCAGCCTGCATAAACTTCTTCAACAGGGTTTTCTGTCAGAGATACTCTTATGGTATCACCTATACCTTCTGATAACAGAGTTCCTATCCCGACAGAAGATTTTATCAAACCGCCTTTGAGTGTACCCGCTTCGGTTACACCGACATGCAGAGGGTAGTCAACCCGTTTTGCCATAAGTCTGTATGCATCGATTGTTGTCGGAACATCAGACGATTTAAGCGAAATTTTTATATTATCGTAGTCTAAATCTTCCAGTATTTTTATATGCCCCATTGCACTTTCAACCATTTTTTCCGCAAGGGTAAGATCTGTTCTTTCTTTTAAACTTTTTTCAAGAGAACCTGCGTTTATCCCTATTCTGATAGGAACATTATTTGTTTTTGCAAGTGAAACAACCTTTTGGGTATGTTCGGCTTTCCCGATATTCCCCGGATTAATACGGAGAGCATCTATCCCGTTTTCTATACATTGAATAGCAAGACGGTAATCAAAATGTATATCTGCGACCAAAGGCAATGGCGATTTTTTGACTAACTCTTTTATTGCCTCAGCTGCATCTTTGTTGAGAACTGCAAGTCTAACGATTTCGCAGCCTGCCGCATAAAATTCGTTAATTTGTTTTAAAGTTGCCTCAACATCACGGGTATCCGTATTACACATAGTTTGAACGGAAATCGGTGCCCCGCCGCCTATTTTGACATCTCTTATCTGTATTTGTTTTGATTTTCTTCTCTCTATCATAAACACATTATAATACAAAGATAAATTATTGTTTAATTATCATTCCCTCGCCCTTGAGTAAGGGAGAGGGTTAGGGTGAGGGTTTCAATTAATTCATACCTCACCCGCCTTTCAGGCACCCTCTCCTATTCTTTAGGAGAGGGTAAAATGTGTGATTGTCCTCCCCCTATGAAAAGGGGGAGGTTGGGAGGGGGTTAATCTGACCTTTTCGCAGTAATCCGCAGATGTTGGATTTCACTCAATGAACTCACTGTTTGAACGATTTTACTAACATAAAAAATATCTGTAAAATCGTGAGTTTGAGTGATTAATGTGAAATCCTGACAGATGAGTGATTACGGAGAGTCAGGTCGGAGAGTTTCTTTGTGAACCGTTTCTTTGCGGTCAAAGAAATGGTTCATCAAACCCATAATCGTTATTTTTATATTTACCCTTATTTTAAGGTGAACTTCGTTCACCCCTAAACAATAATTTACCCCTATTCACTATTCACAAATTTTATGATATAATCGTAATCAGGAGAGAATAACTATGGATTTTGTTTTAAGATTAATAAAAGACCCTCCGGTATTGATTATCATATCAACATTTATCGGCGGTTTAACATATACAATGAGCAGATACCTTTTTGTATCTAAAAATTTGAACAAACTGTGCAAAGATTTAGAATCATTTACAAAAAGCAACCTTACATACAGATTTGAAGAATTCAAACAAATTATGTCAACAAATGTATGTACGGCAAGACCGTTTGAGGATTTTAAAGACTCTTTATTATTTTCTGATACAATTGCGTTTCAGGAAGGCGAAGATAAAATTGAGTACGAAAATGTATCTGAAAGTGTTTCAGGGGTTCAGACAACCACGGATATTTCGTACTATTTCAACGAAGACAGCATGGTTTATCCGCACTTCAACAAAAACTTTATCGCTATGTTACCTGAGCTGCTGACAGGTTTCGGTCCGTTCTTCACATTCTTAAAGATTGCAACAGCATTCGGTTTGCTGGACTTCAGTTCTGCAGAAACCCTTACAAGAACAGTTGCGGACTTCGTATCAGACATGCAGGTTGCGGCTATCTGTTCAGTACTTGCGGTAGGTTCTTGTTTAACCTTTAACATTATCGATAAGATTGTGTCAGCACTTGTTCTTATGGCAAGCTGCGGTAAAGCACAAGTGAAGATTGCATCTTTATTCAATGTAACTACAACAGAATCATTTATGATTGACTTGTTAAAGACATCCAAAATCCAAAACCACGAAAATGGTGTTATCCTTAAAACAATACCTAAATCTTTTGCAACATCAATCCAAAAAGATTTGGCAAATGTTATTCAGCCATACCTTGAAGGTATTATTTACGGTGTAAACTCATTAACCGAACAAATGGCTAAAAAATCTGATAGTGGTGATGAGTTAGGCGGATTATTCTAGGGAGAAGACAATGGGTGCAAAAGTAAGACGCAAAAAGCAAGATTTTCACGGAAATATCTTCTGGGTAACAATGTCCGACTTATTCATCGGGATGTTCATGATTTTTGCGACATTATTCTTTGCTTTTTGTACAAATACAGGTCAAGGCAGTGCTGAAGTCGCACAAATGACAAGGGAAGCAGCAGAACATGTTGTTGAAAAAATGCAGGAACAACATATCAATGCTGTACTTAAGGCAGAAGATACTGATCAAAAAGTAAATATAAACAAGGATCAGGTACAACAGATTGAAGAAAATCTGGATGTTGAAAAAAAGGTCGATGTTGAAATTGACCCGTTCACCGGTATGGCTAAGATTTCCGACCTGGAACTGTTTAAACTTAACAGTGCAGAATTGACTCCTAAAGGGCGTCAATTTTTGGCGAAGTTTCTGCCTGTTTATTTAGATTCTGTTCTTGGCGGACACCTCAAAAAATATGTTATGTATGTTGTTATTCAGGGGCATACGGATTCACACCTGTTCAGAGGTTCGTACACTCCGCAGGAACAATATATGAAAAACATGGAACTGTCTATGAACCGTGCATATAATGTAGCACTGCTGGCATTTGATTTATCAAAAAATAAATCTTATTATAAAGATTTAACCCACATTATCAGGGTAGAGGGAGCAAGTTTCAGTAAACCTATTTTGGTTAACGGAAAAGAGGATTACAACAAGAGCAGACGTGTAGAATTGCGACTTGTACTGAAGGAACAAAGAGTAGATATCCTTCAACAGTTCTTGCGTGGTGCGGGATCTCACTATGAAAAACTTTGATGAAAAACTGGTACTTGAAACCATAAACATGATAAGACTGTACAATCTTGATATTCGTACGGTTACGATGGCTATCAGTCTCAGAGATTGCATAGACAGAGATGTTAATTCGGTATGCAGACGCATAAGAGAAAAGATTTTAAAACACGCCCAAAACCTCGTAAAATTTGCAGAAGAAGTCGGGGATGATTATGCAATTCCTATTGTGAACAAAAGAATTGCAGTTACTCCAATCTCTGTTATCGGGGAATCTTGCGACAGTTATGATTACATCAAAATTGCTCACACACTTGACGATGTTGCAAAAGAAGTAGGGGTTGATTTTGTGGGCGGATATTCCGCACTCGTTGAAAAAGGCTGTACAAAAGGCGACTTAGCACTTATAAAATCTATTCCTGAAGCGCTTGCACAAACAAGCAGATTATGTTCTTCCGTGAATGTAGGGAGCTCAAAAGCCGGGATAAATATGGATGCAATTCTTGAAGTTGCCAAAACAATAAAACACGCGGCAGAACTGACCAAAGATACTGACGGTCTTGGAGCAGCAAAGTTTGTATGCTTCTGTAACTCAGTAAGTGATAATCCGTTCATGGCAGGTGCTTATTGCGGATATGGGGAACCTGAATGTGCGCTTAATGTCGGAGTTTCAGGGCCTGGGGTTGTGAAAGCCGCTATCAGCAACCTTGACAGAAAAGCAGATTTAGGTACATTGGCTAAAACCATTAAAGAAACCGCTTACAAGATTACCTCAGCAGGCGAACTCGTAGGCAGACGACTTGCTAAGAAACTTGATATTCCGTTTGGGGTAATAGATTTATCTTTAGCACCAACCCCTGCAATCGGCGACAGTGTTGCAGAAATTTTTCAGGCAATGGGCTTAGAACATGTTGGGGCACACGGAACGACAGCAGCTCTTGCAATGCTGAATGATGCGGTTAAAAAAGGCGGCATTATGGCAAGTTCTTATGTTGGCGGACTTTCGGGAGCATTTATTCCTGTATCTGAAGATGCGGGTATGATAGAGGCCGCAACAAAAGGACATTTAACCTTTGACAAACTTGAAGCTATGACTTCTGTCTGCTCTGTCGGTCTGGATATGATAGCAATTCCGGGAGATACACCTGACACAACAATTGCAGGTATTATAGCAGACGAAATGGCTATCGGAATGATTAACAAAAAGACAACTGCCGTCAGAATTATCCCTGCTATCGGCAAGGGTGTCGGCGACAAGGTCGTATTTGGCGGATTACTCGGAGAAGCTCCGATTATGGCTGTTAACGATTTATCATCAGCAGATTTTGTAAACAGAGCCGGTAGAATACCTGCCCCATTACACAGTCTTAACAACTAATGTTACATTACTTCATCAACTGGCAAAAAACTCAAAAAAGTTTACTTATATGAATGAATATGTTATGTGTGAAATGTGAGTTGTTTAATGGTTGCAAAAATAAACATCCTCACAGGAAGGAGAAAATTATGATGTTAGGATTTGCCCCTGTAAAAAGACCTGCTTTACCAAAGGTTGGATGTGACATTGACGGAATTGTAGCAAAACCAAAGACACCAAAATTGTTTGGTATCCCTATAGGTTGTGATTTACCTGAACAAGGCGGCATCGGAGGAAACCTCGGAAAGAGTATGCCAAAACCTCCTTATGTATGTTACCTTGCATAAAAAGTTTTCATCAAAAAAAGAGGACTCAAAAAGTCCTCTTTTTTTGTTAAAAATTATTTACAAACTGACAAATTTTAATTTTAGGGTGGTTAAAAATAATATAAGTTTATTACCCCTAAAATTTGAGGTCCATAGTATATGAAAAATATCGGTTTATTTTCTTATATGAGACAGGCAGGAAAAGTAAAACTGCATGAGCAAGGTCAATTATCAAATGGAAGATATGATGAATTAAAAAGTGCACAAAAAATGATAAAGAATTATCTAAAAGATGCCGATTGTAAGGTAGATATTTATGATGCACAAACTGTTCCTGCAGACAAATTTGTATATACACAGAAAAAGGACAGCGTTTTTATAGAAGTAACCGATTTACTTCATAACAAAGTTGAAAGTGAAGAATTTTGCGACAAACCGGATGAACCGTTCCTCAGACAAATATTCAAATTCATTGATAAGATTTACGGGGTTGAAGAAGAGCCGATTGAAAGAATGAAAGATGTACAAAGAAGCAAATATCTTAAACATTTTTACGGACGCCCCGCTAAAATGACAAAAATAACCCTTTAAGAGGATATTACAAAACTTAAACATGTACTTGAAATATTAGTGTGTTTCAATTACGATAAAAGTCGAGCGTTTTTTGACGCTGATTTTTGTACTAGTTAAATATAAAGGAATAGCAAAATGAATCCTATCATTGCAGAATTAGAAAACCAATATAAGAAAGATAATATTCCTGAAATGCACCCTGGGGATACTGTTAAGGTATTCGTAAGAATTGTTGAAGGTAACAAGGAAAGAATCCAGGCATTTGAAGGAACAGTTATTAAAGAACATGGTTCAGGTATTAACAAAACCATCACCGTAAGAAAAGTATTCCAAGGTGTTGGTGTAGAAAGAGTATTCTTACTTAACTCTCCGCGTATCGACAAGATTACTGTTTTAAGACGCGGTGACGTTAGACGTTCTAAATTATATTACTTAAGAGAACGTTCAGGTAAGGCAACTCGTATCAGAGAAAAAATTGAAAAAAGATAAGACACATATTCATTGGTATCCGGGGCATATTGCTAAAGCTGAACGACTTCTCAAAGAGAAACTAAATCTTGTTGATGTCGTAATTGAAGTGTTGGATGCTCGTTTACCAAGAAGTAGCAGTTATGATGACATAAAGAAGCTCTTGGGTGATAAACCAAGGCTTCTTTTGTTGAATAAGTCAGATTTGGTAAACCCTGACGAAATAAAGATTTGGGTTAAATATATAGAGGAAGAATCAGGCTGCCCCGTAATCATTATTGATACAAAAACCAACAGAAACTTTAATACTATAGAGAAGAAAGTTTTAGAACTATCCGAGCCGAGAATACAGGCATTAATGGCGAAGGGGCTTCTTCGCAGACCTGCGAGAGTTGTTGTTGTGGGGCTTCCAAACGTAGGAAAATCAAGTATTATAAACAAATTAACCAAATCATCAAAGACAAAGACGGGGGCAAAAGCAGGTGTAACAAGGCAACAGCAGTGGGTAAGAATTAATCCTAATATCGATTTGCTCGATACTCCGGGGATAATTCCTATGAAACAGGAAAATCAGGAACGCGCAAAAAAACTTGCTTTTGTTAATTCTGTATCAGAAAACGCATATTCACCCGAAATGGTTGCAAAGGAATTACTTATTTTAATCAATGAAAATGAGTATTATACAAAGAAATTCAAAGAGTATTACGGAGTTTCCGACGATAAGGAATTGTCTGTTGAAACCGTATCAGAATCAAGAAACTGGATAAAAACAGGCGGCGAAGCAGACACCGAAAGAACCTCTCAATACATTTTAAGAGATTTCCGTGACGGAAAAATCGGCAAATTTATCCTTGATAAGATTGAGGAGGGGTAAATGTATAATAACCTCTTTAAATAAGAGGTTAAATATTTTTCTCTACATCTTAACCCCTGCAAGAATTAGATTTTTAAAGTTATTCAAATCTTCTATGGTATCAATGCCGATAGGTTTTTCATCAACCGTATCGACTTTTATTTTCATACCCATTTGAAGTACTCTTAACTGCTCAAGACTTTCTGTTAACTCCAGAGGTGTCTGAGAAGCATTCGTCATAGCAAAAAGTGCCTCGCGTTTATAACCGTAAATACCTATATGACCGTAAAATTTAACATAACCTTCATTTCTCTCGTAAGGTATTTTTGAACGCGAAAAATAGAGCGCATAATTGTTATTATCAAAAACACATTTTACCAAATTAGGGTTATCCACTTCTTTTTTGTCTTTGATTTCTGTGACAAGGGTTGAAACATCAGCACTGTCATCAAATTTAACCAGTCTGATAACCTTATCAATGTTTTCAGGATCAATCATTGGTTCATCACCTTGCAAATTAACAATATAGCCGATTTCAGGATGACGCTCAACAACTTCTGCAATTCTGTCACTTCCGCTGCTATGACTTTCGAGTGTCATTTCTGCCTCTGCACCAAACATAAGCGCAGTTTCATATATCTGCTGATTATCCGTTGCAATAATAACTCTGTCCGCTAAAGTTGCCTGAACAGCTTTTTCAAACACATACTGAATAATAGGTTTTCCGCCAACTTCTATTAACGGCTTACCGTTTAATCTTGTAGAACCATATCTTGCAGGTATAATAACCGCTGTTTGCTTATCATCCATAATTTGCCCTCACATTTGTTACAAATATTATACCCCTAATAAAAATAGTAGCAAATTTTTAACAGTTTAAACATTATATTGATACAACTCAGTCAAAGGGAAATCTATGTTTAGTTATATCTGCGCACAGTTTGGAAGTTACGGGAAAAGAATATTACCTCAACATAATACAGTAAAAAACGGGATTAAACTGTATGAAAAAGAGAAAGACGGTGTTAAGGTTTTAACATCTTTTGTAGACAGAAAACCTTTCAGAAAAGTCAGTATTATAGAACCTGATATATTTACGGTTGGTTCACCTATCAAAAGACGCGCAGTCTTAAAAGAAGATTTGGTTACGGGGAACAAAACCCAGATAAATACAGATACCTATCTGAATACAATAACCCATAAAGAAGAATTCCCAAACGGCAGATTACAATTCAGTGTGTCAAAAGTAACTATTGATAAAAACGGTGAACAGATTGAAGCGAAACGAGATGCATATTATAAATCACCTGACGGAAAATCTTGGATTCACTATATTTCAAACGACAACCCTTTAATTTATGACTGGGAAACATGGGGAAAGATGTAAATATAACAAAAAGAAAAGTGGAAATAATTTTCCACTTTCCCTTGTAAATAAATATTTTAGATAGGGTATTTTATATATTTACCCCTATTTGCCTAAAGCCCACTTGAACCCGAACGATAACATTATACCGTTTCGTCCGCCGTTTCTTATCATTGCCTGTCCAAATCCTGTGAAGCGTTCACCCCATTTTCGCTGTACACCGATTCCGTATTCTACATAAGGATCTACACTCATTTCAGGTATTAATACATCAGGTAATGAGAAATGTGTCTTATCCATTATGTTCCATCTCATATTTATTCCCAAATATGGCTGCCAGCCTTTTGGTAAGTTAAAGATGAATT
>CACWZA010000025.1 GCA_902765215.1 uncultured bacterium | reverse complement strand
ACACCCATCCTTTATTTTTATACCCGGGCGACCTGCGGAAATGAGCTAAAGCTCCTGCTTCCGCATTCGACCGCACCATCCATTTGCTTATTCCTGATATCTATAACTATATACATCGTGGCGAAAAATAATACTTAATTATTTTTCTTAACGCAAATGGAGTCCTTGTTCGAATCGCAGGGGTAAATATTTAAAATTATCAAATAATAAAGTTTTGAACTCATCAACTCTGGGGTAAATATGAAATATTGTCTGTTATCCCAATTCTTTTCTTAGTTTTATTACATTTTGGAAATGTTGATTATTCTGTATATCATAAATCTTTGCCAGTGCCCATTCTGCCGTTTGCAGGGCATTAGCTTCGGATATTTTTCCTGCAGCACTACTTGATTTTAAATTTTTATCTATTACATTATAAATCTTAATCAAAGTCTTATTATCAAGTCTGCGATGAGGAAACATAAAATAATTCGCAATCCCGCAGGAGTTATAATCCAGGGTATGATAAAGCGTATCCAGAATATTTTCTGTATGGTGCAATTCATAATCGAGATTTGTTATTACCTGTTTTTTTGAGCCCATACGATAAACGTGTGTTCTAATTGTTTTATAAACATCTTCGGATATACCCAAAGTCTTTAAATCTTCCATCGACTCCAGTTTGTTAACAATATCTCCCATATATCCCTTAACTTCAGATGGTTTTATACCAAGAGCATGAGCCGTAAGTTTCCAATCAACATATTTGATACCTATGTTTTTTAGTGGATTTTGAAGTTTTAATGGTCTGACATCTATCATTTTTTCATATTCAGTACCTGAAATCTTTTCCTCTGCCAGACTTTTAATTGTATCGTGGTTTTCGTTCAGAAACTTTATTTTGTCGGTTTGACTTATTTTGTTTGAAGTCATAATCTCACGAACCTTGTATAAATCAAGAGGTCCTACAGGTTTAATCGCATTTATTCCGTTAATTGACATATCCATAACAGTATTCTATAAACCTTTCATAAATAAATCAATAAGTTTTGAGGAAATATTAAGTCCATTTTTAATTGTTTTTCAAACAGCAAATTTTCTTTTTAGGTGCGTTATACAGAATGAGAATAAATGTATACAAGATAAAAAATGAAAATTCAATCGTCGACAACAACATTTTGTTCAAATATGCCAAGAATACTCGTTACGGGTGCTACCGGTTATATCGGAAGTAACCTGAGCGTTAAGCTGGCTAAAGAGGGCTACGATCTTGCTATTTGCGGCAGGAACGAAAAGAAGATGGAGCATATTAAGAATATGATTGATAAGGTCAACAGCGAAAGAGCAGTCAAAAGCAAATGTGATTTTGTAAACCTTGAACTGACCGATAGCAAGCAGGTTGACAAGTTCTTAAACAGTAATCGTGATATTTCAGGGGTAATCCATTTGGCAGGGATGAACTCAAATGCCCGCTCTTTGACCAATTCACAGGAAACCTACGCAACAAACCTTTTCGGCTCAGTCAATCTTATGAATTCTATGTTGGAATCCGATATAAGAAAGTTGCTTTTTATCTCGACCGGAAGTGTTTACGGTAAAGCAAAAAACGGTGCTAAGATTGATGAAGCCGCACCTGTTCTGCCTGAAACAGTTTACGCAAAAAGTAAGGTTATGGTTGAGCAATTTATCGGCGATTACAGTAAGTCAGGGCTTCAGTCAACCATTTTAAGATTGTTCAATATTGCAGGTGCAAATTCAAAAGAAAATTTGACAATAGGTTCTAATGTTGTCTCAATTTTAATGAACAGATTAAATTCAGGGAAAGAATTTGTTCTGAACGGGAATAAGCAGAACACTCCTGACGGAACCTGTATAAGAGATTTTCTGCATATAGGTGATGCCTGTGAAGCGATTAAAACATCCTTCAATAAATTGTTAGTCACAAACGACAGTGAATTGTATAATTTAGGTTCTGGGAAAGGCACATCTATTGGGGAGCTTATAGATATTGGGGAGAAAACAAGCGGCAAAAAACTTAACCTTGTTGTAAAAGACAGCGTGCAGTATGAACCGCCTGTGCTTGTTGTGGATAACACTAAAATAAAAAACACTATGGACTGGAAACCACAACGGGATATTAAAGATATAATATCGGATGCGTGGGAATGGTGTAAGTCACATTAAGTGTAAATATTTTGTTGTTTAATAGCAAATTTATCGTAAAAATGTTTTTATGATATTATACTTTTACATTTTAATTATAAGGGGTGTGTGTTATGAAGGTAAATCAGGTTTCTGATAATCAGAATTTTACGGGGAATGTTATAGTAAAAGGCGCAATAAGTGTTCAGCAAAAGCATCTTTTTGATTTGCACAGACACGCACTTGAACACAAAATTAAGGATATGCCGTTTGATTTGTTTGTTGAACAAAGCAAAAGCAAAAAAACGATTACTTTATCAACCAACGTGAAAGACACGAAGGCATATTTTGTCAGAAAAAATCAGCAAAACTTTGAAGAAGTTGCAGATTTTGCGATTGCAGATGCCAAGCATAAAACAGAAATATTTAAGAAAACGCAGAAGATAAATGAAATGTTCAATTATCAAAAAATGTCAATGATGTATATTGTTGCGGGTAAATTTAAAGAGGCAAGAGAATCAGAAAAACAACTGGCAAAACTTGCCGTTAAAGATTTCGATAACTATAAAACAATTCCTAATATAAAAATCACCGATGCCCCGTTTGAACTTGGCGTTCTGTTTGCGAAACAAAGTCTTAAATACAGAGTGTACAGAGCATTTTCGCCTAAAACTCAGGAAGAAAAACAATTCCTGCAAATGAAGAAAGATTATTATAACGAGTTAAAGTCGCAAAATAAGCAACCAAAGGTGCAAGAAATCAGCATTAGGCAGTTTTTATAAAAATGTAAAATTTATACCTAAAATTCATATTTAATATATTATATAAATATGAACACGAAGAATTATGTATATGTATTAGTAATCGGGTTGATGTGTGCTGCAGCGTTAATGCTGCAATCTTTGCGTGTTCAGGCGGCTCCATCCGTTATGGATGAGGTTGAAAAATCTGTTCCGTCAGAAGAGTTAACCCTGCCCGAGAAACCTGTGGAAGTTCAGATACCTGAAACACCTGACGAAACAAAACCAACTGAAGAACTAAATGAAACCCCTCAGGCAGATGCGGCTGAAACAGAGCAGGTTGAGGAAGTGACGGAAGAACCCGTTCAGGAGGAAACAAAGACTCATTCTTTGCAGGTAAAAGAAGAAGTTTCCGTTGAACCTGAGCAGCAAAAAAAATCACACCATCATTTTTATATGGGGTTTTTGAGTAAGATAAAAACTTTTGTGCATAATCATATTTTAGTCAGAATAGTTACATTAAAAAATTCGGTTATAAAATATTTAGCGGATAAAAAAATTATAGAAAAGACGGCAAAATATGAATCAGCGACTTCTGATGATAAGAAGGAAGTATGTTCTGATTTTGCACCGTACTATTTTGTTTACCCGACTTATGAGGGTTACGACAAGGCGTTTTTCTCTGATAAGGTAAAAGATTTTACTGAGCTTATGCCTTATAATATGGCAGTAAAAAATACGGCTGTAAAAATTGATGCACCGAAGAATGCCGTAACTTCGCTCGGAACGACGGATATTTGGGTTTTGGTTAATGCTCCGTCCCCTAAAATTGCTGTGTGCGGAAAACCTTTGTTTGCAAAAATTGTTATAGATATAAAAAATAATACTTTGTATAAATACGACAGAAACGGGTTTCCGCTCAAAGCTTACCTTGTTGCAACTGGGGCAAGGGGCACAAGAACAATGCCGGGACTGAGGATAGTGACTTATAAAGAGAGATTCCCTTATGCGGGCGCTCCCGAGAGTAAACGAGCTTTAGATCCGTATTCATACGGACCTTATATTTTGTTTCTGAATGCGGTAGAGCCAAGAACAGGCAGACAGTATTGTGTTGAGCAGCTGCTTCATGGGAACGGGAATGAATACAGTATTGGAAGAAAGGTTTCTCACGGCTGTGTCAGAACTAATAATATAGTTATGAAAAAAGAACTTTCAAAAGAAGTCAAACGCGGCGATTATGTACTCCTGATTAACCCTGACATAGATTAAATATATCTTCGTAACTATTTATTCTGAAGAAAATATTGTGGCGGGCATTTGGTACGGTAATTAATCGTTTGCCGTAGTATTCTTTTTGGGCTTTCGGGTTGAAAAGCGGGTCAGAATCGCCCATTATTGCATAGTCATAAATATCGTTTATGTTGTTTCGTTCTCTATTATAAATTTCCATAAGTGAGTCGAGTTCGTGCATACAGTCTTCAATTGTTCGTTTTCCGCCGTTGAAGTTTTTAAATTCGTCCTCTCTCATAACAAGATAATCTCTAGCAAATGCTTCACAGTTATCCTCTGTAACCCCTCTTAAAACTTCTAATACAGATTTTGAAAGTCCGAGTTTTTCGTCAAAAAGATAAGGGTTTCCGCTCAGTGCAATTTTTCTGTCATATTTAACCCCAAAGTCTAATACGGTGCCGACAAATACCCCTGCAGAGAAGGTGAGTAAATCAATCTTTTTGTATTTTGAAAAATCAAAATCGTAACTGAAATCGGTGTAGTTATAAAAAATTAAAACATCAGTACCGCATTTCAGATGTTCAAATTCATACTCATCACAACCCCAGCCCGCGAGGAATAAAAGTAGATTATCCGAATTGTTGTTTATAAAAAACTGCTTCATACTCTCTATTATAGATTATAAAAATTGACCTGATGTAACAAAATTGTTACATGTTATTCAAGGCTTTTAACAAATTTGTCAAACTGTGTTTTAAAAAGGTGTCTGGAAAGCCACCAGATGCAGGCAAAAATCGTTGTTAAAAACATTCTGTTATAAAGGAGCAGTCCGAATAACAGTGTCAGAATAATAAGTCTGTATATTTTAAAAATTATGTTTGTTTCGAGTTTTTCCTGTTCTTTGCTGTGTTCAATAATATCCTGTGTATCAATAAAATTGGCGAATTTTGCGACTGTCTGAAGGCAGAGCAGTCCGACAAAATTGAAGATAATAAGGAAAATAAGTAACGGGCTGAGCCCCGAAACGAGCATATCATTAAACTCTGATGCCAGTCCTGTTGTTTTCAGCAGGAGCGGGACAACAAGCAAAATTGATATAAAAAGATTTGAGATAAGTGATTTTATCATTGTCGGTTACACACCCAGTTCGCTCTTTAATTTAAGGGCATTTTTGAATTTTTGGTTATTTTGGATTTCGTAAATTCTTACTAATGCCCATTCGGCAGTTCTTTCTCTGTCTTCTTCTGTTATATTGCCTGAGCGTTCGGCATTCTTCAGATTTTTATCAATGATATCATACATTGTAACAAGAGTTTTGTTATTCATTCTGTGGATAGGTCTTACAAAATAATCAGCAGCGCCGCCTGTGTTGTATTGGAGCGTTCTGTACAAAACTCCGAGAATGTCTGCTGCCGAGCTCAGTTCATAATCTAAAAATGCCAAAAGCTCTTCTTTCTTGCCGTGTCTGAAGACATAGGTTTTCACTGTTTCCAGTGTTTCCTGCGGAACATCATAAATATCACCGTTTTCTATTTCGTCCGATATTTCCTGTATATAATCATCAACATCGGCAAGCGGAATCTTTAAGGTTTTTGCGAGAATTCTTTTGTCACCCGCTTTGGTAAATGAGTTTTTAAAAGGTCTGTATATCTGAAGCGGACGCCCCTGCATGATTTGCTGAAAAGCAGCCGTGTTTATCTTCCCCGCAAACAACTGATCAATTTCTGTTTGGTTTGTTCTTAAAAATTGTTCTTTTTCCGCGGCTGAAACATGTGTCGCACTAAGAACTTTGTATACTCTGTTTACTGTTAAAGGTTCATTCATAATTGGTGATATATCCATAGTGGTATTCTATATTTATTTGTCCAAAAAATCAATATTTTGTGGCAAAAAATCTTTTTACGGTCGTTATTATTAAAAGTACGATTGATATTTAAGACTATGTGTCACTAACTGACAATAAAGCGAATAAAAATGAGTATAACTTTTAAACATTTAATAAAACTGAATACGGAAGGTATGTCGAGATTGGGCAGTAACGGTATCTTTGCTCCTAAGGGTGCAAAATCGTGTTCTGCGCTGACGACTGTTACGGATAAGTCAATAGTTGATACATATTCATTTAAAAATTCAAAAAAACAACTTACAAAAAGAATAAAAGAAGTTATAGACAGAAAAACGGGGCAAAAAACAACTCAGGTCAGGTTTTACGACTATATTGACGGTATGTGGAAGTCAAAAATATCGGGAGTAAAAGAGCTCTTATATAATTCTGACAGAGAATGTATTTCTGTTACAGACTGGCAATTCTACCACCCGAAATACGGGAAGCAAATTAAGTATTCAAAAACAAGCCCTGACGGGGAAAAGGATAATTTTGTAAAGGCAGCGGACTATATAGTGGACAGTAACGGTTTGAAAATAAGACCTGTTTCTATTCCTGAATATTTGAGTGAAAGACGGAAAATTGGCCCGCATAAAATTGTTGATTATCCGTGGACTACAAGACAGAGTATAACGGCAGATTCTGCGTCAACCGATTCTGTTGAACAATGTACTGCAGTCGGTATTATCGGAGAAAGAGGTATTTCGCTTAACCACTTTAATCCTGTTGATTTGTCCAACAGAAATTTTGCAAAGATAAAAAATAAACTGTTTGAACAGATAGAAAAACAGGGCAAAGATGCAAAAGCATTTATGATAGGATCTGTCGAGTCTGACAGATTAAGTGATTTGCAGTTCAGAAGAATTGACCATGTTTTGAGTACTTGTCAGGTGCCTCATTCCAAGTTTAAAACAGGCGATACAATTTTGAGAAACCGGCTTTGCGGACACACTTATCTTGAAGATTACAGTCCAATCGTAAAATGGCTGGGCGGTTTGAGCAGTAACGGATGTTATACCTCTTTTTACGATTTTCCGGGGCAGCATATTTTGTACCGTGATGGTGAATTACTAATAACAAATGAGATAATAGACAGAGCACTTACAAATGGCAATCACGATGCGGAAAAACTGATTAAAAAGAGTTTTGGGGAAATAGAAAAATAAACACCCCCTTTTACATTTAAACTGTTCAATCTATAATTATTTGTATGGTTAGAGAGAAAAGAGTAAAAGCACCTATAGTAGAGGCACTAATGAATGCTTTTGATAAGCGTTCGTATCATTTTCATATTCCGGGGCATACCCGCGGGAAGGGTGTTTATGAGCCGTTTAAGAACTTTATGGGTGATAAATTCTTTCAGTGTGATATGACAGATGAGTTTGACGGAATAGGTACTCTCAATCCGCCGACAGGCCCTATCAAAGAGGCTGAGGAATTGTGCGCAGAACTATTTGGAGCACAAAAATCTCTCTTTCTTCTGAACGGTTCAACTGTCGGAAATATTGCAATAGCAATGGCGCTCAGTTTGCAGGGCAAAAAGGTTATTGTGAACAGAAACTGTCACCGTTCAGTTTTAACAGGCATGATTGCATCAGGTGCAGAACCTCTTTGGGTTATTCCGAATAAGTTAGAGGAATGGTCTTTGTGGGGCAAGATTAATCCTGAAGATATTGAAGATTTACTTTCAAAAAATAATGATGTTGAGATGGTTTGGTTAACAAACCCGACTTATGAAGGGGTCGTTTCAGATATAAAAGAGATTTCCCGTATATGTAAAAAATATGATGTTCCTCTCGTTGTTGATGAGGCTCATGGGACTTTGTGGAAATTTAATGATGAACTCCCTGCGCCGTCACTCGATTTGGGTGCTGATATTGTAGTTCAGTCTTTCCATAAAACGGGCGGAAGTATGGCGCAGACATCAGTTATGCATATTGCAAAAGATACAAAGTTTGATGTTGAAGCACTTGTTCACGCGTTAAGATTGCTTCAGACAACAAGCCCTTCAATCATTCTGCTTGCAGGCTTGGATGCCGCAAGAGCCCAACTTGAAACGGAAGAAGGTCTGCATAATATTCAGGTTGCGATTGATAATGCAAAATATCTAAGCGGCGAAATTGAAAAATTAAAACATATAAAACAACTAAAGCAGTCACCTTGTGATCCTACAAAAATATTTATTAAGGCTGATAACCTTTCAGGTATTCAGTTAGAAACAATACTGGAACAGGACTATAATATCGAGGTTGAAGCCGCATCTGACAGAGGTATTTTGATGTTATCCAATATCGGGAATGAAAGAAGTGATTTTGAGTATTTGGCTGACTGTCTGAGAGAAGTTGATAAAAAAGATTATACGAAATTCGTTAAGGAAAAAGCAAAACACATGCCAATGCTTATCCCTGAAATTAGAATGAATTTAAGACAGGCGTTTTATGCGGAAAAAGAAGAAGTAAAAAAAGAAGATGCTGTCGGAAGAATATCAGCAGAAGTAATTGCAGAGTGCCCTCCGGGGATTGCAATATTGCTTCCTGGCGAATTGATTACCGCAGAACATTTACCATATCTTGAAAATTATGAAGTACTTGAAGTGGTTAAAAACGCATATTGTTTCTAGTTTAGTACAACATCGTTGATTGTCTGTTCTGTTTTCTTTTCTTTTATAAAGAGTCTTTTTATGAATAAAACCATTCCGTTTTCTTTTTTCTTCGGGGTTTCAAAAATATCCTTCTGCGGAAGGTTTGGAGTATCTTTTGTAACCCGTTCCATAATGATAGTTTTGGAATCTTTTTGAGAGTCGGGGCAGAGTTTTGTATATATATTATGAAAAACTGTTCTTATCCCGACAGAGTATTGTGTCTGAAAAAATACTCCGAGGAATAACCCGAGAAGAAGTGCAATGAGCAGGGTAAGTCCTGTTTCATAATTCATAATATCTTCAAAAAACTTCTTCACCGCAATTATCCTTGTTTATCATTGGCTATATGTTTAAAAAAGTTGTGTCTTGCGTTCACCATGCCAATATGAGCCGCAACAGATGCAACTGCTATGAAGGCAGCAATCTTATGCAGGGCTTTTGTGCTCTTTGACATTCCCGTAGAAATCGCTGTTGCGAGAGCGCCGACACCTACCCAGCCTGTGACTGATACAGGATTAATTCGTGAGTGTTTGTGTATTGGCGGCTGAGGAACACACACCGGTTGTTGTTCATTTTCAACGGGTGGTTTTCGGTTTTCTTCTGTTATCGTTCTAAATACAGGGTAATGTCCTATTGCAGAAACCAGCATTCATACCTCCAATACGAAAAATTTATTCCACAACCAAATATTACCATAAGGAAGGTCAGTTTTCAAAGCTGCAGTTATTAATTTTTAACAAATTTTATTACAATCAGTCACGGTGCGGGGGGTGTAACAGACTGCCTGTTTGATTTTTAAACTCCCTTAAAAAAATAAAATTCTTTAATCCCTCGGAAGATGGAAAGAGTTTGAGAGATTAAAGAATAATCATTATATAACTAGAGAGGAAAGAAACAAATCAGTGAGATTTATTTCTGACATGTTCATGATATCCATGTTTTTGGGCATGGCAAAAATGTTAAGAAATGTAAAACCCATGCTATGACATGGTTTCAGGGGTGTTTGTTTAAAATTAGATGTTGAAACCCCACTCTGTTCTTGATACCATAATGTTGTTAAGACAACTAAATGAGGGTATTAATATGAAAAGAGTTCTATTATGCATAATGGACGGATGGGGGATAAGTACCGGTTCTGCAGAATATGATGCAACAAAGTTATCTCATCCTGTTAATGTTCCAAAACTTATTGCTGAGGAAACTTCTACAAGAATACATGCTGATGGTGAGTATGTAGGGCTTCCTGACGGTCAGATGGGTAATTCTGAAGTAGGTCACTTGAATTTGGGTGCAGGCAGAATTGTTTATCAGGATTTATCAAAGATTAACAGAGCAATCAAAGATGGTTCTTTCTTTAAGAATCAGAGATTTTTGGATGCAATAGACCACGCAAAGAAAAATAATTCATCACTCCACTTGTACGGGCTTGTTTCAACAGGCGGAGTTCACTCGTCATTAGACCATTTATTGGCTTTGATTAAAATGGCAAGTGAAAACGGATTAGAAAAAGTATATGTACACGCATTTTTGGACGGTCGTGATACACCGCCTGCAAGTGCTTGTGAATACCTGCAAATTGTGGAAGACGAGCTTAAAAAATATAATCTTCCTCAAATCGCATCTATTTGCGGTCGTTACTATATAATGGACAGAGATAACCGTTGGGACAGAGTAGAAAAGGGTTATAATTGCCTGTTATTTGGTGAAGGTGAGCATGCTCCATCTGCAATAGAGGGGGTTAAGCAGTCTTATGCTAAGGATGAAACAGACGAGTTTGTTCTTCCTACCGCTATTTTAGGCGAAGAAAGCAGAATACACGATAATGATTCAATTATTTTCTTTAACTACAGACCTGACAGAGCAAGAGAAATTACTAAGGCTATGAATTTCGCTGATTTCGACGGGTTTGAAAGAAAGAAAGTTTTGAAGAACATTCTTTATACAACAATGACAAGTTATGAAGCGACCTTTACATTCCCTGTTGCTTTCCCGAAAGAACAGTTAGTGAATATATTAGGCGACGTTTTGGAACAAAACGGTATTAACCAGTACAGAACGGCTGAAACGGAAAAATATGCTCATGTTACCTTCTTCTTCAATGGTGGTATTGATGAGCCTCAACCTCACGAAACCCGTAAACTTGTTGCATCTCCAAAGGTTCCTACCTATGATATGCAGCCGGAAATGAGCGCTTATGAGGTATGTGATAATGTATTATCAGCAATAAATGATGACAAGTACGGCTTTATTCTTGTTAACTTTGCTAACCCTGATATGGTTGGTCATACAGGTGTTATTGAAGCGGCAACTAAGGCTTGTAAAGTTGTTGATGAGTGTGTCGGCAAAATCGCTGATGCCTGCAAAGAAAAGGGTATTACAATGCTCCTGACTGCAGATCACGGTAATGCTGAAACAATGGTTGACGAAGAAACAGGTAAACCACAAACTGCACACACAACTAACGAAGTACCGTTTGTGATTATAAACGGGCCAAAAGATATTTCATTGAAATCTGATGGCGCGTTATGCAATGTTGCACCTACCGTTCTTGAGTTGATGGGTATACCAAAACCTCAGGAAATGGATTGCGATTCTTTAATAAAAGCACCGGTAAGTGTGTAAACTAAATTAAACATTAGATAAAAAAGACTCTGGTCGCCTGCAGATAAGTATTAATGCTTATACAGGCAATCAGGTCTTTTTTTGTTGAAGATTTCCGTCTTGAAAATAAGTTCTTTTTTTGTTAATATAATTTTATTGTTTGGGGGAGGAATTTTGGTCACTGAAACTAAAGAATTAGACATTGATTTATCGTTTAAGAAAAACAATGTAGATGAATTATTTTTTAATTTAAGCGAAAATCCTAATAACTTTAAAAATAAAGATTTCAGATATACTTTGAGTTTAATCTATCAGTTGATAGAAGATGAATTTGAGGGAATATTTTTAAGTCCTAATCCCCCTGTAAGAAATACTGATTTCTTCCTTATCAATGATGGTGATGAACTGAATCCGAAACTGTCGTTTTTTGTTACTCCTACAAACAATTTTCAGTACTATTTGAAATCAAAGGGTTCAATGTTCCGTTTTACCTCAAAAGAGGTTGAGGGTGAAATTGGTTATGTTATGCCGTTAGACTTGGTTTTGGACTATTTTGGCGGGTTTGGTGAAATTGTTGATTTTAGTGCACTCACCCAAACATTTGCATACTTCAACAAACTCACTCAATTTGTAATGAAACTGGTTGAAAAACTTTATTTTATCCCGACAGTAAAAAGGAAGGGAAGCGGGTTCTTTAGAATTGTTTATGAACCGATTATTTCAAACCAGAAAATCGCGAGAATTATAAACGACTTAGAACGCTGCATGCCTGAAAACCTTTTTGTACGCGGGGTGAAACCTAAAAAGTTTGTTAACGAATTTGTCCACAATTATCTCAATTATATTGTATACAAATTCCTAAGCATAAAGAGTTACAGGTTTAAAGATGTTAAATCGGGTAATTATCTTATTAAAGATTTAGAACAAAAATCACTTCTTCGCGGAAAAGATATTGCAGAAGATTTTGACCAGTGGTTTGATGAGTTATATTTAGGTAAATACGATGTTATTCCGTATTTTAAGATTAACAAACTTGATGATGACGATTTTGAACTCAAGGTTTATATAAAGAACAGAAAATTAAATGAATCTGTTCTTATAGATGATTTGTATGTTCAGGATAAGGTTTGGGATGCAGACTGTGCCGATATTGCAAAGATTGTTGAAAAACAGTTGAATTTTGCAAACCGTTATATGCCTGAACTTGAAAAATTGTTTGAGGATGAGGAAAACCTTTCTCTGAAACTCAATCTGACAGAGGTTTATCAGATAATAGCTCAGACCTCATACTATCTTCAAAAGGCGCAGATTGAAGTTGTTCTCCCTGAAGAGTTGAATAACATAATTATCCCTCGTGCATCTATCAATGCTCATGTTAAAGCATCACGTTCGGGCGATTTGATGGATATATTTAATACTGTTTCATCAAGCAAAATTTCGCTTGATGATATTCTTGAGTTTAAATATGAGGTCGCAATAGGGGATGAAAAATTATCGCTTGATGAGTTTAATAAACTCGTTGCAGAAAACAACGGGCTAATCAAGTACAAAGATATGTATGTGCTTGTCGATAAAGACGAAAGTGCAAAACTTGCCGAGCAAATACTGACAGCAGACCATAAGAAAATGACTCGTTTGCAGCTTTTACATGCATCTATGTCAGGCAGATTGCAGGAATATGATTTCAACTATGATGAAGCGTATGCAAATGTCATAAAAGATTTTGCAAAATCGGTTGAAGTCGATCCGCCAAAAGATTTAAAAGGTGAATTAAGACCATATCAGCAGACAGGTTTGAAATGGTTATGGACTAATGTTTCTAAAGGTTTTGGCTGCTGTATGGCAGATGATATGGGGCTTGGTAAAACAATACAGGTTATTTCGCTTATCCTTAAACTTAAAGAGGAAAACAAACTCAAAGAGCCTGCACTTGTTATTTGTCCTACAACCCTTATGGGGAACTGGATGAAAGAGCTTCAGATGTTTGCGCCTGATTTAAAGGTTGGCAAATACCACGGGCTTGACAGAAAACTTGATACAAAGTTAGATGTTATCCTTACTACCTATGCTATTATGCGTATTGATATTGAGGAAATGAAAAAGCAAACCTGGGGAATGATTATTGTTGATGAAGCACAAAATATCAAGAACCCTGACACTGCTCAGACTATGTCAATCAAAATACTTAAATCTGATATCAAGATTGCAATGACAGGTACTCCTGTTGAAAACAGACTTACAGAGTTGTGGAGTATTTTCGATTTTATAAATACGGGCTATCTCGGTTCACTCAAAGAATTCCAAAAGAGTTATGCTATTCCTATTGAACGGTTTAAGGAAAAATCAAGAGCAGGCAAACTTAAAATGTCTGTATCACCTTTCGTATTAAGACGACTTAAAACCGATAAATCGGTTATTTCCGACTTGCCTGATAAGGTTGTTATCAATGATTACTGCTATCTTACAAAGGCGCAGACGATTCTTTACGAAAAGACTCTTAACGAAATGATGGAAAAGATTAGCGGGTTTACTGGGGTTAACCGCCGCGGGAATATCTTTAAGCTCATTACTTCTTTAAAGCAGATTTGTAACCACCCTTACCAATTCCTTAAAGCAGGTGAAATGACAAAAGAAATGTCAGGTAAGATGGAGAAGTGTGTTGACCTTGTGACAAATATTCTTGATAATAATGAAAAAACGCTTATCTTTACCCAGTATAAAGAAATGGGTGATGTTATGACTCATATTCTTGCCGACGAGTTTAATGAAGAACCGCTTTTCTTCCACGGTTCGCTTACTGTAGGTCAGCGTGAAAAGATGATTGAAGATTTCCAAAATGACGACAACAGGCATATTATGGTGCTTTCTTTAAAAGCAGGCGGAACAGGGCTTAACCTTACAAAGGCAACAAATGTAATTCACTATGATTTGTGGTGGAACCCTGCCGTTGAAGATCAGGCTACTGACCGTACTTATCGTATTGGTCAGGATAAGAATGTTATGGTTCACCGTATGATTACCCTCGGTACATTTGAAGAAAAAATTGACGAAATGCTTAAATCTAAAAAGGAACTTGCTGATTTGGCTGTATTTGAAGGCGAAAAGATTATCACAGAGCTCTCAGACGAGGAAATCTACGAAATATTTACTCTTTCTGCTATCTAATGCATAGGTATATATATTTGGTTTTTGAGTGATGTGGAATATTATTTTGCTAATTGCCACCCACCCAACCCTCCCTGCGTAAGGGAGGGCTATTAGGTTATGAATCTTTTCCAAAGGTTTGTTGCAGTATTTTATATACTCCCTCAATATTATTATCTATATCGTTATTCCAAAATCTTATTACCTGATATCCTTTTGAGTTCAGATATTTTGTGCGTTTAGTATCATATACAATATCTTTTTCTTCGTTATGTTGACCGCCGTCAATTTCAATGATTATATGTTTCTCTTTACATAAAAAATCAACAATGTAATTACCTATAATATATTGTCTTAAAAATCTATAACCATAGAATTGTCGATTTTTTAGGATATTCCATAATATTTTTTCCTGAGGTGTTAAATTGCATCTTAATTCTCTGGCTTTTGCAGTTAAATCATTCATAAAATAATTTTAAACAAAATATATTTGTAGTAAAGCCCTCCCTTAATGTAGGGAGGGTTTGCGTGGGTGGTGATAAAAAGAGTAATTATTCTTATTTGTTGACCAAAAATTTATTTACTATTTACTCATTTTAATCTACAATAAAACTATGGCTAACGGTAAAAAAATATATTTTTTAGGTCCGAAAACATCATATACTGATGTTGCAAAGGAAGAATTAAAAAAGAGGTTTAATTTAGAGGGTTATGAGGATGTTGAAAAGCCTACAATTACCTCTGTTTCTGCTGAATTGTCGCACCTTAAAGACAGTGATTCACTTGCAGTTCTGCCTATTGAAAATTCAATAGAAGGTATAGTTAAAGAGTCGATAGACAACATTTCAAGAATAGAAGATAAAGATGTAAAAATACTCGGAGAATGTGTTATTCCTATTCAGCATTGTCTTGTGACTTATGCTGATGATCTGAAAGATGTCAAAACAATAATTTCTCATCCGCAGGCAATATCTCAATGTTTTGATTATATTTATAAAACTTTTGGTGAAAATATTGTTTACAGACCTGATTCGTCAACCGCCCATGCAGTCAAACATTTGTCCCCTGATGACAAAACCGTTGCGGCTATTGGGAGCAAGTACTCTGCAGATTTTTACGGCAAACCCGTTGTTGATGAAGGTATAAACGATGAACCGCATAACAGTACAAGGTTTTTACTTATCGGAAAACTTACTATTCCAAAATTTGACTGCGAGTATAAAACAAGTATTACTTTTTCAACCGACAATAAACCGGGGGCATTGTGCGAGATACTGACTATATTGAGAAAATATGATATCAATATGACTCATATTTCATCAAGACCGTCAAAGAAGGAGCTGGGCGAATACACCTTCTATATCGATATTGACGGTAAAATATTAGATCTGAAAGTATCTAAAGCAATGTTTGAAATCCTGCAGCACGTTACAATGTTCAAGCATCTTGGCACTTACCCTAAGGGTTAGGGGTGAATATAAGGGAATAAAAAAGTAAAATAGTATAAAAATAGGGTAACGAGTAAGCATAAATGTGGTATTATACCCCTATGAGCAGTTTCGAAAAATCTTTGGCTGAGTTTGACTCAAGAGCAAAGAGTTTTATAAAAAATCCTGATTTATATTCAAAAGAGATTGATGAGGTTTTGTCCTTGTATAACAGTCTTTTGATGGATTTGCTTGAGAAAAAGAAACTGCCCGAAGCTGTTTATAAGTTTTCAGTTAACCATTTAGAAAATGAGGGAATTGTTCTTCCTGTTGGATATGAACCGCTTAAAACGGTCTTTGAACTCTATTCTGTAATAAGAGAATTAGTATCACTTTTGATAAAAAATTCAGTCAAATCCAAAGATTATAAGAGTGCATTTAATCTTTTAATCAGGGCGGTAAGGCTGAATATTAAAAACATTGATTTGTTCGGTATGGTTTCTGAATTGTTCGTTGAGCAGGAATTATTCACTGAACTTATAGAGTTATATAAAATAGAATTTGTTTATACAAGTAACCCTCTCTGTCTTGAGCGGGTTGGTGATGTATATGTGAAACTGGAAGATTATGAGTCTGCTCTTGATTATTATTTGAACTGTGCAGAGGTTTCTTCGAATTATGCTCAAATTTATATAAAACTGGCAGATGTCTTTGGCAGGATAAATGATAATGACAGCAGACTGGCATGTCTTGAACACGCAAAAAAGTTAGAGGGAAGTAATGGACTATAAAAAAGAGTTTTTGAAAAATAAAATAACCGAACTCAGCAACTCATATAAGTTTGTTGCTTCAATGTCTGCTTATGCCGTAAAAATGAGTGATTTTCAGACAGTAGTTGAACAAAATAAAATCTTGCACGAAATTTTTGACCAAATAGTGTCTGTAGTTAAAAGATTTTGTCCGAAATCTATTGTTGAAAAGGTTGAAAACCTTGATGTTGACGGACTGCCTGATTATCTAAAATCTCTGAATAATGTTGTTGTATATAATAAGATTACTTCTTTAAAGTATTCAACAATGGAAACAGATAACCCGAAAGAACGGCTTCTTCTTGATAAAATGAGTGTTGAATACAGCCCTTATGAAGAAATTCATTATATAAGTATTGCAAAAACTCTCTGTCAGGAAGGGAAATACCCTGAAGCCATTGAGGTTTGTGAATATATAAAAACTATTTCCGATTCATCCCCTGTTTGGGAAATTCTTGGCGATATTTACCGTGCAACAAAAGATTACGGCAAATCGGTTGAGGCTTATACAAAATATCTGAAGCTAAATGAAAACGATAACGAGGGTGAAGTAAAGTTAAAAGAAGTTCTTGATGAGGTACTGGCGGATGAATAAAGATAATAATGCAGTATTTCATATAAATAATATTTTGTTGTCGGCTTATAGTGAGGACAAAGATTTCTGCTCAAAACTCTCTGAAGAAAACGATAAGCTGAAAGAGTATGTAACAAAGGAATTGCAGGATGAGTATATCCTTGTGAAGAAGGGAACGCCGTTCACTTTGCCTGAAAAAGAAGCGCCGAGAAAAGAGAGGGCTGTTCTTTATGTTCAAAATAATCAGCCTGCCCGTGCATTTTGGGAGTTTGTACGGTTGTGGAAAAAATCTCCGAAAGATATCGGTTTGATGAAAAATATTGTATCAAGTCTTTTGGTAATAAAAGCATATAAAGCGATACTTGAATATTTTGAAAAACCGTTTCTTGAATATATGGAAAAAGATTTTGAGGTTATGCATCTGCTTGCGGCAGCGTATTTTTCTTCTCAGGAAAATTATGACAAGGCTCTTCCTTTGTATGAAAAACTTATAGAAAAATACCCTAAAAACCCTCAGTTTTATTATCATTTGGCATTTTGTTATGAGAGAGTTTATCAGGATAAATATCTGGATAAACAGGTTATGTATGCGAGAAAATCTGCAGAGTTATACGATAAGAACAATGTTTTGCTGGTATTTCTCGGAAAAATTCTTTATCGTGCAGGCGAAAAAGAAGAATGCTTTAAATGTTTTGAAAAGGCAATGGCAAATAATCCGTCACCTGAAGATATTGTTGCCTATAGCAGAATACTTATGATGGAGGGTGATATAACAAAAGGGTATGATTTGTACAGATGCCGATTTGATACAGGAATAGTATCTTATCCGAAATTGCTTACCCCTGATAAGCGCTGGGACGGGAAATCGGATTTGTCTGATTCAACTGTAATTGTCCACTATGAACAGGGTTTTGGTGATTCTGTGATGTTTTCAAGGTATATCCCTGAAATTGCTAAAATTGCTAAAAAAGTTATCTTTGTTGTTCAGAAGAATTTAATTCCGATATTTAAGTCATCGGGTTATGACAGATATTGCGAAATATTATCTCATGAGGCAGATGTTAACCCTAACATAAAACTTGATAATACCAATCGTTCCGTTATGTACAGCGGGGGGAGCGGTATGGCAAAAATTCCTCACGATTACCATATTCCGTTGATGGATACTCCGTTCCTGTTTAAAGAGTCGCCGGATAAAATGGCTCAGGCATCAGGGTATCTTTCTGCTAATCAGGATAAGGTTATTGAGTTTAGAGAAAAATATATTAATAAAAATTCAAAGATTAAGGTAGGTTTGTCTTATCATGGGACAAAAGATTCAATCCTCACCTATCGTGATATTTCGGTTAAAAGGTTTTTGCCTCTGCTTAAAATGAAAGGGGTTGAATTTTATTCGTTCCAGTCTGATGAATACGCTAATGAGCTTCAGGAACTTGATAAAACAATTAAGATAACCGATTTGGGAAAAGTATTTAAGGACTTTGAAGATACTGCCTGTGCGATGAATTGTATGGATGTTATTATATCGACAGATAATGTTGTTATGAACCTTGCTGGAGCATTGGGGGTAAAAACTTATGCCCTCTTTAATAAATATGTTGAATCCCGCTGGTATCAGGTTGACGGCGATGATATCGGCTGGTATAAATCAGTAAGACCATTCCATGCAAAGACATTTAATGATTGGGATAACCTTATACTTGATGTTAAATCTGCCTTAGAGAAAGATTTTAATCTGTAAACGGATCAATGGCTAATGAGGGCTCGTTTGTGCCGTATACAGGCTGAGTCGGTTTATTTAACAAGAATAAATCTCTAAGCCCCTCTAATGTCAGGTGCGGGCAAATGTTATCAAATTTTCTTGTCATATATTTTGAAATAAGTTCGCAATAACCGCCTGTCGCTATTATGTTTGCCTTTTCTCCGAGTTCTTCCTCTGCCTTTGTCAGCATTCCGTCAATCATGCAGGCAGTGCCTCTTACTACTCCCGCAAGTATTGCATCTTTTGTGTTGTTGCCGATTGCTGTATCAACAGAGTTAACTGTTATTTCAGGCAGTTTTGAGGTAGATATATTCAGTGATTTTAACTGTGTACCTACACCCGGGGCAATAAGCCCTCCGATAAATTCGCCTTTTGAATTGACAATATCAAAAGTCGTTGCGGTGCCGAAATCAACAACAATAACTGCTTTTTTGTATAGTTCAAACCCTCGCATCCCGTTTGCGATACGGTCAGCACCAATCTCAGAGTTATTCTGAAGAGCCAGACTAATCGGCATATCAGATTTGTACGACAAAATAACGGACATAACTCCGTATTGAGCCAAAATAGCATACTGTACCCTGTTGTTTAGTTCCTCAACAACAGAGCCGATAATCGCCCCGCTCAATTTTCGGTCGCCGATTTCTGCACTCAAAAATTTGCCGTAGTCAACAGTTGTCAGATTGACATCAGACGGCATACGAAACATCTTCACCAAATTTTCGTTGTCGAAAAGCCCGCAGGCAATACTTGTATTACCAATATCCACCGTAAGTATCATATAAATATGATACCACGGATATTGATATGTGATGCGGTAAATTTTAAATTTACCACATCTTACACCTATGCGTTGAAGCCACCTTCATCGCCAATGTTATTACTGTATGCGAGGGTGTTGCCAGGAACAGTCCATAAACCGCCAGGATAATTTTCTGCTCCATATCGATTTTTCTTTTGTTGTTCTTCGTCTTCTCCTTCGCTTCCAATTTTAGTAGGTGTTGTAAATGCTATTTTTCCACCATTACCATGAATTGTAGGATCTGGAAACATAATATATCCTCCATATTAATAGTTATAGTATATCCTTTGTATATATAAAGTTTTGTTTTTGGGAAAAATTGCGTTTTTAAAAACATGGGTGTACACAATTCTTAACATGTCTGTATGCGCCAAAAACATTGATGTACAGCCAAAAATTAACTCATCGTTATGTAACAAAAATTTAAAAGATACTTTTCAAATGGAAATAAAAAATGTATAATTTGGATATACACAATACGAAAAATCCAACTATTACTATCTGTTAAAAGTATGAACCCAGTTTATAATTCATACTTTTTTTTATTTGTTTAAATTGCTATTTATACATTTACCCCTGTTAAACAATATTTTTCCAATAGACGATAAGCGCTTACTATGTTAAAATATATTCATAGGTTAAGGAGTGTATTTATGAAGAAACTGGCTATCGCATTGATTATGTTATTTATCTCTAACTTTGCCTTTGCGGGTGATTTTAGTGTTTATAAAATGAATAACGGGCAAACAGTAATTATTGAGCAGATAAAAAATAACCCTATTGTTACTATAGATACTTGGGTTAGAACAGGCTCAATAAACGAGACCGATAAAAATTCGGGGATATCTCACTTTTTGGAACACCTGTTCTTTAAAGGTACTCAAACCCACCCGACAGGCGAGTTTGATAAAATACTCGAATCAAAAGGTGCAATAACAAATGCTGCAACAAGCAAAGATTTCACTCACTATTATGTGACAATCGCATCAAACTATTTCGATCTGGCTATGGAACTGCATGCCGATATGCTCCTTCATCCGCAGGTTCCGAGAAAGGAAATGGAAAAGGAAAGAAAGGTTGTTATAGAAGAAATAGCAAAGAGTGCCAATGTTCCTGAAACGATATGTTATGAAAATCTTATAAAGCTGATGTACACAAATCACCCTTATTCAAGACGGGTATTGGGTTCTGAAGCCGTTGTTGAAAATGTGACAAGAGAAGAAGTTTTGGATTATTACAATACTTACTATACTCCGTCTAATATGTTGACACTTGTTGTCGGTGATATTGAACCGCAGCATGCGTTGGAAATGATTAAAAAGAATTTTAATTCACCATATAAAAAGCCGGTTGTTAAAACCTTTAGAAAAGAGAAGTTTTTAACAGAACAAAAACGCAATGTGACATATACCGATAATGCAACGGGGTATATGCTGATAGGGTTCAGAGGTGCTGATATTAAAGAAAATGATACTTTTGCACTTGATGTATTATCAACAATTTTAGGCTCAGGCAGAACCTCAAAGCTTTATCAGTCGCTGAAAGATAAGAAACAAATAGTTAACTCTGTTGCCGCATATAATTCTACCATGCGTGATGACGGGTTGTTTGTTATAAAGGCAACTTTCCAGCCTCAAAATATTCAGGTTGTGGAAGATTCCGCCTATGCAGAAATTGATAAAATTAAAGAAAACGGTATTACCGAGTTAGAACTCAATACTGCTAAAAAAATGATTGAAAGTGATACTTATTACGCAAGAGAGTCTGTTTCAAATATTGCAACAGAAATGGGCTATTTGTATACCCTGACGGGCGGCACAAAATATTATTCCGAATATCTTAAGAATATAAACAAGGTTACCGCGGCTGATGTAAAACGGGTTGCAAATAAATATCTTGAAAAACAAAACAGTGCGGTTTCTATAATTCTTCCGAAATCGTGTGAAGAAGCATTTAAATCAGGAAAACTGACTGACAGTTCAAATCTTTCAGCAAAGAAAGAAAATAACTATAAATTGGTTGATTCAAATGCTAACACGAAAAAATATATATACGATAACGGTCTGACACTCTTAATGAGTGAAACAGATTACAACGATATTATTGCAATCAGCATAATAACAAAGGGCGGTGATTTCTTACTCAATAATATAAACAAAAAGGGTGTCAGTTCTCTTTATTCTGAGTTGCTGCTTAAAGGTACGAAGCGTTATTCAGCATCAGAAATAGCACAAATACTTGAGGAAAAAGGTATAAATATATCTGCATCGGGTTCGGCTGATTCATTCAGAATAAATGTTCTTACCACAAAGACCTATCTTGAGCCGACAATGGATATATTAAACGAAATTGTCAACAATTCTATTTTTGATGAAACAGAACTTGAAAAAGCAAAAAAACACATGTTGAACAACATCAAACAAACAAGAGATAACCCGCTCAAACTGTCTTTAGACGGTTTTCGTTCTATGATATACGGCGATTCCCTGTATAACAGTTCTACCGTTATTGTAGAGAAGAATGTTCCGCATATTACAAGGGATGATATTCTTGCCTATAAGTCAAAGGTATCTAATCCTGAAAATATTGTAATTTCGGTTGTCGGAAATATTAATGACAAAGATTATCTGATGGGCAAATTGGGTTCTTTATTCAAATCTGATGATAACAAGAAGTTTGATTATTCTAAATATTCAATTCCAAAAGTAAATTCTAAACGGGTTAAGGATGTCAGACTGAATAATCAGAAAACAGCGTGGGTTATACTCGGCTGGCAGACAAGCGGACTGACTAACCTGAAAGAGTATGCAACTCTGAATGTTATCAATACCCTTTTGGGTTCAGGCATGAGTTCAAGATTGTTTGTCAATCTGAGAGAGGCTGAGGGGCTTGCATATCAGTTAGGTTCAAGTTATTCACCTAGTATGTTATCGGGTGCGTTTATGGTCTATATAGGTACAAACCCTGTATCAATGGAGCATTCAAAGAATAAAGCTTTAGCTGAGGTAAGCAAGCTTAAAACAGAATTTGTGAGTGATAAGGAATTGCAGGAAGCAAAGGACAGAATACTCGGGCAGTATGTTATTGCATTGGAAACCAATTCAGATAAGGCTGAGTCGCTTTGCTGGTTTGAAGGTTCAGGCAGAGGATACAAGTTTGTTGATGAGTATGCAAATCTTGTTAATTCAGTAACGGCATCGGATATTATTGAGGTTGCAAACAAATACTTTAATGACAACTATGTTTTATCAGTGGTTACAAATAAAGGAAAATAAAGAGAAACAGGGGATAGGTAGTGCCGCACTTTTTTATAAATTCAAAATCTGTAAATGAGAACAGTATAACTGTTAGTGATAAAGAAAATTATAACCATATCGTTAAATCGTTGAGGATAAAACAAGGCGAACAGCTTCTGCTTGTTGACGAAAACGAGATTGAATATAAAACGAAGGTTTCGCTGATTGAGGGGAACACGATTGTGTGTGAGATTATTTCCCGTGAAAAATCAAAAAGAGATTTGCCGTATAACCTTTATCTGGCTCAATCACCTCTGAGGAGTGATGCACAACTGACGATTATGGAGAAGGCGACTGAACTGGGAGTCAGGGGCGTTTATCCTGTTTATACAGATAATTGTGCCTTAAAAAAATCTGTTGCTGTTTCAAAAATTGAGAAGTGGCAAAAGGTTATGTATGAGGCGTCAAAACAGTGTGAAAGGGCTAATATTCCTGTTTGTTACGAATTATCTGATATGAAAACCCTGATTGAGGATAAGAAGTTTGACAGGGTGATTGCACTTTGCGAAAGAAACACAAACGGAAGTTTTAAAGATTATTTGAGAGAGAATCCCGCGAAGAATGGTGAAAATATATTGCTTTTGATAGGGCCTGAGGGCGGTTTTTCGGATTCTGAGTTTGAACTGATGAAGTCACACAATTTGCCAATGCTCACTCTTGGTGATTTAATATTAAAGGCAGAAACCGCTGTTATAGTTACACTGGGAAATATTGTTTATGAGTTTGGAAAATAATCTCGAAAACCTTAAAAATAATCAAATCTTTAACCTGTTAAAGCATACAGGCTGTGATGTTTATTTGGTTGGTGGTGCGGTTCGGGATATATTATCAGAACGGTCAAAACCTGAGGATATTCATGATTTTGATGTTATTGTGACAGACAGACGGGCTAAAGATTTTGCCGATGACTTTGCTAAAAATAATGATGTTGCAACCGTTGTTACGCTTGATGAAGTGAATAATATTTACAGGGTTGTTATGGCTGATAAAATTAACTATATTGATGTCACAAACCCGATAAACGATTCGCTTGAAGATGACATAAATAGACGCGACATCACAATAAATGCTATTGCTTATAATATAAACACTCAGGAAATTTATGATATTACGGGCGGTGTTTCAGATTTAAAGAACGGGATAATAAGGGCAGTTTCGGAAGAGAATTTTATTGATGATCCGTTGAGGATAATAAGAACTTTCAGGTTTGCCTCAGTTTTTGGGTATAAGATTGAGGATAATACATTGCAATACATAGAAAAGCATAATGGTCTGATACTGAAACCTGCGGTAGAGCGAAGAAACTGTGAAATTTTAAAACTTTTTGGCGGGAAATATGCCGACAATATTCTTGAAATGATGGACAAAATCGGGATAGTAGATATTCTTTTCCCAATAATGCTTGATGTAAAAAAAGTTCCGCCAAACACCCATCATCATTTGGATTTGTTTAATCATTCGCTGTCAACGGTGAAGTATATTCAGGAAATTTATGAAAATTCCCGTCCTGAGGTAAAGGAGCATTTGGAAAACATAGATTTTGGCGGAGATACAAGGTTAGCCCATCTGAAGCTTGCAGGTTTTTTACATGATATAGGTAAATTCTCTACATGGACAATCGAAGATGACGGCAGACACAGATTTATCAGACATGATGAAATCGGAGAACAGTTAGCAAAAGGGATACTTAAAGAACAAAAGTTTTCAAAAAAACAGATAGATTATATATCGGGTATAATACGACATCATATTTATCCTTCGTCAGTTGTTTCCGCGCCTAATAAGAGTGATAAAATTTATATGCGCTATGTCCGAAAAGCGGGAGATGATTCAATAGACTGGATTACTGTCGCTAAGGCTGACAGACTTTCTGCGAGAGGCCCTGCTGTATCTGATGAAATGGTCAAAAATAACTTAGATGCTCTTGATGAGTTACAGAATTTTTATATAAGAGTAAAGCCAACCCTCGTTCCGCTTCCTAAATTGCTGAACGGTAAAGAAATAATGAAAATCCTTAATATGGAGCCGTCTAAGGAATTGGGGGAAATTATTGATGCATTAACAGAGGCTCAGCAGGATGGTAAAGTTTTAACAAAAGATGATGCAATTCGCTTTGTGACTGACTGGGAAAGTGTATAAATTTATCCCCTGATAGCAAAAAAATCTTTTCCGATGCTTTATATAGAACATATAACGCATAAGGAGATAAAAATGTCAGTATCATTTACGGGTATCAATAATGTTAAAATTCTGAAGAAAAAACCATACCTTCAGTCTTATGTCGATATGGATAATGCAGTTCCGTTAGTCAAGAAAAATGAAGAAATAAAACTTCGTTTCACAATGACAAATGATGCAAAAGGAAATGATATTGATGAATTTAATAATGCAGTCAGTAAAGGTTTAGCGCTGAAGGGCGAAAAAGTTCCGGCAGACAAGGGGCCTGTTGATATGTCAATTTTGATTAAGCGTTCTACTTTTCCGCAGGAAGAATTTAAACCTGCTGAAAATCAGTTTATAGTGAATGAAACAGTTGTTCCGCTCAACAAGGTTGAGGACTTGGGAATGTTCACTTATCTTGCGAAACTCACAAGGGAAATGGGGGTTAAACAGCCTGATCTTACCCCTGTTCAAAAAGAAAGTATTGAAGAGATTAACGGTTTCGTTGCGGATGAAGCAATAAAATTCATCGAACGATAAAAAAGAATTAAGAGTAGATATGGCAAGGGTTTTAACCTTGCCATTTTTTTTGCCGAAATATTTGTGAAC
Organism: uncultured bacterium; assembly: GCA_902765215.1. Classification (GTDB taxonomy): domain Bacteria; phylum Cyanobacteriota; class Vampirovibrionia; order Gastranaerophilales; family Gastranaerophilaceae; genus UBA2883. The sequence continues at coordinate 2,622 of CACWZA010000025.1, read as the reverse complement.
AAATGTTAATAGATTTCGTCTATTAATTAAAGATTTTTCCTAAGGTGTCGTTACTACAATTAAGGAATTAGATATTAAAAATTGAATATTAATTATTAACCCTAAAATAAGGATGTGTATTATGTTAGTGAGATTTGTATCTACACTGCTATGTGCCGTGTTATTTTGCTGTAATATCGCTTACTCGTGGAATGTACGAAGTTTCTCGGATGATTACGATATTAGGCAGGCGTTGAAGCTATTGGATAAAGTCGGCGCAGATGAAGTGTTTGAGAATTTGCAGGAAAATTCAGTAAAGATTATTTTTTATGACTTATCGTTGATTAATTTTTCTTATTGCAACCACCACGCAATAAATTCTGTTGATAACTGGGGTGACAGATATATTTTGATAAATTCAAAGTACAGAAATGCTACAAAAGAGGAGCTTGCCTGTCTGATTGCACATGAAAGCTTTCATAAGGGTAAACGGGCAACTCTGAGTGAAGAAACTCTTGCAACGAGGAAAGAAGCATATTACTGGACAAAATTGAAAGTCCCGGGTAAACAGTATCGGGAAACTGCTCTTGCCCGACGGCTTGACAGATTGGCTTATCTGTACGAAGAATCAAGTGACGGAAATAATTTGATTGAAGATAAAATAAAAAACAGCAAGTTTTATCAGACACAGCTTGCGATATCTTCCAGAAACAGGCTATAACTTAACAACAAAGTATCAACCATATAAACAGACCCTCTTTTTATGAGAGGGTTTTCTGTTATAGTAAATTTTCTTTTGTTATTTTGTCTAAAACCATATCGACACTGATTTTATCCATACACGGGGTGCTTCCTTTTTGTGTATATTTGCATTTCTTTTTCCAGCAGTATTTACAATCTGTGTCTGCTGAGATGTAGTAGCCGTTTTCCCCGTACGGTTTTATTTTATCAGGTGAGGTTGAACCTAAAAGGGCGAGGGTTTTGACATTGTGAGCAGATGCTATATGAAGCGGGCCTGTATCCCCTGATATAACCAAGTCTGCGTGCGAGAGCAGTGCGCTGCTCCCTGCCAAATTGTATTCCCCTGTCAAAAGAACCGCTATTTCTTCAAGAGGTTTATGGTGTTTTAATTCACCCTTACCTCCGCAGACAAAAACAGTTCCGCCGTATTTTTCGGTTAATCTTTTTGAAAGTTCAATCCAGTTTTCAAGGTTCCATGTTCTTCCCTGTCTGTGGCTATCTGTTTTCCCTCCGGGGATAATTATTATGTGCGGAGTCGGATAGGCACTCAGAGTTTGAGTAATTTGAGAATCGAGCTCTTTATTTACCTCTAATTCTAATCTTACGGGGAGTGTTATATCTTTTATTACCGATTGTGCGGTATAGAAATAGTCCTCAACCCACGATTTATCAGTATGTTTTCTGAGAACAATCTTTTTCGGGCAGGCAAAAACCGAAAGAAAAATGTTTCTGATAGCATTTGTCAGGTTGAAAATAATATCATAGTGTTCTCTGAAGAGTTTAACCCCTGTTGAAATAAGGTATTTGAAAGATTTTCTCTTTGATCTGTCCCACTCAATAATTTTATCAATGTTTCGGTTATTTCCCAGTAACGGTATATTTTCGCTTTGGGTTAGATAGTGTATTTCCCAATCAGGGTGCGCAGACTTTATAGCCGAAGGGATAATGGTTGTATGTACCACATCACCTATGGCCCCGAGTCTGAGGATAAGAATTTTCTTAGTACCGTTTTTCATAGTTTTATTATACCACGATTGAATTTGGGGTTAAAATGCCTATACTAGCCATGCGGCTAGTCTTTGCGGAAATAGCTTAATATTTCTTAAATTTTTATGACAAATGAAAAAAATATCTTTAGAATAAAAAATATAGTCAGTTCGGAAACAAAATCTTAAGTGATTGCGTAGGAAGAACGAGAAGGGTGTTTATTAATCCGGCTTCACAAAATTCAGCCGAAAATATACATTTACGGGTTTTATCCTCAATTTATTGAGGTAGTTTTGGTATGGAGGTTTTTATGCGACATTGTTGTAAATTTGATGCTTATGATATCTGGTATTTAAAAGATAATGATGAGTTTGTTAACAGAACTTTGTTTATCGGTGTTTGTCCGATATGTAATAAACGAGTTGCAGAGTTGTCGCAGCGCAATATAAAAACCAATGTTTATCTTACGATAAAAAAGGTGGGTGAGTCTGCCGGTGTTTTTACTGCCTCTTTTTTGAAAGACAGGGCTTATTCAAGAAACGCACTTAACCGTATGAATGCAAAATCTAAACCGTACGGTTGGCGTTACGGAGTTAATAAAGAAAAGAAGAAGAAAGACGGAACTCTTTATGTGGAACAGTATTCTGTCGATTTTTACGGGAACTCCGAATTGGTCAAAAAATTAAAATAGTTTTATTTATACTTCCTTTACACTATTCTTCGCAACAGCATAATTTGCCTTCTGGCATTTAGTTATGCTGCTGTCTGTGGGGTATCTTTTCTCTTTTTTTTATCCTTGATACCCCTTTTTTTAGTAAAAGGTCAAAAAAAAGTCCCCTTTCGGGGTCTTATTTTATCCTATTTCCTATTTTGTTTTCCTAAATTTGTCCCTGTCCTGTTTGGTTTAAATTTTTG
>CACWZA010000024.1 GCA_902765215.1 uncultured bacterium | reverse complement strand
AGAGTCAGGTCGGAGAGTTTCTTTCGGTACCATTTCTTTGCGGTCAAAGAAATGGTACATCAAACCCATAATCGTTGGTTTTATATTTACCCCAATTTTTAGGGCAATTTACTTGTCCCTTAAACAATAATTTATTAATTTACCCCATTTTATGTTTTTGTTAAAATTATATTGTTAGAAAAAGAAGAGGAATTTTATTATGGATTTAATGAAAGGTAAAAAAGGGGTAATCTTTGGGGTTTCTAATACTCACGGGATTGCTTACGGTATAGCAAAACAATTGCACGATGCAGGTGCAGATATTGCATTCACTTATGCGGGTGAAACTATGGAAAAAAGAGTTAGACCTATCGCAGAAGATATGGGTGCTAAAATCATCATGAGTTGTGATGTTACTAAAGAAGATGAAGTAAAAGCAGTTTTTGCAGCATGCGAAAAAGAATACGGCAAAATCGATTTTGTTGTTCATGCTGTTGCTTTTGCTAAAAAAGAAGATTTAATGGGCAAATTCATTGATACATCACTCGACGGCTGGAATACAGCAATGGGTGTCAGCGCATATTCATTGGTTACTATCTGCCGTAACGCTCAACCTATTATGAACGAAGGCGGTTCAATCCTCGCATTGACTTACTTAGGTTCTCAATATGTGGTTTCTAACTACAATGTAATGGGTGTTGCTAAAGCAGCATTAGAATCTTCTATGAGATATTTGGCTATGGATATGGGTGCTTATGGCGTTCGTGTTAACTGCTTGTCATCAGGCGCTGTTAAAACACTCGCTGCAATGGGTATTAGCGGATTCCCTAGAATGTTAAAGGCTGCTGTTGTTAAAGCACCTCTCAAACGCAATGTTACTCTGGAAGATGTCGGCAGAGCAGGGCTTTACCTTGCATCAGATTTGTCAAGCGGTACAACAGGTCAGGTTCTCTACTGTGACTGCGGTTGCCACTGCGTTTACGGTTCATCTGAAGAAATGGAAATCATTTCTAACAATGTAAATATATAATCTTTTTTATATATAAATCGGTTAAAAGGGGCAATTCGCCCCTTTTTTAGTGTCTTTATCCGTTCAAATGTTACATTTTTAGTGTGTTTGTTACAATCTTTATTATGTTATAAGTATTTTTTTTATATAATTGATGTACAGTATGCAAATTTTGAGAGGATAGCCGATGATTAAATACGATTATAGAGGAGTAGATTCCAATATTATCGGAAGCGAACATGGTTTAAATGTTCAGGAGGAGTTTAATAATTATCGTGATAAAATATCCCAAATAATCACTGATTTATACCAACATAAAGATACCCCGGGACAATGGCTTCAGTGGATGAATCTGGCATACACGGAAGAAACTGTCTGGTATGTTAAAGAATATGCATCTATGGTGGAAGGCAGATTTGATAATATTTTGGTATTGGGTATAGGCGGTTCTGCTCTTGGCGGACTTGCTATGACAGAAGCACTTTTGAAGCCTTACTGGAATTTTTTGACTGAGGAGCAAAGAGAAAATTATCCTAGAATATTTTTCCTCGATAACATAGACCCTGACAGTGTGCGCGGTTTATTAGATGTGTTAGATTTGAAAAAGACCTTAGTGAATGTAATTACAAAATCGGGTTCAACCGTTGAAACTATGGCTCAGTATATGATTGTAAAAGATTTACTGGAAAAAGAACTCGGCGATGATTACAGAAAAAATATTGTTGCTACAACTGATAAGCAAACAGGTATTTTAAGACAACTTGCCGATCAGGAAGGTTACAAAACCTTTGTTATTCCTGATGATGTCGGCGGAAGATTTTCTGTATTTACGGCAGTCGGTTTGTTACCGCTTGCGTTAGTCGGGATTGATATTGATGAGGTTATAAGCGGGCTGAAGGATATTGATGCTGAGCTGCAAAACACGGATATAAACAGTAATATCGCGGCACAAAATGCACTTATTCATTATTTATCTGATACTCAAAAAGGTAAAAAAATATCTGTTATGATGCCGTATTCATCAAGACTCTGTTATATTCCTGACTGGTATATTCACCTTTGGGCAGAATCACTCGGAAAGTGTGTCGATAATGACGGCAACCTTATTCATTCGGGGCAAACCCCTCTCAAGGCTATCGGTGCAACGGATCAGTATTCTCAAATGCAGTTGTATAACGAAGGCCCGAACGATAAAATTATCAATTTTATAAGAGTGGAAGAATTTGATAATAACTTAGAAATTCCTAAAATATTTGAATATACAGGGATAGGTTATCTTGGCGGAAAAACAGTTAATAACCTTTTAGATGCGGAAGCTGATTCTACAAGAGTTACCTTGTCCGATAATTCAAGACCGACCGTTTTGTTTACTTTGCCTAAGATTGACGGGTATCATTTAGCACAGTTGTTGTATGTTTTAGAGATGCAGACTGCAATAGCAGGGGCATTGTACAACATTAACACCTTTAATCAGGAAGGGGTTGAACAGGCAAAGAATTATACTTATGCACTTATGGGTCGCTCGGGTTATGAGGAATCTGCTTCTGAAATTCAGGAAAAATTAGGAGTTAATGTATAACTTTCTGTTTTTTCTTTGATTATTCCCCCATTTCCATTATAATAGTTAGTATGAAAAAAATATTTCTAACGGTGGTGTTCTTGATAGCAGCTTTCTGTTCAGTGGTCATGGCTGAAACATTGAAGGCAGGTGTCAGTATTGAATCTGTTCCGAAGGCATTTTTCGGGACATGGCAGGTTGATGCTCAATTAGAGAAAACAAACAATTACGGAACTTTTAAACCGGTGAGCAGAGATTTATGGAACTTATCACGGACGGGTGACGTCATTAAATTAGAGAACCCGTTTACAAGGGCATCTGCTCAGGTAGAAATTAAACATACGGAGGGGAATGTTGTTGTTTTTGCTAAGACATCGTCTTTTGATAATAAAATCTTAAGAGACACTGTTACTATCAGGCTGAACGGCGATACTTTCGGAGGATATAATGACATTGTTCTTGAAACAGTGTCGCTTTATGACGGGCATATTCTGAAAAGAGATACCGCAAAGTATTTGATAAAAGGAACTAAGCTTGCGGGAACTTCGGTTTTGCCTCCTGAAATTAAAAAATAAAATTATTATTTGAGGGAAAGGAATTATATATGGGAAATGTGTACGATTTTGATGCGGTAATACTTGGCGGCGGCCCCGCAGGGTTATCTGCAGGGATATATATGGCAAGAAGTAACGCTAAAACTGCAATCATTGATATAAGCATGTTGGGCGGTCAGCCATCTAACTATCTTGAGCTTGAAAACTATCCGGGGTTTCCGATTATTGGCGGTTATGACCTTATGGAAAAGTTTGAGGAGCATGCGGATAAATTCGGAGTTGAAAAATTCCCTATGCAGGAAATAAAATCTGTAGATTTATTATCCAATCCAAAAGTTATAGAAACCATTGAAGGTGATACATTTAAGGCAAAAACGGTTATTATAGCATGCGGTGCTCAACCTAAGAAATTAGGTGTTAACGGAGAAGAAGAATTTGTCGGCAGAGGGGTCAGCTATTGTGCTGTCTGTGACGGTGCTTTTTATCAGGATAAAACCGTTGCCGTCGTCGGCGGGGGAAATGCCGCTGTTGAAGAGGGTATGTACTTAACGAAGTTTGCTAAAAAAGTCTATCTTATCCACAGACGGGATGAATTAAGAGCCGATAAAATCGTTCAAGATAGAGCCTTTGCAAACGAAAAAATGGAATTTGTCTGGAACTCTGTTGTTAAAGAGGTTCAGGGTGCGGATACCGTAAACAATCTTGTTATAGAAAATGTTAAAACGGGTGAAATATCTGATTTAAGCGTTGACGGGGTGTTCCCGTATATCGGCTTCAGTCCGAATATCACAGATATTAACGGTCAGGTTGAACAAGACCCTAACGGGTTTATTATCACCGATGAAACAATGAAAACATCTGTTGACGGGGTGTATGCAATCGGTGATGTCAGAAAAACTCCGTTGAGGCAGGTTATTACGGCTGCTGCTGACGGTGCTATTGGTGCCGTTTATGCAGGAAAATATATTGAAGCATTAGAAAAGGTTACTGTTTAAAAAAAAAACTCCGCTTATTAAAGCGGAGTTTTTTTTATGCTGCTTGTTTTGCTTTCTTTTCTTCTGCAAGTTTTGTTCTGAGTTCTCTTTCTACGGCAAATTCTTTGTTGTCAGGTTTCAAGAGCCTGTCTGCGAGCATGATAGCAGGAAGAACTATTCCGAGAGCAAAAATAGTTGAACCTATGTTCTTCAATATAGAACCTCTTTTCAGTTTTCTTACTCCGTTAAAGAACTCGTCTGCAGTTTCACCTGAGTTATTAAATTGCTCATAGAGTTTTGCCATATTTTTGTGAGTTGTTCTTACATCATCAAGGTTTATATATTTTCTTGTGTCGATTTTGCCTGTATCTTCGGCTTTCTTAAATATCTGATACCATTTTTTAGGTTTCTTTTCTGTCCGTATAATATCAGATTCTTTTGCCGCTTTAACAACAATATTATCAGGGTTATTGTGCAGGAAGTCGTACAGTTCGACATCTGACATAGCGGTTTCAAAAGGTTTTAAACCTTTTTCTATGCTCTTATCGATGAAGGACTGTTTTAATTTGTCATTTTCCAATACCCTTGCATCAAGTCCGATATTTTTATTGTGTTTTTTGTCAGCAACTTTTTCAAAGTGGTTTTGTATCTTTTGTCCGAGTACATACATAAAGAACAGGAACCCGCCTTCCTTTATAGCGTATCCGACAAATTCCTGCGGACTTCTTGATTTGCCAAGTCTTTCCCCTGTAATACCGGCATCAAGCACCATCATGTTTTTAACAGGGTCAAGCATGACATCAAATCCACCCTTAAAACTAGGGTTGTTATCAGAGTTTTGGTTTCTTACTTTTGATATATGTGTAAAGGTTAAATCCTGCTTTTTGCTCATAGCGGAAGAAGTTTCCATTGCAAGTTTTGATTGAGCTTCGTGTTCTTTAAGCAGTTTATTTTTTATTCTGTTATGGGTATATTGCTGTTTTGCATCAGTTAGTGCATTATACATGCCAAGTGCCATAAGGGTTGAGGCTACAAATTTTGCAGCATTTAAACCTTTGAAAACTTTCTTATTCTTGCCTATTTTTTCTATATTTGCCTTTACTTTATCGTTTTGGGCATACTCTTTTGTTTTTTCAAAGATATCGTTATTTTGTAAATTTCTTACATCATAACCCGCATCATAGCCTGCTGCTTTGAAGAGGGTTTTATCTATAATCTTTTTTGAGAGTGGAATCCCGCCAAGCCAAATTGCTTCTGTTCCGAACTCGTCTATAAATCTGTCTCTGCCTTCGTCTTTATTAGTTATTGATGATGCTGTTGTAAGTCCCATACTATTGGCACTATCTTTTATTGCCAAAGGGACAAGTGATTGGGAATTACCCAAAGTTGAAAATATTTTTGCTACTGACATTTTTCCTTTACCTTATACTAACCGTGTACTACAGACCCCATCTGAGGTTCATTAACTTCTTATATGCTGCGTTGAAACGCTTAGTATAACGTCGTCGTATATTTTTCATCATTTCTAACCTTCCTTTATATATTAAGTGTAGTATTTACAAATTTTTGCTAGTCATTTTACATTTTTTTACTTTATGTTGTTGACCTGCCCGAGTTTACAAAATAAAAAAGACCTTTTAAGTAAGGTCTTGTTTCTATTTTTGCACACAATCTAAGATGTCTTTAATCTATAAAAACAAGCCTTTAAACCTTAAATTGTCTGCGTCGTAAATTCATCATAGGTTTATTCTACAATAAAAGTTTTTGTTTGTAAAGGCAGGGTAAATATATAAAATGCCCATCCCCGAACATTTGATAATTTACATAAGCCAAAACAATTTTAATGTTGTATAATTAAGCCATGGATTACACAAACAAAAGCTTTATGGAACGCAGACCTCAAAGGTTGTGTAAAATGTGCGGAAAATGCTGCAGAGTAGCGACAGCATCTATTCCGTATGAAGAGTTGCTTCAAAAGGCAAAAGATGGCGACAAAAGTGCATCTGAGTTTTTAGATACATTTGAGCCTTACCCAACTTTAGAAGATGCCTTGAGGGCAGATGAAGCAACAGTAAAGAATATACCCGACTGGCAGAACAGAACATTTTATCACTGTAAACACATAAAGTCGGACAGTAATTTGTGTCCGAAATATGAGGAGCGTTTTGAAGTATGCAGACAGTTTCCGACTTCGCCATGGGCGGTTTGTCCTCCGGGTTGCGGGTTTGAGGGCTGGCTTTTTCAGGAACGCGAAATGCACAAAAAACGCATCCGTCAGTTAAAAGAGGATAAAATTTTTTATCTGGCAAAACTCAAAACAAATATCCCCAAAAAAGAGAAGGTTTTATATGAAAAACTTATAAATCAGATTGATGCAAGGGTTAAGCTGTATGATAAATACGGCTCCGAGTTCTGGTAAATTAGTGTTTGATTAGTTTCTTTATAGTTCTGATTAATCTTCTGAGGTTTTTTGTTTTACCCTTATTAGGCTCTGTTATCGTGCTTTCGATTGTTTTATTAAATCGTTGTTCGTAGTCTTTCTTTGCCCATACATTATGTTCGATTTCTACAAAATAATCGTCCATAGCAGATTCAAACAAAGGCATCCCTCTGTCGTAGTCGCCTGTTACAAGCAGGCTTGCTCCCTTTAGTTTATCTGCCATTTTGTATGCTATTATTGCTGACTTCATATCTCCAAAACTCTGTTTCAGGCAGTTTCTTATTAAGACAATTGAATTACCTTCGTCATTCATGTTTGCCAGTCTTTTTTGAAAATCCATTGTTTCAAACTCAAAATGTTTTTGGTATTTAGGGTTCAGTTTGAATAGCGGCTCATCACTTGTTGTGTCAAAAATTTGCTGAGGATACTCAAACAGGCTGACAGGTTTAAACATTGGATCGTTAAAAACAGTCAAATCTTCAGGTTCACCTTTGAACAGGTGGACAAGTCGTTTTTTGGGGTATTTATTGATGATGTCTTTGCAAACATCAGATGATTTTATCGGGGAATATTTTTTCTCAAAAACATCCATTCCGTTTTCTTCAATAAACGATTTCCCTACAAAATATGCCTCTGTGCCGTCTGATACGCTCATTGGCATAATATTAACCCTCTCGAAATCGCCAAATCTCTCTTTTGATATTTCTGCTAATCGCTTATAATCCAAATCCGTTCTTTTACAGGTTGAGTTTTGGGTTTGGTGTTTTGCACCAAACATATCACGATACTCATTACCTTTATAGTAAATACTTGTAAAGGCAACTCGTTTCGGTTGATAGTTCTGTTGGGGAATCGGAGTTGAAATTATTCGCATTATTTTGAAAGCCTTTCAATCATGAAACGCGTCTAAAAAAATTTTTTGCTAATATTCAAAATTTGACTTGACCGAGAGGTTTGTTTAATATACAATAAATTTGCTGTTATTTCGGCAGTATTATTGAAAATTAAATATTAGTTTATGGTAAGTTTAGCTTACAGAATAAACAAAACTTCGGGATGTGGCACTCTGCCGAGCAAAATGATTGAGTATCATTTTGCGAGAGGTTGGTAGCGCACAGAAAGATAAAAACTTCGGGATGTGGCACTCTGCCGAACAAAATGATTAAGTATCATTTTGTGAGAGGTTGGTAGCGCACAGAAGTATAAAAACTACGGGATGTGGCGCAGTTTGGTAGCGCACTTCGCTTGGGACGAAGGGGTCGCACGTTCGAATCGTGTCATCCCGACCATTTTAAAAAAAAGAACCTTGAAAAAGGTTCTTTTTTTTTGTTTTGAAAAGATGACCGATTCTCACGTGCTCGCACGTTCTCCGGAATTATTCGGCTGGTCGCAAAAGCGTGGTTTTGCTCCACGTTACGAGTTTCGTGACTTCGTCACTCACTCTACCGAAAATTCCGTTCGTGTCATCCCGACCATTTTAAAAAAAAGAACCTTGAAAAAGGTTCTTTTTTTTGTTTTGAAAAGATGACCGATTCTCACGTGCTCGCACGTTCTCCGGAAAGGGGTTTTATTGTGCGGATGTCAGTTATACCGAGCTTTCTTTATTTGCGAGCGATTAACTGACTTATTTTCAACTTCAATTTATCGGTTGTATCAACAAATATATTAAATAATATATATGCGTCTGATTTGGTCGTGTATGATTAGCAAAAAAAAATATTTTTGAGTTTTAAAAAAATATTAGCCAACATGAAAGGATAAATGTATGAAAATAGGTCTTTATACAAATACGAGTTATATGCAAAACAGTGTTAAAAACAATTCAAAGAACATTGCATTCGGTGAGATAGACGGAGATTATTTTGATTATGTACCGCGTATGTCTAAATCGCAGTATGAAGCGAAAAAAGATGCAATAAACGAAAAATATGATAGTAAACGAGGTTCATATCTGAGTGATGCTGATGACTTAGAGTTTGATAACAGTGTAGTCTGGCAGCAACTTAAAAGAATTGAGCAAATGAGAGAATGCGAATTAAGAGATTTAGAATCTGAATACAGATAATATGATTGTATAAAAGAGAGGGGTACGGATTCCGTACTCCTCTTTCTTTTTGATGATAAATTTAATTTATCTAACCGTTGTCTTGTGAACCGTTATCTTGCGGTATTCTCATTGCATAGAACGAGCGGACAACAAACACTAATGCAATTAGCAGGAATACAACCCCTGCTATTTTTGCGTGTTCTCTGAACGCAGGTGCTATTGCAATTTCCATTGCCAACAAGCCAAACAAGGTTGTAAATTTGATGATAGGGTTCATCGCAACAGATGATGTATCCTTAAAAGGATCACCAACAGTATCACCAACTACTGTTGATTCGTGTAAAGCTGTTCCCTTTTCTGCCATATCAACTTCTACAATCTTTTTAGCATTATCCCAGCATCCGCCTGCGTTAGCCATAAATACAGCCTGGAATAAACCAAATACTGCAATTGCTATTAAGTAACTAACGAAGAATGATACAGGATCATTATTCGTGCAAAACGGTGCAGATAAGCAAGCAAGTGCAAGTGCAAATGTGAATAACGCAACAAAGATATTTACCATACCTTTTTGTGCATATTGAGTACAAATCTTAACAACTTCCTTAGAGTTAGAAAGGTTTGCAGATTTATCATCACCGTCACCAAGTTTGATGTGGTGTTTGATGTATTCAACTGCTCTGTATGCACCTGTTGTTACAGCCTGCATAGATGCACCTGAGAACCAGTAAATAACAGCACCACCGGCAATAAAACCGAGTAATGTGTATGGATTTAACAGGTTCAGTATGAGTTCAGGTTTTATACCTAATACTTTTTGGATAACTAATATCAATGAGAAAATCATTGTAGTAGCACCAACAACTGCCGTACCAATTAACACAGGTTTAGAAGTTGCTTTAAAGGTGTTACCTGCTCCGTCATTTTCTTCCAGATATCTCTTAGCATTGTCAAAATCAGGTTTAAATGAATATTTATCCTCGATTTGTTTTGCAACATCAGGAATTTCCTCAATAAGAGATAATTCATAAACTGACTGAGCGTTATCCGTTACAGGGCCGTAAGAGTCAACTGCGATTGTAACAGGCCCCATTCCCAAGAAACCAAACGCAACTAAACCAAACGCAAATACTGATGAATAAATCATAAGCTCAGGACTGATAAATGTACTTGCTGCGTATGCCATACCCATAAGTAATACAACAATTGCACCAATCCAGAAGCCTGAGAAGTTACCTGAAACTATACCTGAAAGGATAGTCAAAGATGCCCCGCCTTCTTTTGATGCGGTTACAACTTCTTTGGTATGTTTTGCTTTTGGTGAAGTGAACAGTTTTGTCGCTTCAGGAATCAATGCAGCACCTAATGTACCGCAAGAAATGATTATTGATAAGATAAGCCATAAATTGCTGCCCATATCGGCAAGTAAGTAATGACTTACCCCAAATGTCATACAAATTGACAATATAGAAGTAATCCAAACTAAATTAGTCAAAGGTGCTTCAAAATCAAATTTTTCTGTTTTTGCTGCATATACCTTTGTAAATATTCCATTAATCCAGTATGAAACAACTGAAGTAATAATCATCAGGAATCTCATAACAAAAATCCATGTTAAAAGCTGAACCTGATTTTCTTTACCTGCAACTGCAAGCAGAATGAAACTGACAAGAGCAACACCTGTTACACCGTAAGTTTCAAAGCCGTCAGCCGTAGGGCCGATAGAGTCGCCTGCGTTGTCACCGGTACAGTCTGCAATAACCCCCGGGTTACGAGGATCGTCCTCTTTAATACCGAATTGAATCTTCATCAGGTCTGAGCCGATATCTGCAATTTTTGTGAAGATACCGCCAGCAACACGAAGTGCTGATGCGCCTAAAGATTCACCGATAGCGAACCCGATAAAGCAGGCACCTGCAATTTCACCCGGAACAAATAATAAGATGATTAACATCATAATAAGTTCAACTGATACAAGCAAAACCCCGATACTCATACCTGCTTTTAAAGGTATATTAAGAATATTCAGCGGGTTGCCTTTAAGTGCGGTAAACGAAGTTCTTGAGTTTGCGAGTGTGTTCATTCTGATACCAAACCACGCAACCGAGTATGAACCAAGTATCCCGATTACCGACCAGCCGAGGATAATCAATACATTTGCTAAGCTCATTTTTGATAAATAACCAAAATAGAATGCAATACATAAACCGATTAATGCCTCTAAAACAAGTAAAAACTTCCCTTGTTGTACAAGATAAGTTTTACAGGTTTCAAAAATTGTGTTTCCAACATTTGCCATTGCTTCGTGGACTTCGATTTTTTTAACTCGTAAAAATTCGATAAATCCGAAAATTACACCAATTGCAGAAACAATTAAACCGATAATTAACAGGTTATAACTGTCAATTGATGTTTCTTTAATATTCGGAACCAATAAGTCCGCCTCGCTGGCAAAAGTCGGGATAGAACAAGCCAATAATGCAAACAATGAAAGCATTATTGATGATAATGTCTTTTTCATAAAGTCCCTCCTACTTATTACATAATTATAAATACTTGTTTATTGTCTAATTATATAAAATTTTTTAAGGTGTTGCAATAGTATAGATGTAGGGTAAATTATTGCTTAGGGGTAAATGTATAATTAACCCTCACCCGAATATCTGATAATTTGCCCCTATCCAAAAACAATTATTTATCCAACTAAAGTTAGAGAAACATCATAACTTCGTATAGTTAAATTATTTCTGTAAAAAAATTAGAATATTAGTATGGAAATAAGCGATATGAAATCGCACTATGTCTTGTCCCCTAATACTCCAACTATCACAGACAAGACAGTTTGCGATATGTTTTTAACAATTAATAAACTGAATAAACCTGTCGTCATTGATTTAGACGGTGTTGAGGACTGTGTGAACGATTTCTATCGTATGTTTGAAATGTTCTCTGACCTGACACTGTTGAATGTAGAAAGCAGAATGCTCTCAACAATCTATATGACAGGGTTTGATAAATTTGTCACAATCTACGGGGAAGATGTGTCCTTTGAGGACAAGTCAAGGCAGCTTGTAAACAGAAAACTTAGTCTCGTTTGATTTCTAAGCAGGTAACCATATTTCTTTTATACAATCAGTTTTTATTCTTGTATATCGGTTTGATTCATCATGCACTCCGTCTCCCGTTGCAACAGCAATATGCCCGCGAGGGTCCCCTTTTACATACCCTTTTTGTCCGTTCCCTGTGTCACCACGGTATATAATAATTGCTCCCGGCGGAATATCTGCCGCAGATATTGTTCCGTCAGGAACATATTTTCTGAAGTTTCCGTCTTTGCTCAAAAATTCATCGCCTGTGTTGCACGCCTTGTGGAATTGTTTATAATGCTCTTGTCCGCCATAATAGGTGGAATTGATTGCGTGTCTTACTACCTTTCCGCATTGACCTGATACGTTTTTACCGCGTTTTTCGGTTTTTATGTTGTTGACCATTTTTTGTGCATTTTCAGGGTTGTATCCCAGATTTTTCCAGAAGTTTAAATCTTTTGTTCCGTACTGTACATTTGTTACATAGCTTGAGCTGTCAGCTGCTCTTGTTGCTCCGCTATACTGTGACATGTCAACTTTTTTTACATAACTGTTGCTAAGACTGTTGTCTGAAAAGTTGGTGTTTGCATAGCTGTTGTCAAGGTAGCTGAAAGACGGGGCTGCGTTTACATAACTGCTCGATATAAATGAATCGCCTATTCCGCCAATAGCACCGTACTGATAACTGTAATTGTTCTGTATATAATTACTGCCGTAACTTTCTATCCCGTATGGTGTTGTATTTGCACCAAAGGCATAGTTTATTCCGCCATACTGTACAGGTGAATAGTAGTTATTAAAAGAGTTATTAAAGATGTAGTTTTGCAGCGAGTAACCGCGCATACTGTTTTGAAGTATCCCGAATAACCCCAGTCTGCCAAGCATACTAAGACTTCCGAACCCGCCATAATACGAACCGCCAAACGGCATGAAAGACTCTCCGTAATACCCGTAGCTGAACGGATTTGCGGCTATGTCGATATTAGTAAGGTATCCGTTATAAAAGGACATAGTTACTCCTTATATATACAAAGTATATACTGCGTGGATATTTGCCTGAAAATTAAGGGGGTATTTACATTTTTTTACATAGGATTACTATGATGTGGTAAAATAAAAAACGGAAGAAATTCAGGAGAGATATATGAGCACGGTTAAAGTTACAAAAATGCAGGGATGCGGAAACGATTTTGCAATAGTTGATTATGATGAATACAAAAAGTCAGGCTTGGAAATTTCAGAGTTTGCAAAAAAAATATGTGACAGAAATTTTGGAATTGGCGCGGACGGTTTGATTATCCCGAAAACCGATAATGCGGAAGGTGCTGATATATCGTGGTATTTCTACAATTCAGACGGTTCTACCGCTCAAATGTGCGGGAACGGAATGAGATGTTTTGCAAAGTATGTAACCGACAAAGGACTTATAAATAAAAAAGTGTTCTCTGTAAAGACAGGTGCGGGGATAATTTCGCCTGAAATACTGGCTGACGGGAATGTAAGGGTTAATATGTCATCTCCGATTTTAGAGCCTGAAAAAATACCGTTCAGAGGTGAGGGAAAGCGTGTTGTAAAAGTATCGGACAGAGAATTTGAGATAAACCCTGTGTCTATGGGGAATCCGCACTGTGTTATATTTACGGACGATGATGTTTATGAAATGGCAAAAACCTACGGCCCGTACCTTGAAAAACACGAATTATTCCCTGAAAAAACAAATGTTGAGTTTATAAAAATTAAATCAAAAAGTGAAATAGATTTTTGTGTATATGAGCGCGGCTGCGGGATTACTCTTGCCTGCGGAACCGGTGCCTGTGCTTCAGTCGTTGCAGGGGTTATGAATAATTTGACCGATACCGTTGTGAAGGTTAATCTGCTTGGCGGATCCGTAACGGTTGACTGGAGTACGAAAAAAGACATTTTCTTAATCGGCCCTGCCGAATATGTCTACACCGCGGAATATATTGCGGGGTAAATAATCTTAACATTTTCCCCTAAATATATTGTATTTTCCATGTTTATGGTACTATTTACTATACAAAGGAGAAATATAAATATGAAAAAATATGAATTATTGGTAGTTTTTAAGCCAAACGCTGATGCAGAAGAAGTTGATAAACTTATTGCAAAGGTTTCTTCTGATGCTGAAACATTAGGTGGTAAAACAGAATCTACAGACAAAATCGGTCGTAAGAAATTAGCTTACGAAATCCAAAACTTTAGAGATGGTTTCTTTACTTCTATGGTAATTTCTTTACCTGGCGAAAAAGTTGCTGAATTTAAACGTCAATTACGTTTGAACGACAGTATCTTAAGAACTATGTTTATCGAACAATCAGTTAAAGCAGGAGTTTAGAAATGACATTAGCTAAGGCAACAGTTACAGGTACAGTATTCAGAGCGCCTGAAAAACGCTATACCCAAAACGATATAGCAATTTATGGTCTTACTTTGAATATTGATGAGAGAGAAGAAACTTTAATCAGAGTAATCTCTAAGCGTAAGTCTCTTTCAGATGTACTCGACAGAGTTAAAATAGGTGACAAAATATTAGTTGACGGTCGTTTGCAAATTGCAACAACAAAAGCAAATGACGGTTCTGACAGAAAATATTTTGAAATAGATGCAAACGATGTTGAACTTTTAGGTGCGTCTAACGGTTCAGTTACAGTTTCATCATCTGCTTCTGAGAGTGCTCCTGCAGCTGCACCAAAAGAAGATATCGTTACTTTTGCTGAAACAGATTTTTCGGAAGATTCTCTTATGGATGCGGACGAAATTCCGTTCTAAAAGTAACAGGAAACATTATTGTTTCAAACAAAGTGTAGTATTAGGCTAGAAAGGCAAATTATAACAATGGCAAAACAAGATCAAGACAGAAAAAAACGTAAAACTTGCAGTTTCTGCGCAGATCACGTTGACTTTATTGATTACAAAGATGCTTCTAAGTTGAAAAGATATTTGACAGAAGCAGGTAAAATCATCCCTAGACGTGTTACAGGTAACTGTGCAGAACACCAAAGAATGATTGCTAAGGCAATTAAGAGAGCAAGAGAAGCTGCAATTATCGGATATACTTTCGACTAATTGTTTCTCAGCTTTTTAAAAGTTGTTGCAAAGAGGGTGGTTTCATCCTCTTTGTTTTGTATAGACGAAATATAGATAAAGGGCGAGATAATGGATAATCAGATTACAATAAGATCAGACAGAACGACTGAATATACTTTTCAGTACAAAGGGGAAGATGTTACTCTTAAAGCAGGCGGAATATTAAGTATCGCTGACGGACTTGAACATGTCGTTCTTCCTACCTGTGCGATGAAAGTTATAAATAATCTCATCATTATAAAAGATGATGTAAAGTAAAATTCTAATTTGCTTTCATTTATCCTGAAATTATTGTATAATTTTCTTGAAAGAATAGAGGGTTATTATGAAATTGTATAAAATAGGTTTAGTGTCAGTTATTGCGGTTATGCTCGGGTTTTCACAACTCTGTTTTGCTGCTGAAGAGTATAAAACCGCTAATGCGTTTGTGAGAATTACAACAAATATGCTCGGGTATAACTTTATTGCTAAAAAAGTTGCTCAGAGTGCTATGAAAAAGTCACTTAAAAAATGTGTCGCAGGTGATTACAAAATTAAATTTGACTCCTTTAGCGGGGTAGATTTGAAGAAAGGTATTTTCAGAGGACTGGACATTGACGGGAAAAACCTTTCTGTTGAGAATGAGTTGTACATATCTCAGCTTCACATGGCAACAACATCTGATTTTAACTATGTAGATTACAGAAGTGAGCCGATGGTGTTTAAGACAGATGTTCCGCTCGCTTACGAGGTTGAAATGACAGAAGCTGATTTGGACAAAACTTTGTTCTCTGAAGAAGCTTTCGATACTATTTCAAGATTTATTCCTCTTGTTACAATAGAAAAACCGTCTGTTAAAATAGTGAATGATAAAATCAGAATAAATTCTTCTCTTAAGTTCCCGTTTGCTAAATCAATTAAGTTTTCAATGTCATCAAGTTTAAAGGTTGAAAACGGAAAAATTATTATGTCAGATGTTGAGTCATCAGGTTCTTCAAGAGATTTTGCAGGGAAATTGGTTAATCTTATCAACAAACAAAATATGCTTGATAATATAAATCTGAATATATTTGAAAATACAGATACTGTTGTTCAGGTTCAAAATGTTAATCTGAAAGATAAGAAACTGTATATTACAGGTCAGTTTTTGATTAAAAAATCTAATTAAGGATTCAAAATGGGCAGAAAGAAAAAACGCAAAAGTGAAATGGATGTTGTCGGAATAATTGTTCTGATAGTGTTGTTGCTTGTTTATCTCAAACTGACAATACTGAAAAATTTTAATCCGATGGCATATATCAACTGGGAAAACCCGTTCAAAAAAGAACAGATAGAAGTATCGGAACGCTCTGTTGCCGAGGATCTTTCTGTCGCAAAGCAGGAGGAATCTGCCATAAAAGAAGAAGAAATCTTTGTTAATGTATTTTTTACAAAAATCTCTGATGGTAAAGATGTTTATGTTGCAGTTTCAAGACAAAAACCAAAGAATTTTAAAGGGTCTGATGTTGAGTATGCTGTAAAAACACTTGTAAACGGGCCTACAAAGTACGAAAAAGGCAAAGGTGTATACTCGGAAATCCCTTCAACAACCAAGCTGATTTGGTATAAAGAAACTCCTTCCAAGATTATCGTTAACCTGTCTGACGACTTTGAGTACGGCGGCGGGGGTGAAAGTCTTTATAAAAGAATGTATCAACTTATAAAAACCGTAAATCATAATACGAGAAAACCTGTTTATCTATATATCGACGGAAAGCAAGCAAATGTAATCGGCGGCGAAGGGTTGATGATTAAACAGCCTTTACGAAGTAATTCCTTAGAGGAATAAGTTGAATGGCAGAAAAGGACTTAGAGTATTATTTGAATTTGGACTGGACTCTGATTGAAGGAACTGATTTGGACTTCAACGGAGAACCGTATCATTACATTGAAATAAAAGAGTTTCCGAGTTTTGTTTTTTGCGCAAAAACAAGAGAAAAAGCCCTCGAAGGTTATAAGCACCAGCTAAAGTTAACCCTTATGATTATGCTTGAAGATGGGGACAGAATTCCCGAGGTTGGGGAAGAACCGGAGGAATTATAATTATGACACTTCAGCAAATATATATTAACTATATGCAAAATGAGGATGTCCCTGCTATATCAGAGATTGAAGCCCTTGCCTATGGCGAACATCACTGGTCAAGAGATTCTTTTTATTCCGAAATAAATAACAAAGTTGCAAAATATTATACGGCTAAACTCCCTACAGGTGAAACTGTCGGTTATGCAGGTACTTGGCATATTGTAGATGAAGCCCATATTACAACTATTGCAGTCCATCCCGATTTTTTAAGACGCCATATTGCGGAAGGTCTTATTGTAAAATTACTTGAGGATTGTTATAATGAATTTATCAAATATATAACTTTAGAGGTAAGGGTTAGTAATATTCCTGCTATAAAGTTATATGAAAAATACGGTTTTAAATCTTTGGGTACCAGAAAAGGATATTATCAGGACAATAATGAAGATGCGTTGATTATGTGGACAGAAAATATCTTTTCGGATGATTATAAAAAGATTTATATGAAGAATGTAGAAGAGTTGAGTAAAATAGTAGAAATTAAATGAAAAGAATAGAAGAACAACTGAGATATTTTAAATATGAGGGTGAGCCTGTCAGGTTCAGACTGGGCACAATCGCTATGATGGCATTGTCTGTTCTTCTTATTATTATGGCAACTTTTACGGAGCTGAAGTTTAAACACTGGATTATTCCGATGGATTTGTTCTCAAACTGGAACTTCTATTTCCCTGATGCGGGGGTTAACTGGAGTGGTTTCCTAAAATCAGTAAAATACATCCCTCAGGTACCGATTATATTTTTTATATTGGGTATTTTAGACAGAAAGTATACACTTATCACAATATTACTTTATCTCGTTTTGGGCTTTGCGGGCTATCCGATATTTGCTATGGGTGGCGGTTGGAAGTATATTTTCCAATACGGTGTCGGATATCTGCTCTCATATATTCCTGCAGTATTTTTCTCAGGAACAATACTCAACAGAAACTACAAGTTCCCGAATGTATTTAAGGCAGTCCTTGCAGGGGTAATTATTATCAACCTTATCGGCGCTTTAGTATTGCTTTTGAGTGCTTGTTTAAGACACGAAAACTGGTTTATGGTGAAGAATCTGCTCTACTCAATGACCTTCTTTAAGTTTTTCTATGATGTTGTATTCAGTATTATTGCTGTTTATCTTGCGCTAATTCTTAAACAGGTTTTGTGGATAGTATTGAGTAAAAAAGAGAGAAAGAAAGTATCAGAATAATTTTTTTGTAAAGATTTCTTAATCTTTTATGACAAATGGAAAAAATATCTGTATCATAAAAATCGTACCTGATTCATAAACAAATTTTTAAGTAAATGCGTAGGTTGAATCATAAAGGGTACGGGGGTTACTCCGCTTTGAATAGTATTACTTCAGTGCTTTTGCCTGTTCTTTTATGTATTTGTTTTTAGGGTCAAGTTCTTTGGCTTTTGTTATGTATTCAACCGCAATATTTTTATACTTATCCTGCTGAGTCTTTTTGTATTGCTCATCAGCGGCATAAGATGCGTATAAATATGCAGCGGCATTGTTGTTGTTCATATTAAAATATTTTTCAAAATATTCGAGTGATTTATCAAATTCCATATTGAGATATGAGGTGTACGCAAATCTCAGCAACAATTCCTGCGGGGATTCTGTGTGATAATATTGGGCAGGGTTTGTTTTGTCGCCTGAGGCACTGATAACAATTGATTTTCGGTCAGAAGATGCAGTCACATTTAGAACCGGGGTATTCATAATATTGTATTTGCCCCATTCTTTGTATTCTTCTGTCGGAATATATTTTGTGTTTTGGTTGTAGTTCTCAATCCTTTTTGGGTTTGATGGGTGAGTACTTCTGAAATCGCTTTCGCTGTCTATAGAATTGAAAAATACAAGTGCATCTTTGGCAAGAGTCATATCGTATCCTGCTTTTGCTGCCAGTTTTGCACCTTCTATATCAGCGGCAAATTCCATATTTTTGGAATCAATACGGTATTTGCTTTTTAAAGTTACATAAAATATTGTTGATGCAACACTGCCTTTGTCTGACAGTTTGCGTTGTCGTTCCATTCTTTTAAGGGTAGGGGCAGTTCTTTTTTGATGTCCTAATAAAAGATGCGCGATTTCGTGCCCGATAATGAAGGCCAGTGCATTATCATTATCAATAAAGGTATCTATTGTTGAGGTGTTCAGATTAATATAGTTACCGCTAATACTGTACGCGTTTACTATATCTGATGCTCTGGTTACTCCGATTCTCCAGGTTTGGTAGTCTAATCGGTTTGCACGGATTATTTTTTCGGCAATTCGGTATACTTTATAATAATCGTTTCCGTATGCCTGTGCGTTATAGTTACTTAATTTTACTTTTTTAAGGTTCTTTTCAAATACTTTGTATTGTTGTTCATCCTCTTTGAGTTTAGCTTTATATTCAGCATTATTAACAATTTCGTAATCTCCGCATTTTAGAATATGCGGGTCTTTCAGGTTTTTGTTTACTGTTGGTTTTGCTATTGAAAAATCTTGTGTTCTGATTTGTGTTGTTCCGTATTTTTGTGCGTGTTTGAGTTCTTTCATCTGGATTTTTGTATAATCACGCGCAATAGAACAGTTTTGTACTAAAAATAAACCAATCAATAAAATTAAAAACTTTTTCATATATACTCCGCTATTTACTAAATATTAGCACAGTTTATTTATATATGCAAAATAAGTTTTAGTCTGAATTAGTTGATTTTATCTGTTTAGCTCCTTTGAGTATTCCTTTATTGAGGGCGTTTTATAAGCCAAACCTGAGTAGTTATATTCCGGGAATACAGGGGTTATTTTTTGCAGCATCTTTAAGGGGTGAGGTGTTGTTTTGTATCGTTATTACCCCGCCAAAGGAGTTTTTATGTCTGAAAATACAGAAAACCAAAATATTGTTGACGAAAAAGTCAGTACTCAACCGTCACAGGACGGAAATGTTGAAAACGGTATTCAGGAAGAAGAAAAACAAAATACCAAAGCAGAAAGTAATATTGAAACACAGGATACTCCTGAAAAGCCGGATGAAAATGTTCTGGACAAAGTGAATTATTTATTTGACTTTTTGAAACAGGCTGTTAAGCTGAAAAATGATGAAATGCAGGATAATCAGGATAAATACAAATATCTTTCCGAAAACCTGATAAAATACGATACCGATGAGTATTTTAAAAACGAAAGCTTCAAAGACCTTTATACAGAGGCATTTAATCTGCTCGGCACTAAGCTGGATACCCCAAAATTTATTGATTTGCTGGATAAATATGTTTCATCAAGAATGGATATTCATTCTAAAAATCTTGCTGCAAAAAAAGAAAATGATTCCGTAACCGATTCTTTTGATTTTAAATCAGGTTTATCCAAAAAAGAGGATAAAAAACTCAGATTTCAGGATATCCCTGAGGAGGAGCTTGAAAAGTATATTGCGAAATACATCTAGTTCCTGTTTCTGACGAATATATTTTATCTTTCAAATCATAGCATTGTTATTGTACGGGTGATAACAATGCTTGTTTATATCCCGTGTAAGAAAGGATTACATATGGCAATTGAAAAAATGATTATTGGTACATTTAGCCAGGCATTCAAAAACAACTTTTATAACGAGTTGGTTATTGGTAAATTAGCTCATACTGAATTTAAAGACGGTGTTAAAAAAGGTGATGAAGTTGATGTTGTTATGCCGGGAACCGTTACAATGTTTGATTATGACGGCTCTCAGTTAAGAGATGCCGAGATGGCAACCGTTTCTACAACAAAAGTAAAAATAAATAAGGGTAAAGCTTTTCACTTTGAGCTTGCCGATGTTGAGGCTAAACGCATAGCATCTGCCCCTGATATTCAACAGCAAACACAGTTGGCAACTGATTATACATCAGATGCTATCAAACAGTTTGCTGCAGGTGTTGATGCGTCTTTTGCTGATTTATACACAAGAGCAGGTCACTATTTAGATGATAACGGTGATGCTATCACTCTTGATCCTGATTATGCAAAAGAAATTTTAGCTTATATGCAGGCAGAATTCCAAAGAGGTGACGGGAAAGGACATACAAACTGGATTGATAATTCAATGATTTGTATTGTTCCTCCTGAATATCAGTTCTATCTTGGCAAGTTAGATGATCTGAAATATGTTGAATCAGGTCATCAGGCAATGGCTAAAGGTTATATAGGCAGACTTTGCGGTTGGGATATTTTGGTTTCAAATAATATCGCTCAACCTGAAAACGGCGTATTTTACCCGTTATTTGGTGTAGCAGGGAAGACCTTGGCAGGCGGTATTTCTTCCGATCTTAATACTCAGTCTTATGTTCCTGAAAAGAGTTTCAACACTTGTTACAAGGGTTATGGCTTGTACGGGGTCGGCGCTCCGCGTGCTGATTTCCTCGGTACTGTTAAAATTTCTGCCCCTCTTTCACTTTCTACTCGTTCTTAATTTTATTTGATTATTAAAGGAGAAAACTTATGACTAAAGATTTAATTTATGTACAATACCCTACAACCGACTCTACCCAGTCTGTTGCATCTGTCGGGATTACTAAAACAATAGTGGACCCTGACAACGGGATATCTGTTAAAGGTGCGTTTGCTAACAAAAATAATACTCTTATGATTTGTATTGAAAACGCAGGGAGTGCTTCTTCAGTAACCTTCCGTGCAGGGGATGCTTACCCTAACGCTATGTTGGGCGATTTAGAACAACCTTTGGCTGCGGAAGTTGCTACTGTTTTTCAGGTTCAGGATGTTTCTCGTTTTGAAAACAAAGACGGTTCTCTTGAATTAGACTTCCCTGCTCAGTTTGAGGGCAAAATATTTGCTGTGGCAAAATCAACGGCTCTTAATGTTTAATTAGTTGTTTCGTTTGAGGTCGTGCGGGGCTTTTGCCCCGTTCGGCTTTAGATTGGAGTTATTATGAAGGTTATAAATTTGATTACAAATATTGTTTTTGATCTTCCAAAAGAAGATGTTGAGCAGCTTATAAAGGTTTCTCCGGATACTTTTGCAAAGCTTTCAAAAAATAAAAAGGTTATAAAAAATAAAAAAGATTTGTCCGGCGGAAATACTCTGTTGGACAAAATTTTAGATGAATGATTTATCATTCGGAAAGGTTTATATGACTGTAACATTACTAAATTTATATAATATGACTGCTTCGCAGCCGTGGTCTATGTTTGACAATGATGCAGAGGATACGGAAGATTTTAATCCTGCCCTGTTATCTGCCATAAATAAAGCACTTGTTGAGATTTGGTGTTCATACCCGTTTGAGTTCAGACTGAGGAATAAAATTGTCTATACCCAAAACTTTATAAATAAGTACAATCTCCCCGACGGTGCGATTTTGCAGAAATCAACCACAAGAGGGGACAGATATGCGGTTACTATCGGAAGGAAATATCTCGAACTGATTGAAACTCCTGAATTGCTTGACTGTTCTGTCGGAAAACCGAACAGTTTTTTCATAAAGAATAATTCTATGGGGTTTTATCCGCTCCCTGACGATATGTACTCGGTTCATATATCTTATTTGACCTTTGCTGTCGGAACAGATATTGATGACAAACCGATTTATGCCCTGAGGGAAGCAAACGACAGACTTTGTGTTCCTGAAAAGTATGAGCAGGTGTTTCTTAATGCGTTGATTGCTAAATCTATGATGTATGCGCTTACCTCTCCATCCGATGAAAATTATGCTGGGTATGCTCTCCAGTTTGATAAGGCATACAAGCTGTTGATAAAAATGGTGGGAGGACGGAAAAAGTCAAGAAAAATAGTATTTTAAATGTTTCAAGGAGTTTTTATGTCTATGATTAACGAATCAATTTTATGCAATAATTTTGCCGGAATAAAAGCAAAAGATTTAATATTTTCTTCTTCCGTAATAACGGCATCTGATATGCAGAATGTAGAATTGTTCAATACGGGTGTGAGCTCGGGTGTCGGGATAAGAACAATGAAAGGGAATATCCCGATTTTTGAACTGGACGGTGATGAAAAAATAATAAATGTTTTTAAGTCAACGCAAAGGGCGGGGAACTACTGTTTTATTCATACTGAAACTGAAAACGAGGGGAAAATATATTTATTTAATTCGGCTTCAAAAGAAATTGACCTTGTGGTTGACGGACTGATTATCACAGGGGTATCTTTCGGGGTTGACTTTGTCCGCGGCTGGTCTGACTTGTTTATTTTATCGACGGGGGAAGAATTGTTATCAATAGAGTTAGAAATTTCAGGTGAAAATATCCTTCCGCAGGTTATTAAATTCGCTCCCGCAGATATGGACGGACGGACAGTAAAGGGCTACGGGCTTGTTGTGTTTGACGGCAGGTTGTGGATATATAACGAGTCTGTCCTATGGTATTCAATGAAGGGTGATTGTTATGATTTTTCAACTTCATCTGCAGGGTTAACCACATCTTCGGGGTACATTGAATTTGTAAAAAATATTACTGCTATTGCTCCTTACCTCGGTACTCTGGCGGTTTTTCATAATGACAGTTCCTGTCTGATAACAATAAATTCTGATTTTACATACTCAAAAACAGACGAGTCTCCGGGCGGTTGTGCGGGACATTATTCTTTAATCTTTCACGGTACTCAGTTGTATTTTTATGATGATACAAAGAAAGCCGTTTTCTCGTTTTCGCAGGTTATAAATGGTGATAAGACTCTGAGTGATAACCTCGCGGAAGATGTTCAGCCGTATTTTTCAGAAATATATGACTGGCAGGTGAATGAAATCAGAATGTGTTCGGTTATACAGTACAACAAAAACGAGATTTGGTTTTTGCTCCCCTCTGTTAACGACGGGCTTTCGGATATTTTGATATATGATGTTTTGCATTCACAATGGATACACCGTAAATCGCAGAAGATAAATTCAATGATTATGCTGGATAATTTGCTTCATTCGGTATCGGATAAAAAAATTCTGAAAGAATACAGCGGAGAGAATTTTGACGGGGAATTTATTCCGGCTTATTATACCTGTGCTCCGCTTAATTTAACTGTCGATAATATGATGAAGTCGTTTTATGCACCTCCCAGAGTAACTTTAGATGCTGATTTTAATAACGATTTTATGGTTCGGTATGTGAAAGATAATAACTATACGAAAAAATATGAAACAAAACATATCGCATTAAGACCATTAAAGAATTATTTTACATGGGATGTTTCTCTCTGGGATGTTGATACGATGTTAAGACCTCCACAGGCCGATTATATAAGACGGCTCCCGACAGCATACTTCAGAAATTTGGAAATAACATTTTTTACAGAACAGTTAAGTCAGGGGTTTTCCGTTAAGAATATGGAAATTACAAGAATAAAGGGAAAAACGATATAATGAAGGTTTTGATTCCGTTAGACAGCGATTTTAAATATGATGAGTGTAAAAAATTGTACGAAAAAAACAAGAAAATACTCAATGAAGAATCAACCTTTGATGAGGTTATCAATAATACATTTTTCTACTCTTTTTATAACGATGAAAACGAATTAACCCTGTGTGTTTATTTCTTTAAATCTGAAGGGAAACTTTGGATAAATGGGTTTGGGATAAGAAAAAGACATCTGTTTAATAAAGAGTGTCTGCTCAAAGCTCTTTCCTGGTTCAATTGTGATATATGGGCAAAATCTGTGGAAAAGCCTGCTATATACGGAATTATGATTTGCGGGTTTAAAAAATACAAAGATGATATATATGTTTATCGTCAAAATAATTAGTTGAAGCATTGCTTCAGAAAGGATATTTATGGGAAAATCTTCTAAACAAACAGTACAAAAAACTGTGTACGGTTCGACAAAAACAACGAATCCGTATGTTATATCTGCTACAAATAATAAAGGTACGACAAGTGATTTTGTTAAAGGTAATGCTCTTGATACGATTAATAATTTTGTTAATTCAAATATTGGTAATGTATTGAATGATTACCTCAATCCGTCATTAAAGTCTGCGGTAAATCAGTCGCTTGTAAGAAATTATGCAAATAATCTCTATAATACGGCGGGGGAAATGATTGAAAACGATATTGTAAATCCGCTCGCAAACAGAAACATGCTGCGTTCATCTCAGGCGACAAATATGTACAATAATCTGACAAATAAGTTATCGGATAATTTATCGAATTATATAGGGAATCTGCTGGAAAACTCTCAGAAAAATTCATCAACAATGCTGAACGATTTGTTAAATGCGTATGTGAAAGGGTATTCAATCCTTAACCTTAATCAGGCGCAGTCTTTATCAACAAGTAAGGGTAATGCTAAGAGAACAAACACAACAAAATCAGGTGATGATTCTATTCTTTCAGCCTTAGTATCAGCATTATCATTGTTTAAGTAGGAGTTTTTTATGAGGAGAATAATTATACATTGGACTGCCGGCACAGGCAGTCCGAATGCTGTTGATATGCGGCACTATCATTATTTGATTGATTCAAACGGTAATGTGCATAAAGGATTGTTTAACCCTGAGGATAATGAGAACTGTCTGGACGGCAAATATGCCCAGCATACGGGCGGAGGGAATACCGGCTCTATTGGTGTTGCACTTTGCGGTATGTGCGGATATAAAAGCCCAAAAGATACAGGGGCTTATCCTCTGACGGCGGTTCAATGCGAGAAGATGTTTAAATTGGTTTCAGAGTTGTCTAAAAAATATAATATTCCGATAACCTCAGCGAGTATTATGACACACTACGAATTTGGGCAGAAGAACCCAAAGACTACTTCTGCAGGGAAAATAGATATTGTTTATTTGCCCCCGTTCCCCGGGATTCCAAGAGATAAAATAGGTGATTTTATAAGGGCAAAAGTAAGGTGGTATTCCGTAATGATGCAGAAAGACGGTAAGCCGTAGGGGTATTTAATTTGTTTATTTTTATGTTAATATACACTTTATGAAAATGTTAATTAAAAAATATTTCTGTGATAGTCATAAGTACTACAAAAAGAGTTTGGAAACTATATAACAATCCAATATAAAATAAAATTGTGAATGCTAGGTTGTTGGTGAGTTTATTCGGTAATGAAAAGAAAAATTTGTTTCTGGTAACTTCAATGATGAAAAGACAATAACAAATAAATACCAGAATCGGAACAATATCAGAGTATATACGCAGCAGTTTGTTTGTGCCCGCAAATAACACTACAGCTGCGGTATATGATGAAAATGAGGCTATATTTAAAAATAGAGATTTTTTTATAGCGAGTATATTCAAAATGGATATCCTTTATCTGATGGTTATGTTTTATTTGTTAAACATATTTATGATATGTATATGGTATACGAAAAGTGTGTTAAATCCAAGTAATAAGCCAATATAAAAATATATTGAAAAAATTATATTATTTGTATATTTTTCAGGGATTGGTAACATCAATTTATCTTTTTTTAACTCGATAAAAAATAAAATAAAATTAACCAATATGAATATAGGTGCAAAATTTATATAAAAAAGAAAAATCGTGTATAAATTTAAATAAACAGCAATAGCACCCGTGTATGAAGCAATTGTTATAAGGTTAAGAAACAATGATCTTTTAATGTCTTGTATTTGCAATTGTTGCATCCCTATCAATTGTACGACAGAATTATAGCATGAATCATTTGTAATAGTAAATGAAAGAGGTTAATATGGGAATTTAAAAAAAATATTTAGAAGGTTCTTTTAGTAACTATATAGAAAAATATGTGCTTAAATATAGTCAGAGATATGGCTTTGATATGGGTAATAACTCTACTCATAATAATGAAGCAGATGCGTTTAAACATACATTTATGCAGGCATTACTTGCGTTGCATACATCACAAAATATTGCAAAATCAATTGGTGATATGCATGAACGGGATGGAAATTTAAAAAATCAACCAAAAGGTGAAGAGTTTATGGATTTACACAATAATATGCAAGGAAGAGAAATAGCAAAAGAGATAATTGATAGATATGGCAGATGGATAAAAACCCCAGCTTTTGTTGCTTTAACAACTGATATTATTGCTGAAAAAGTTTGGCAGAAAATGCGTGAAGGTAAAATTATATTAGACCCGTCGGGTAGAAGAACATTGAAAAATAATGGTAAAGTGACGGGGCATGCATCTGATATGACAGACGAAGAACGAGAACGCTTAGAGCAATATGCGAGAGAAAACGAACTTTTTTCGCCGGAAAATAGGGTATTTTTTGATGGGGAAATGGATCCCGTGCAGGTGCCTGCTGATTCCCCAGATAATAATTATGTTGAGGAGTTTATAAAATAGTACTTTGATAATAATAAAAATTTACCACAAGAAGATGATTTGAAACAAAGGGTTCAGTCAGGTGAGTTGATATATGTTCATAACTACGAACGGCAGGATGGTACAAAGGTATCAGGTTATTATAGGTCTAAACCATCAAGATAATGGTAAATAAAAAATCTTTGTACTTAATATTTTGTAATATTTTATCTTGATAAAGGCAATTTTAGATTGTCATATGCTTTATTCTAATTGCTATGGTGTGTGTAAATGTAATTAATACTACTGCTAATATAGGCAAACATATAAAATTTGATACGGCAAGAAATTTCTCAACCGTTTATCATTCAATGCTTGATAAATCGTATGATACCTTTATTTCTGCCGAAAAAACAGCAAAAATAAAGTCTAATCCGATTTTGGAAGCTGTAAAAAAAGCCGTTCCTATGGTAAAAGAACCAAGAGTGAAGATTGCAGAAAATCTGCGCAGTATGATTTTAGATACTGCATCTGCAGTTTCAGAAGCAACAGGAAAAGATGCGGTAGTTTTTAACATTCCAAATCATGAAAATTTGGTATTGAGAGTTGAAAAATCAACCTTAGACAAATTAGACAAGCTCCCTAAAGATTTAGAGTTGATCCCGATTGCTCATGAAAAGCATATTGTGGACAACCCTCATCTCGGGCTTCCGCTTTATTATGTAACATCAAAATCTTCAACGATAGCAAGAAAAAATAACATATCAGCAATGGAAGCATTATCTCAGCCGGATAAAATTATGGTATTGAGAAAGGTTACAGGTCAGCACCCTGCAACAGAGTGCGGCGAAAAGCTCATGTCACTTATGGGGTTTGAGGACTTCGCTAACCCTGATCCGAATGCGTTGAACAATTTCTCTTATGTTTTCGGTTATGCCAGAAAATATTTCGGTAATCAGGCAGCGCTGAAATGTCTTGCAATGTTCAGAGATGGGGCAAAAACAATCCCTGAAAATGCTTTAGGCGAAGGTTCTTCTGCTTTTGAAGTTGTTAACGGACAAAACTTTGTGAAAAAATATCTCGACTATTCTGAAAGTTATGTGAAAATGCTTAAAGATACTGCGGATATCCCTCAGTCATCTTATGATGATGCGGTGAAATTTATTTCATCTTCAAAAAGATTTAATGTCGATTTTCAGCATACAAACAATACTTTTGTTGATTTGAAAAAACAGGAATTTAATTTTATGGACTTTGCTTTCGATAAGAAAGACCAAAAATATATCTATGAAAATCCTGTAAAAGAGTTTAGAAATGTGCTTTTCGGAAAATGCTTCAGAAGATTTGACTCATTTAAGGAAATTGTTCCTTGTATGCCAAATCTCAAATATCCGAGAGATTTGATTATCATTCCAAGACATATTCAGGCAATTAAAGATTTTTCAGGGGTTATTAATGATAAGGTAAATCATGCTGCACCTGAAGAATTTAAATCAATTAATCCGTTTAAATAGAAAAAGGTCAAAAAAAAGTCCCCTTTCGGGGTCTTATTTTATCCTATTTCCTATTTTGTTTTCCTAAATTTGTCCCTGTCCTGTTTGGTTTAAATTTTTG
>CACWZA010000023.1 GCA_902765215.1 uncultured bacterium | reverse complement strand
CAGATGAGTGATTACGGAGAGTCAGGTCGGAGAGTTTCTTTCGGTACCATTTCTTTGCGGTCAAAGAAATGGTACATCAAACCCATAATCGTTGCTTTTTTGTTTACCCCAATT
Organism: uncultured bacterium; assembly: GCA_902765215.1. Lineage (GTDB taxonomy): Bacteria > Cyanobacteriota > Vampirovibrionia > Gastranaerophilales > Gastranaerophilaceae > UBA2883. The sequence continues at coordinate 29,800 of CACWZA010000023.1, read as the reverse complement.
TTAATGACAACTTCGTTATCGAATAAACAATTATTTACCCCAAAAACTGCTCAAACACTCTGTAATACATATAAATTGATACCAGTATCAAAAGAGCACCTGATAGTTTTATCATAATCTCGGATACTGCTGCAATATTGCCGAATTTTTTAATTATACTCGTAAACATGCCTGCTACAATTAAGATTAAACCCTGCCCCAAAGCAAACATAAACAACATAATAATTGATAAAATTATACTGTTTGTGATTGCGGCAAAGCCCATTATCCCTGCTAAAATCGGAGTAGAACATGGTGTTCCCGCGATTGCAAAAATCATACCGAGTAGCATTGGGTACAAAAATTTTGAGTTATTACTGTTTTGAGGAATTTTGTTCACCAAAGTCGGGAAATTCAGGTCTAATACCCCGACAAGATTCAACCCCAGAACAAGCAAAAGTGATGAAATCAAGAGGATAAAATAATCACCTGCAAAAGATTTAAATACCTGTCCTGTAAGGGCACAAATCACACCGACTATACTGAAAACTATTGCAGAGCCCAAAACAAAAGACATCAACTGCCAAAAGATTTTCTTGTTATCATCATCACCGTAGCCGCCGATATAACCTATAACCACAGGGAGCATAGCAAGGGAACACGGTGATACAGAAGCCAATACCCCGCCTAAAAATGCAACCGCCACAAATAACAGCTGAAAGTTACCGCTTGCAGCCTGAGTTGTAAAATAATTTGTAATATCTATCATTTACACAAACCCTTCAGATAATTATCAAGAGTTTTTTCGTCAACATATCCTTCGATACGTTTTACAACTTTTTGATTTTTATCTCGTAATATTATTGTCGGAACAAGAGTTACACGGTATTTTGCAATCATTTCCTGATTGTATCTGTTATCAACCTGAACAGGAATAACTATATACTGAATAGTGTCCTGATATTTTTCCATCACATTGTTAACCACAGGCTCAACTCTCTTACATTCACCGCACATATTTGAAGTAAATTTTATTAATTGCGGCCTGTTTGTGTTTGCAACAGAAACACTTCCCTGATTAGTTTTTGAAAGCATAAAATATGCAAACAAAGGTAAAATAAAGACAAAAAGCAAAATAACAATATTCTTATTCATAATTTCTCCTTACTGAATTATTTATAAATCATGACTCCACAAAATAAATTACCCTAAAAGAGTTTCTTATTAGGTAATATAACACGATTAACAATAGTATGCAAAATTGCAAATAAAAAAACCGTATGCTATAATTTTGTTGAAAATAAGAATAGAGGACAAAATGAGATTTTTAATAACACTACTTACGTTTATAACACTTACAATGAATATGTCTTATGCACTACCGTATAAGGCAAATGCAAAAACGGCAAGAATACCTGCCGGAACAAGATTATCACTTCAGCTTTTGCAAACAGTTGATACAATGGCTTGTCAGGAGGGTGATTCTTTCAACCTGATGTTATTAAACGATCAAAAAATAGACGGTAAAGTAGTACTCCCTGCGGGTTCTGTCATCAGAGGATGCGTACAAAAAGTAAAAGTATCAAAACGATTATCACGCGGGGCTGTTTTATATTTAGATTTTGACCATGTTGTTACCCCTACGGGCAGACAACTTCCTATAAGTTTGAGTGTATACGGAATGACGACCGTTACTTATGACGGCGGTATCTACAGAACTCTCGGATACGGTCAGGCACTGCAGGATAACTGGACTAAAACATGCGATATTGTAAAAGTTTCAACAAACTTTGGCAGAAAGGCACAAAATGTAGTACCGGGGTTACAATATCTGACAACTCCGCTTTGTGCTATCGGAGGCGGTATCGGAGGGTTTGGATATCTTGTTGGGGATAGTGTCGCAGACCTTTTCAGAAAAGGTGACGAAGTTACTCTGATTAAAGGCTCAAATCTGGAAGTTATTCTCGCACAACCGATTGATGTACCAATCAGCTAATTAAAATTTTTATTTTATATTAAACGTCCGTTTCTGACGTATTAGTTTCTTAGAATAAATATTGTAAGGAAACAATATTGAAAAGAGGCTTATTATGATAGATTTTGTTATCATCGCATTATTGATGAACTTTTTATTATTAGACGACTAATTAAACACTCCCCAAAATAGTTACAGATTGACGCATACACCCCAATAACAAATTTTCATCTATTTAGTTGATGACAGCGTTGCATAAATGTCATAGTATAATATTGAGGGAGAAGTGTAAATGTTTAATAACTTAAACAACGAAAATATAATCACTAAATCTCAGATGTATGAAAAGATGCAGCCTGATAAGATTCTTGGCGACAGTTTTGCTAAGACAATCAATTATCATGGCATACATTCTAATTTCTGTTTAGATATCCCTGAAATTATTGAAGAAGAACAAAAACACCAACAAAGGCGTGATGATATAGCAAAATTCACAAAACTTGCCATATCTGATTTGGATGATAATTCTCATATTAAAATGGTTGAAGATTTGTTCGCAAACCCTGATATTATGAGCGAATATGAGAATGAAATTTTATCCTCATTATCAACAAACAAACAACTTCTGAACGACTTGGGGCTTTAAAACAGTTATTAAAATCGGTGCATAATGGGTTTTTATCTTTCCTTATGCTAAAATTTTATTGATGTTCAGTAAGTTAAAAAAGTTTTATTATACAAAAATTTTAAAACGCAAATACTATCGCGTGGGCGAATGTAAGGGCTGCGGAAGGTGCTGCCGCCAGATATATGTAAAACACGCAAAAGGTGTAATACAAACAGAAAAAGATTTTGAAAACCTAAAACACCAGCACAGATTTTACACATATTTAAAGGTGACAGGGAAAGATGAAATCGGGCTTATTTTTGAGTGTCAAAACTTAGACCCCGAAACCCATCTTTGCAAAATACATAAAACCCGCCCCGGAATATGCAGACGATATCCGCAGGAAGAAATTTTCGCTATGGGCGGAGCACTGTCTGAAGACTGCGGTTACAGTCTTATCCCGATAGAAACTTTTGGAGAAGTGTTTGAAAAAGTTGAAAAACAGAGTAAAATTAATTTGTGGGATAAAATCTTCGGAAGAAAAACGAAGATAAAAGAATTTGAGCTAAAACAAAAGGAAGGGGAATAGATGAATTTTTTTGATAAATTACTAAACCCCTTTGGCGATAACAACGAAAAAGTCGGCGGAGACAGACACCAAAATATAAACAGGGAATATAAAGACCTGTCAAAAGACAGCCAAAAAGTTACTCCGATAACTCCGAGTGATTTGTTACTGTACTGCAGAAATATAGCAGGAAACCAAATTCAAACCCACATGCTCATTCTTAATAACTGCAAATGGATAAGAGCGGAATACACATATCCCGCTTTTGACAGCATGAATTTTATTTATAAAAGTTCCATTTTTTCTATAATCATTGATATCCTAGATGAAGAAGGGGTTTCATATTTACCGGAAGATTTTATAAAAAGACAATTATATGCGGCAAGGACATATAACCTTATCCCGTGCAAATTCCCTGTGGTAGTAAAAGATCCGCAGGAGCCGAAGGCAGAAGAAGTTCACCCGCTGCATGAGGGTTGGAATTTGTATCATACGGAAACAAATGAGGAAATAATTCCCGAACAAATTGCATCAAGCGAACCTGCCGAATTATCCCAATGGGAGCTGCATAACCTTGCACTCAATTTTATAATGAAGGTGCTGAACGCAAAAAATATCAGAATTTTATCATGGCAGGATACTTTAGAAGTTGATCCGCAGATTTGGTTTTTGGATAAAAAAGGAAATAAATGCTGGCTTTTAGTCAGATGTTCTACAGAAGCGGAAGTCAAAAAACCTGAAAAAATGAACGAAATAATCAGAAGATGTTTTAAGAATAACGGGTATTTCGGGGGAATTATTATAGAGCCTAAAAACAAAGACGCCGGTACAATCTGCCGTGGCGGAGATGTAAAAATAACTTTTCAGGGGTTTGAAAAAATACACACGGCTATGTAGGAGTAATAAATGCAAACTAAACTTATCTCAAACAACAGTGAAAATCTTATCACCTTTTTGACTGGGTGGGGGTGCGATGATAACCAGTTTAAGTTTATGAACTCTGAAAATTACGATGTTTTATTGTGTTACGATTATTCCGATTTAAGCCTTAATTTTGACTTTTCAAAATATAAAAAACACTATCTTATTACCTTTTCAGCCGGGGTTTATGTTGCAGGAATATTAAAAAATATTCTGCCCGATTTTACAAAAAAAATTGCTATTAATGGAAACCCTGTGCCTTATGATGAATATTTCGGATTAAATAAAGAAATCGTCAATATTTTCATGGGAATAACAAAAGAAACGACCTTAGATTTCAGGCGAAAATATATTGTATTTGATGAAAAAGAGTTCAGACTTTTTAATGCAAATCAGTCACACAGAACATTTGAGAGTTGTCAGGAAGAATTATTTTCACTGACTGCCGCCCGAAAAAATTCAACCCCGTTAAAATATGATGTTGCGATTTTGAGTATGAACGACAAAATCTTTTCACCTAAACGGCAGTTGGAATACTGGGATAAAAGTGTTTATCAGCCTGACTGCAGAGTTGTAAAACTTGAAAACTCTGCTCATTTTCCCTTCTTTAAATTAAACAGTTATGACAAAATAACAGAATTATAACCCTGCTTTTTCCATCATTTGATTAAGCGAAAGTTTAGCAACTCTTATTGGAGTAGAATATGAAGTTCCGCCTAATTTATGGCCTACCATTCTTTTGGTTTTCCAGTTAAGCGGAATATCTGTTCCCGGAAGTCCTGTTACATTTATACCAAGCACGCTGCCATCAAGATCTCTTGATATGACCGGTGAAAAGTCGCGTTGTTCATAGTGCTGAGTAAAGACAGAATTTCTTGAACAGGAATCGCCTGCAATTTTACCTCTTCTCAAAGAGCCGACACCTTCAACCCCTTCAATTGCAAGTCTGTCTGATACAACAACTTTTGAATATCGAGGTTCGTTCCCTGCTGCTTCCAAAATTCTTGTACCTTTAGACATTATCTTTTTAAAGATTGGTTCTAATTCTTCAATATATGGACTTTGTGCCATATAATCTCTCTGAATTTTGCCGCCCTTTTTGATTACATCCGATGCATCCATAAGGTGAACCTCTGATACGGAAATAAAATCAACTTTTTTACCCTTGTCCATCTTTGATTCCAGTTCTTTAAACCTCTTGATTTCAAGATGCATAGGTAATTTACCTCTGTATTTCAATATTTCATAAATATTTTTCTTATGTGCCAGTCTTTCAACATTTGCAAACGGATTGAAGCGTTTAACAAAAGTTTCCATCATTTCACCGTGAGTAAATCCTCTCGGACTGTAAAAGTTGTCAAACACAACTATATTGAGCGGTTCAAGCTCTGCATTTTTAACAAACCCGCCGTCTTTATCCAAAATTCTTACCTGAACCTTGTCTTTTGTTCTGCCTTCTTCCAAAATATGATAAACCTTATTATCTTTAGGGTTTGTCCAGGTAACACGTTTATATGAATCCTTCATTGATTTTGATGTCAATCGTTTCAAATCTTCAGGAGTGGCATTAGGGAAAGTATAAACCATTCTGTCACCCTTTGTGCCGTTTATTGCAATCTTATTTAACTGACGTGCAATCTTTCCCGCCTCAGTTGAATATCTGCCTTCAACTACCGGTTTTACGCCTTTTTCTATTATTGGGGTTATTGATGATATTATTGACATAACACACACCTATAGTATTTTATACTGTTTTTAAGTAAGGTAAAAATATTAATTGCCCTTCACTGCCACATTTATTATCAATTTGTTACAATTACTTTTCGATTATTATTGAATTTGACATGAATTACATGAACTTATGTAACAAATTTAATTACAAAATTAAAGTTTCATGGAAAAGAAACCGTAAAAACATTATGTAAAGAACAGGAAGCGCAAACAGTAATTAAGGTATCAATATAATCAGTTAAGTGAGGAATAGAATATGCAAATGAACAAAGATTTGGAGTTAGCAACAGTTTCAACAGAGCTTGAAACATTGTTCAACAGTGTTATTTCGACAGTAGTAGATTATTTTGAGGAGGCTTTAAAAGACTAGGACACACAATTAAATAGTTTTTTCAGACGGAGCTAATTAGGTAATTAGCTCCTTTTTGCATTAATAAACATACATTTTTACTGCTCTTTACTTTTAACTTTTTCCGTTCTAGCATGGTAATAGGATATAAGAGAGGTAGAGTATGTACAACCCTAAATCAGGCAAAGCCGAAGAATTTATAGCACACGATGAGATTTTATCTACACTGGAATATGCAAAAGAAAACAAATCCAATGTTGAAGTTGTTGACAAAATTTTAGAAAAAGCAAGAGAAATGAAAGGGCTAACTCACAGAGAAGCGGCTGTTTTGCTTGATTGCGATATTCCTGAAAAAGTTGAAGAAATCTATAAACTTGCAAACGAAATTAAGGTTAAATATTACGGAAACAGAATAGTTACTTTTGCACCTCTTTATTTATCAAACTACTGTGTAAACGGATGTGTATATTGTCCATACCACTACAAGAACAAACATATCCAAAGAAAGAAAATGACACAGGAAGAAATAGAAAAAGAAGTTATAGCACTTCAGGATTTAGGTCACAAAAGACTTGCCCTAGAAACAGGGGAAGATCCTGTTAATAACCCTATTGAATACATTTTAGAATCAATAAATACAATTTATAACATCAAACACAAAAACGGTGCTATCCGCAGAGTTAATGTAAATATTGCGGCAACAACGGTTGAAAATTACAAAAAACTTCATGATGCAGGAATCGGAACATATATACTGTTTCAGGAAACATATAACAAAGAAAGTTATGAAATTTTACACCCGACAGGGCCAAAACACAACTATGCATACCATACGGAAGCAATGGACAGAGCAATGCAGGGCGGCATCGATGATGTCGGACTCGGGGTACTGTTCGGGTTAGAAAATTACCAATATGAATTTACGGGACTTTTGATGCATGCAGAACATTTAGAGGCAGCCTTTGGAGTAGGCCCTCACACAATAAGCGTTCCGCGAATCAGACCTGCTGATGATATTGATCCTGATGCGTTCACTCACGCAATAAATGACGATATTTTCACAAAAATAGTTGCCTGCATAAGAATTGCAGTTCCTTATACGGGAATGATTATATCAACAAGAGAATCAAAAGAAACAAGAGAAAAAGTTTTAAAACTTGGAGTTTCACAGATAAGCGGCGGTTCTAAAACAAGTGTCGGCGGTTATGCTAACCCGACAGAAGAAGATGAAGACTCTGCTCAATTTGATGTAACAGACAGACGCTCGCTTGACGAGGTTATGAACTGGCTGATGAAACTTGATTATGTACCGAGTTTCTGTACGGCTTGTTACAGAGCAGGCAGAGTCGGGGCTGACTTTATGGAAATCTGTAAAAAACAACAGATACATAACTTCTGTCACCCTAACGCACTTCTCACTTTAAAAGAATATTTAGAGGACTATGCCTCACCTGAAACAAAAGCGACGGGCGAAAAACTTATCGAAAAAGAATTGAAAACTATCGAAAACCCAACAATAAAGGAAAAAACAACAGAATATCTTGACCGAATTGCTAAAGGGGAAAGAGATTTTAAGTTCTAGGGGTAAATGTTGTAAATAATCTATATTTCCCCCTTATTTATTTGAAAGCACAATCGTAAAGTCGCTATTTCCTACGCAATAGTATTTCATAGGGTCATAGACATATTGTGTTTTTGATATTGCAGGAATCTTCTCTTTCAGATTCTGATAAAAATAGTTGCTTACTTTACTGTTATGAGCAATAAACTGCGTATGAGGCAGAGTGTTTAACTGCATCATATTCACGGTATAGCCGAGATTATTCAATTGAGTTTTAAGAGCCGTTGCCTGAGAGAGCTGACTTTGTGTATAGATAATACCCCCAACCAGCTGACCGCCTTTTTCAGGCAGAGCATCTTCTCTGTATATCAGTCTGTTTACAACATCCTGAACCTTATCAGGGTCTAAAATCCAGTAACTAATACCGCCTTTTGAATTCGGCGCCCCCGGCAGCATTGCAATCTGGATATTTCCTTCATCAAACCCTTTTGCCAGAGCAGCAAGTTGAGAAAGTTCATAGACTGACATATCTGTTTTTACATAAGTTTTTGCAATATTAACTAATTCAGGTATTTTAGCGATTGTCTGCGGACTTTGAAGTCTTGACAAGAACCCTCTTAAGAACCATTGTTGTCTTTGGGTTCTGCCGATATCACCAAGTCCGTCGTGTCTGAATCTTAAATATCCGACCGCTTCCTGACCTGTAAGAACATGATGCCCCGGAGTTAAGTGGATATGGAGTTTCCCTGAAAAATCATCATAATTCATTTTCTTTTCTACATAGATAGGAACTCCACCGAGTGCATCAACTACTTCTTTTACCGCATCATCGTGAACGCAGATATATCTGTTTATTTTAATACCTAAGGTATCTTCAATCGTTTTCTTTGCCGTTTCTATACCGCCATAGGCGTGAGCTGCATTAACCTTATCAACCCCGTGGTTGCCTGCGATATATACCTTACTGTCCCTTGGAATAGAGATAGCATTAACGGAATGAGATGCAGGGTCAATATTCAGAACAATTATCGTGTCGGAACGAGTACCTTTCCACATATCCGTACCTTCGCCGTTAGAGTCCACCCCCAAAAGCAAAATGTTTTGTTGTCTGCCGAAGATTGACCAACCGTTTGAAGAACGGGTATGTGTTTTTATGGCATTTCCTATTGCAAGAATTTGTTTTGTCACAATAGAATCTTCACCAAAAATACTTATAACAAGTGCATCGTTCTGGACAAACCAAAACCCAAAAATCAACATGCAGCAAACTCCTAAAACAAAAGTTAACAGAGTTTTCGCAAAGTTTGATGTTTCTTCTCGTTCTTCTCTTATATGATGTAAGAACTCGTCATATTCCCGTTCGTCACGGGTACGAGGTCTTCTTTGTCGTCTATATTGATTGTTCATAAATTCCTCTCCACGGTAATACTTATTTTACCACAAGCAAAATAACGATAGAACACTTATGCCCAAAACATCATATTATAGTAGTACATAATTCAATAAAAAAGGAAGTGAATAACACTTCCTTTTTTACTTATATTTACTGGTTTAATTTTTTATTCTTCAGTAGTTTCTTCAGAAACTGCCTCTATTCCTAAATCAATCTTACCCTGTTCAACTACTTGTTCACCGTCTGCGATATCGTCATCCAAATCATCACCTTCGTGACCTTTTTCAGGGTTAACGATTTTTTCAACTGATACAACACTGTCATTATCTACAAGGTTTTGAGCTCTTACACCTGTAGCAGGTCTGCCCTGTTGAGAAATTGAATTAGCCTTAATTCTTGTAACGATACCGTTAGCCGTTACCATCATAACTTCATCATCCTCTTCAACAATAGTCAGTGCAACGAGTCTTGATGTGCTTGATTTGAATTTAGCAGCGATAAGACCGAGACCGCCTCTATTTTGACTTCTGAATTCTGATAATTTTGTACGTTTACCGAAACCGTCAGAAGTTACAACGAGCAAGTCAGCATCATAAGTAGAAGGAACAATATCGCAGCCGATAAGTTTATCGCCTGAACGCAACTTCATAGAAGTTACCCCTCTAGCACTTCTGCCTAACGGTCTTAAATCAGAAATTGGGAATCTTATTGCCATACCGCAAGATGTACCGATAATGATTTCATCATTAGGGTTAGCAAGTTTTACCCAGTTAAGACTATCACCTTCAACAAGTGAAATTGCGATAATACCGCTTCTTCTTATATTAGCAAAATTGCTCAATTCAATACGTTTGATTGAACCTTGTTGAGTCAGCATAATCAAATTAACATTAGGATCAAAATTACTTACAGGAACAACTGCAGTAATTGATTCATCCTGTCCGATAGGTAATACGTTAACGATAGGGAGACCCTTAGCCTGACGACCGCCTTCAGGGAAATCATAAACATTAAGACTGTATACAATACCCTTAGATGAGAAGAACAATACCTTATCGTGCATCATTGCAGTAAAGAAATGTGCTATATCATCATCATCTTTAGTCTTCATACCGCTCTTACCACGGGTTGCACGGTTTTGACGTTCAAAAGTATCAAGACTGATACGTTTCAGATAACCCTGACGAGTGATGAATACAGCCATCGGAGTATTTGGAGTCAAATCTTCGATAGTAACTTCACCCTGTTCAGGCAAAATTTGTGTTTTTCTGTCATCGCCGTATTTTTCTTTATCTTCAAGCAGTTCTTTCTTGATTATATTAAGAACTAACTGTCTGTCTGCAAGAATTGCCTCGTATTCGGCAATCTTCTTCTGTAATTCTTCGTATTCGTTTTTGATTTTATCTTGTTCTAATCCTGTCAATCTTCTCAGTTGCATTTCTAAGATTGCATTTGCCTGATCAACATCAAGACCAAATCTTGTCATTAAGCCCGTACGAGCATCATCTGTAGTTTTTGATTTTTTAATAAGTTCAATAACTTCGTCTAATGAACCTAATGCAATCAACAAACCTGCCAAAATATGAGCTCTCATTTTTGCTTTTTTGAGGTAGAAGATAGTTCTTCTTGTAACGATTTCAACCCTGTGATCAACAAACTCACTCAATACTTCGTACAAATTCAACAATCTAGGCTGCTGACCGCAAAGTGTAACCATGTTTACACCAAAGGTTGTTGATAATTGAGTATATTTGAACAAATTGTTCTTAACAACATCAGGGTTAGCATCTCGTTTGAGTTCAATAACAATTCTCATACCGGTACGGTCTGATTCATCTCTCAAATCGGAAATACCGTTAATTTTACCGTCCTTAACAAGTTCTGCAATCTTTTCAATAAGCTGTGCTTTGTTAACCTGATAAGGAATTTCGGTAACGACAATAGCAGTTCTTGACTGACGACCTGCACCGCCTGCAATTTCTTCAATCGTAGCGACAGATGACATCTTGATAGAACCTCTGCCTGTTTCATAAGCCTGTTTTATATCGTTTAATCCGATAATCGTTGCCGCTGTAGGGAAGTCAGGGCCTTTAATATGTTCCATCAAACCTTCAACGGTAATTTGCGGATTATCGATTAAAGCGATAGTACCGTCAACAACTTCGCACAAGTTATGAGGCGGAATATTTGTTGCCATACCAACGGCGATACCTGAAACCCCGTTGAGCAATAACATAGGGAGTCTTACAGGAAGAACCGAAGGTTCCTGAAGTGAGCCGTCGAAGTTAGGAGTGAAGTCGACTGTTTCACAATCGATATCAGCAAGCATAGACTGGGTAATCTTGTGCATACGAGCTTCTGTATAACGCATTGCAGCAGCCCCGTCGCCGTCAACAGAACCGAAGTTCCCGTGTCCGTCAACCGTAAGATATCTTGTGTTGAAGTCCTGCGCCATACGAACTAACGCATCATATACAGAACTGTCACCGTGCGGGTGATATTTACCCAAAACTTCACCGACTATACGCGCACACTTTTTAAACGGTTTATCAGGAGTCATACCCAATTCGTTCATAGCGAACAAAATTCTTCTGTGAACAGGTTTCAAACCGTCACGGACATCAGGTAATGCACGCCCGATGATTACTGACATAGCATAGTCTATGTAGCATTTTTTCATCTCTTTATTTATATCAACAGGTACAATTTTCCCGTCTTCAAACATATTTTGCTGACTCAAAATCTTTCTCCTTTTTCCCCTTCTATATATACCATGATACCATAAACACTAGGCATGTAAAGGTTTTAATGAGAAAAATTTAATTTACTTAATTGTCTGATAACAGCTTGTTGCATTGTCAGTATAAATAGCCGTTAATTCTGCAATTTGGGTTTCAGTACCTTTTGTAAATACTTCCATTGCTGATTTATAACCGCTTGTATTACTGTCTGAAGTCAACCACGCAGCAACTTTTTCTGATAATTCCGTTACATCGAGGTTGTATCTTGCACTTGCATATTCACCGTAATTCGGTCTGTAATATGGTTCTTCAGGGTCAAAAGGATCTGTTCCGTACTCTGATACCATTGGAATATAGTATAACGCTCTCAGACCAACCGCTTCTATTCTTGAGATAGTACTCATATCCGTTACATGAACCCCGTTTCCGTCAAACCCCGTAAAGGTTTCTGACTTAGTAAACAGGATATCTTTTCCGACTACGGTTTGACCTTTTTTGTCAATTGATACATCAAAATATGCGATAGGTCTGCCATCTAATCGTGCCATTTGAGTGATTCCGCCGCCTTCTAATTCAACAGGTTTTTCTTCTGTCAGCATTTGTTCATAAAAACGCAGCTCGTTTGAACCTTTTGTATCGATTATATCAACATGACCTTCAAGCTGATGTGTCTGATAGTCGTAATAGTCCATAAAATCATAAGTATCGTCGCCTGCTCCACCGTCTAATACGGCATCACCGCCTGACACTTTGATAGAATCGTTACCGTCACCTGCGTTTACAACATTATAACCGCCGCCTAAAGTAATCTTGTCATACCCTGCGCCGGTTGAAATTTTGTTTTCCCCGCCGGTTACGCTTACGATATCGTAATCTTTTCCGCCTGTTATGATGTTTTTACCGCCTGATATATTTATTGTGTTATATCCGTTTTTCATATTGATATTGTTTACACCATCTGTTACGGTAACTCTTTCTATTCCGTTACCGCCTGTGTATTTGTTTTTGCCTGTGCTTGATAAAGTGATTACATTCTTACCTTCACCTGCACTGATTGTGTTTGAAGAATCGCCGTAAACACTTATGGTATCTCTGCCTGCACCTGTAGTAATTTTGTTTACTCCGCCATTTTCGGTTACGGTCGTTCTGTCGCCGTCAATAGAGAGAACTTTTATTGTATCGTTATAGTTTGAACCGATAACCTTATCGCTGCCTGATTTTGAATTTATCGATACACCCAATTTATTTTTAGAAACATAGTCTGTAGCATCAATATCGTCATTCAGAACAGTTCCGACATATTTACCCTTTTTGAAATCACTTGCATCTGCTTTCAGCATTTCAAGATATTTAGGAATAGAAGTAATTGATTTACTGTTAATTTTTACAGTTGCATCATTCACTCTTGATAAGAAATTTCTAAGAGTAACTGACTGATTATCTGCAGTTGTCAAAACGAGGTTCTTGCCTGATATTGCATAATCAAAATCAATTTCAGAGCTGAACTTGAGGTTCAGATTTTCATTCTTACCAACCGTAACAACGGTTTTGCCAAAATTATCCGAATAGTTAAGAGTATCGTTCCCTGCACCGAGAGCGAATTTCCCGTTTTGACCAACAACGGTAACATCTTCGTTATAGTCTGTTCCGTTATAACTGCTCTTTTCACCTACTTCGATGTTTGCATTCTTCAAAATAGATTTTTCGCAAAGTTCATAACCGTCTTCCGACATAAATATTTTTGCGTAATATATTCTTTGATACTGGTTGCGGTAAAAAATTTCTTCATAAGGCGGGTTATTGATATAATCTTCATATTCCGCCTGAGTTTCACCGTCTAAGTTTTTGATTAAATCGACATTTTTTGAGGATTTGTTTTTAAAGAAATTTGATAAAGTAATATTGTCGTCATCAGAATATGCAATCACTAAATCATTATCAACTCTTGAATATTTAAGATTGCCTAACCCTGCGTTAATATGTATAGCATCATTATTTTCAGCATCTTTGATAATATCATGACCGTCACCAAGGTTGAAAATAAATGTATCAGCACCTTTTCCGCCTGATAAAATATCATCCCCGGCACCACCTGTAATTAAATCATCAAATTGGCTGCCTGCAATAATATTGTCCTTATCAGAACCTTCAACACCGTAAGTACCATCCTCATTTTGAACTGATACCAGATTAAGTGTCATCTCATCCTTCAGGGAATGGGCAATATCACTGTCAGCCGTCTTAATGAGATTAATAGGCTTTTCATCGGTAAAATAACCTTCAATAATTTCATTCTTTTTAAGTTTTTTTGAAGAAATAACTAAATTGTCGCCATCTCTTGTAAATACTAATTCATCAAAATTAATGTTATCAAATTTAAGATATCTTTTCATACTGTATCCTCTCCAACTATACACTTAATATCATACTACGAACAAAACCCGTAAAAATATTTTTTGTTATTTATCTAAGAGGCAAAGCCACCGTATTATTCAAAAACTCGTATTCGGGAAAATCTTTTGTAATTTCACCCCAAAGAGACAAAAGAGGATATCCAAAATCAGATATTTCCTTTTGAACATTTTTATCTGTTGTTGATAAAGGATAACAGTAGGGAACTTCTTTTTCTGTCGGAACAAGTTTAATACTATTGTATTTATTATAAATTTTATGATATTCCCAAAACCTTTCAAGACGCGCATTTTTATCCTTTTCAAAATCAAAATTTTTCATAAAATTTTCGGTTTCAGGATAAATATATTTTATATTCTCTTTGTCTAAAATATGTTCGTTTTTCAAAAATTTTCCGTAATCTTCCCTCATCGTAACGGGGATAAATAATTCTTTATCCTGCTCAAAATTTTCTTCTGAAACCCTTTCTGTATAAAGGTATGCGCCATTTTGAACAAGAAAAAATTTACGCAGAGAGTTAAAACTTGCAAGCCCCATAGGTTCAGAATAAAAAGCCTGCGTATTATCAACAATAAGATTAGGATATTCCCCCTCTAATTTTCTGCAGTTATCCCCGCACATTCCAAAATAATTGATATACAAAATGAACGCACCTTCGGGGAATTTTTTAAGCGGCAAAAAGTCTGAACCTATATGATAAAACTTTATATTACAATCTTCTTTTTTAACTGCATGCCAGAGAGTATTACAGGAATAATAAGGAAGATATATTTCCCTTATCCCGTAAACCCTTATCAGATAACGCAAACAATTTCTTGCAAGATTCAGTTTAATCATAGAAAAATTATAACACCTAAAATGACAAAAAATAATTTTATGAGTTTTATAATAACCACAACCAACTGAGGGAAACAAATGAAAACAAGTTTCAAAAATTTTGCACTTGCAGGCACAATATTACTCGTACCTATGAAATCAGAACGGGCAGTTATATCTGATTTTCAGCCGAAGAAAATTACAAAAGCAGAAACACTTCTCAGCACATTGAAACAAAGTGACGAAGCACTTGCAAAATGGAGTAATTATACGGCAGACAAAATCAAAGAGGCAGAGGCAAAATTTGCCCTCAATTTCCCGAGAGTACCTAAACCGACAAGAGATTTAGATGTATCAAAAACAAGATATTTCGGCAGTCCTGAATATCTGAATTTTTTCCTTGCAGACGGAGTTATGAAAGGAAAAGGGGAACAATTCTGCAAAGCTCAGGAAAAACACGGTATCAACGCAGCTTTTTTGGTTAGTATTGCAAACCACGAATCTTGGTACGGCAAATCAGACTATGCAAGAAACAGAAACAATATTGCCGGTATGAGAAATGCTGACGGATACATCAGATTTGACTCTGTTGATGAGTGTATTGATAAAATGGCAGAAAACCTTAAAAAAAATTATATTAACAGGGGCTTAACAACAATTTCTCAAATAAATAAAAAATATGCGGCAAGTACTGAATGGGGCGATGCAATAATTAAACACATGACCCCGCTTTATAACAATGCAAACTGCATGATTTATAATTTTAAATAAGATATTTCCGCCAATATTCACTATATTGAACAGGGAGCACCCACGGTTTTATTGCATAATGCAAAATAAAAGGTGATTTTAGCGAATTTGTATACTCATCTTTTCTTTTCGGAAAAGCGTTCGGATCGTCAGTTGTGAGCATAAGGTTATATTTGAGAGGTAAATATAAAATTTTATCTCTGCATAAATCGTTCAAAACATCCTGATCGGAATATTGGTTATCAACTTCTCTTAATTTTTCAAATATTTTTTCTTCCAGATTTTCCTCTCTGAACTTTTTAAGATTCATCAGTAATACGCCTGAATTTATATAAGTATCCCCATCTGAAAGATTTGCCTGAAGTGTCATAAGGTCTGAATACTTATCCTCAACCGCACCGATTAAATAATCATTCGTATCAAAATTCCATAACTCGTTTATATCAGACAAAACAACCAAATCTGAATCAAGATAAATAATCTTATCTACATCAGTAAGAGAAGAAAGTTTTAATCTGTAATATGCCGAAACCCCAACTCTTGTATCGTGAACGACCCCGTCAAAATCAGAATTATTCATCTTTATGGGGTAAATATTAAAATAACGAGAAAACCTATCCGCCAGTTTTTTCTTAAACGGTTCTGTTATTTGCTCAAACTTGTCTTTTGAAACATCAGACATAATAAAAAATTTGTACTCATTTTTCATGCCGGAATTTTCGAGAATTGAATTTATAGTGACAAAAGTATATTCAAGCCAGTCCTCTGTAACCCCAAATGCTATATTTATTTTTGACTTACTAACCTGCACTCTGTTTTCCTTCCCTGTTTACCATCTGCCGAACAGAAGAAAATCAGCCTGCCTTTGGGTTTCTTCTGCAGAGGTAAGTTTCTCATCACCCCTCAACTGTTGGAATTTGTTATAAAAATTAGTGATAAAATTTTTCAGTTTTAAAACATTTTCTTCAACGGGGTTTTTGCTGGTCAGTCTTATATTCCCCTCTAAAGTTGCCTGTTTTTTAGTTTTGGTTATCCAAAACCTGAATCTTGGGTTTATTGCTCTTTTTGACGGGTTAAGGCAAACGACATCAACATCAAAAGGCATTTTCTTTAATAACTGCTCGTTAGAAACCCCGTCGTGCGGAAGGGTTAAAATCTCTTTTAGTTTTCCTGCCTGTTTCGGTTTAAGTTTATCGTATTTAAAACTACCGTTAAAATTTATCTGTGATACACTCTGCATAATTAACCCCATAATACTACAAAATTTTTGTTTTCATACGCATTTTGAACAACTTATTTACAAATTTGATATGCAGATAATAAACTGGTATATTGATTATGCGTTTAATAAGGAGGGAAGAATGAAAAAATTATTAATCACACTTGGGGCATTGTGTATAATATCATTGCCGTCAATGGCATCTGAGCCGTTCGGACTTATTTACCAGAACACAACTCACCAGCTTTTGGGCTCAGGCTCTGTAAACCCTACAAAAGTCGGCAAATCTAAAAGCAAATGCTTCTTCGGACTCGTTGCTGTCGGCGATTGCAGTGTTAAAACAGCAATGACAAACGGAAAGATAAAGAGTCTATCGCACGCAGATCAACATGTTAAATGTATATGCGGTTACAGGGTTATAGAAACGAGAGCTTACGGGCAATAAAAAATCAGATTATATTTTTATGCAAAATAATCTGTCATCGTTTCGTCTATTGCACTGCGGACTATTTCAGCTCCTGCTTTTGCAACAGAAGGTCTGTACATATTATTGAGTAAAGGGAACAAATCGGCATTCGGGTTAGCCAAAAATGCCTGTTTTAGAAAATGAGCTATAGACGAACCATTAATAAAATCGGGCGATTTGATATAATCTATACTTCCGCCAAGCTCCTCTTTCTTTTTATTTTGTATTTTACCGGATAATTTACACAGGTAACTAAACACAGCCAAATTCTTATCGTTTACTTTTAATTGTTTACCGTTGATAAAATACTGGTGTGTTGCAGGGATATATTCTTCCTCTTCTTCTTTTGTCGCAACACCTATATTGAGAGTTCCTTCATAAGGGCTTGTATATCTTTCGGGTTTTCCTGTCTTTTCAATCGCTTTAGTGAACTCGTCTAAGTCGTTTCCGCTCTCATCATTAGTTAACTGCATAGACATTATATGGACTGTTCTGCCCATTTCAGGTGTTGTGACAAACATTGCACCTACATTTTTTATACCCGTAAAGTTAACTGTCATGTAGTTCCCCTATCTGTTACATAATATAAAACGCACCTGAAAAAATTTTTTGTCAGGCACTAACAATAAAAAGTCCGGTTGATATTATTTTCCGCAAGATGATGCACAAACTTTCTGAACGGTTTCAATTCTTCCTCTTTTTGTTTTTGAGCCTTTCTTTCTGCCTCTGTTACCAACCTTTCCGGCTCATAAAAAGTTCTGTTTATATTGTTCTTTGCAAGGTAATGAACATAGGCCTTAAATTCATCAATTGTCGCATTATTTGAATCATAATAAGGCGGAACTTCAACGGTTTTCGCTTTCACCCGAGGTGCCGATTTAAAAATTCCTGATATAATTCTGCCTATCTTCATTAATTAATCCCCTATAATTTTGGTTGAAATTCATCCCTGAGAACCCCGTCATGACGCATCTGACAGAACTTTAATTCCACATCAAACTGGTTTGTTTTTTCAACATTTTCCGCAAGTTTTTCAAACGAATCTAAATCTTCCAAAGCACTCTCTGTTTCCGAAAGTTTTAAACTCGGCAAAACCTGTTTATAATTTGAATACGGATTTTCCATAAAAACATCATATTCTTTTTCGTTTTTCTTTCTGAAGTTTAAGATTGTCCAGCGGGAAAATTTTTCCATTTTATTACTCATTTTTTCAATGAGAGTTGTTGTTTTGAGCATGTCTGTTCCGATTGCGGAATGAGTTTTTACAAGACGGTTAGGCAGCATTGTCAGGAAACGGTTTATTTCTCTGAAATCAGCCGAACCGTTAAAATTTGGTTTAACATTTTGATTATTTGTGTTAGTCGAAATTGCACTAATACGCATGATTATCCCCTTATCTGATTATCAAAATAACACAAAAATTTTTTATAATACATAGCAAATTATATTTTTACAATCGTTATTTAAAAGGAGGATATATATCCAAAGAAAGGTAACTCACAAATGAAGCTTGCTATAAAACCAACAAACATACAGACATTAAAGACTTTTCAGGACAGATTCGGTTCACAGTATGAACTGAGAGGTCAAAGAAATATGAATTATGCAGATGGTTGTATAAAAACAAATTATTATGAATTATACAAAAAAGATTCAAGAGCTACTGAATTTAAAAAAATCGGAGCAAAAGAAGAAGTCAGCAGAGCCGCTTACTACGGTTATATACCCTCAAGCATTCAGAGAGAAAAAATACTTCCAAAAACAGGTGAAGTAACCGAAAGATCAGAAATATTTAAAAAACTCAACGGATACGATATTGAATGCAGAGGCAAATCTTTAACATTAGACGGCGCACTTCGTGTTATCCATGCAAAAGACCAATCCGGCGAACCTTTTACAAAAATAAAAATACCTAACGGGTTATATGTTAACGGTAATCAGCCATTAACCGCTATGGCAAAACGCGTTATGAAGCTTTTACAATATGTTAAATAATTGAAAGGAAAAAACTATGAATAAAATAAGAACGGGTATATTAACGGGAACAATAGCACTAACAACATTAAGCGGATGTAAAAGAGAACCTATTCATTTATTAGAAAATAATTCTAACAAAATTATTGAAAGAGTTGATTCATTTACAAAATCAAAACTTAATCAACCTGATACCGCAGGTTTAACTCGTTTTATGACTGATACGGTTAAAATCACAAATAAGAATTTGGATAAACCTGAAGAATTTATGAACAATGTTTTGCAAAAAGCATGGAGGCTTGTTCCTGAGAAAACAGTTGATACCTCACTGAAATACGGTTTTACGGTAGGTCCTCACATGAATATGAGCGGAGAATTTAAGTTTGGGCCCGGAATGGGCTTACACAACGAAGATGTTACAGAACCTTTGTACTTAAGAAAAACTTTAAAAACCATAGTTCAAAATAAGGTTTATGCGACACCGGATAACAAGGATTTTTATGTTCCCGTAGATTATTACGGAAAAACTAATCCAATATTTACAACGAAAGATTCAATAAAATAAGGAGTATAAAATGATTACAAATTCAGTATATAAACACGCATATTACGGCTATATGCACGAACTCAACGGTCAAAGCAAAAAAGCTGTAAAAGCTTATACGGAAATGTATAGATCCGGTGCAAAAAATCCTACTCAGGCAAAATTTGCAATGGAAGAAGCAAGTATTGATGCAAACAACGATTACTACAGAACAACAAAAAATTCAGAATTGAGAACAACCTTAAACTCTTTCAAAACTCAATACAGATTATTGTTTGCACAAATTTTTAACCGTGATTTCAGAAAGGCAGACAACAGTTTCCATGAAGCATATCAAAAACTGTACCCGAAAACTCATACAGTAAGAGATATGATTCTTGCAGAACGCAATATGCCGTAAAAAGTTTTATAATAATAAATTGGCGGGGCTCATGCCCCGCCTTTTTTGTTTAACTTTTTTATCCGACAACCTCAAACAATTTATTTTGGGCATCTTTTATGGATTCATCACTTATCCCGAAAAACATTTTTGTCTGTGCTTTGTCTTTTGTTGTATCTGCCCACATGACCTTTGCAAGAGCAATATTACTGTTTCCGTCAATTACAGAATCTTTCGGCTTTACTTTTATAAATTACCCCTTAATCAACATCAGTATAAAAATTGTATTCTTTTTTTAACAGCCCAAATCTTTCCCCAAACTCTTTATACTTTGCGGAAAGCCACTCTTTAAACCTGCTCGGCTCTTTAATAGTGCCTCTTTCTTTCATAAGTTTAGAGCACTCATCAAGCGGTAATCGTGTCATTTCCTTATAGGTCAGCCCCGTTGAAGACTCGACAGCCTTTATTGTTTTGGGTGAGAGTTTAAACTTCATCCCAAACGATTTATTATTCTGATTTATCTGTGTAACTCTCATAATCTTACCCTGATAAATTAATCGCCGATACTCCTTATTTGACCGTTTGACCAGTAATCGACTCTTTTGTTTCCGATAGACCTCATTTGACCGTTTGACCAATATTCTACATTATCATTACCGATACTTCTTATTTGACCGTTTGACCAGTATTCCACTCTTTTGTCACCAATAGACCTGATTTGACCGTTGCCCCAATACTCAACTCTGTCGTTACCGATAGACCTAAATTTGCCGTCTGACCAGTATTCTACCCGTTTATCACCGATAGACCTCATTTGACCGTTGCCCCAATACTCGACTCGGTCTGCATAAGCACACGATGATACAAATGCAAAAACAAATAATAATGATAATAACTTTTTCATTTCAGACTCCGATTTCTACCTTGATAACTGATAAGTCGGATTTAACCAGTCTTTTGCTTTACCCACAAAAGTAAACGGTAAATCGTTACCGCTGTATTGACCTTTTATAACAGTACCTTTGTCGTCGACCTCAAGTATTCTTATTGAAGTATAAACAGTTTTGTTACCACCTGTTGTGTAAGTATCATAATGAGTATGACCTTTTTTATCTTTTGTCACTGTTGTGTGAGAATCTACAGAGTTTTCAACAACTCTTGTTTCTGTCCAGTAATACAATTTGTGACCTGCGATAGTTTTTTCTTCCGTAGGATAACCCCATCTGTCAATAACCTGATCAATATTACAACCCATCCAGCTGTCCATTACAGTACGCATTGTACTATCAACACCAAACGCAAATACTGATGTTGCCAGACAAAACATTAATAACAATATTCCTAAAATCTTTTTCATAATAATTAAACCTCATTCCTGACTTATGAACATATTATATATGTTCTGCCGATTATCGTCAAATAATAGTTTACGGTTATAAGAACTCATACGGCACGGGAACAGATACTTCTTTTCCTTTTGCAATTGAACAAAGTGCAATAATCATAACTATTGCGTTCCAAATAGCGAGCAAAGGTGCAATAAAAACACCTGCAAACCAGCCTATAATCGGTATCATGAAAAATAATGATATTATAAATATAAACAGTTCAAAATTAAAGATTGATTTTATTATTCCGCATGCCTCGTCTGAAAGCTTATCTTTTAAACATAATATAGCAATCAAAGACGGGATAAACACAAAAAATATTGATGTTAAAATTACCGCTATTGTGATAATTCTGTCATCCTCGTTCCTAAATGCAGGCATAATTTTTGTCATTTCAAAACTCCTTTTCACTATGAACATATTATATACGGTCAGCCGTATATCGTCAAACGAAGTTCATTTCATATTATACGAACAGATTTTTCAGTATTTGAGGTGAGGGTATGTAAAAACTTCTTCCAAAATCTTAAAATAGTAACAAATTTTTTCTTCAGACACATTAAATAAGTATGAAGATAACTCCATATCAACCGATAACAAATTTATACCAATACAACAAGGCTGAAAGAACAGACATCAAATCAAACTTTGCCCAAACTTCTTTCACCTCTGCGGTTCATGCCTACAAAGATTTGGTAAAAACTCCAAAAAAACTAATATCAGAGGGCGAATATAAGGATATTTTAAATAAAATTCGTGATTATAAAGGTCAGGATGAAAAACCGATTTTTAATTTTCAATACAACCTTGCAGACTATCCTAATATTAAAAAAGATCAGGAGGGGCTGCTTTTATATGCAGGCTGCGGCGATTTATCCGACGAAATGAACAGATTTTTAAGCAAACGCGAACTGAAGAAGCTAACCCCTGTTCAGGCAAAAGAAGTTATCAGCGCATTTGATTATTCTCTTAATAAACTTGATGAAAAATTTGGTAAATATTCGGGGATTGTATACAGACAAGGGTTCTTTGAACCGGGAAGTCAACAATATATCTCAACAACAACAGATCCTGTCATAGCGGCAACCCTGAGGGGCGGAATTTGTATGAATAAAAACCTTGAGTTTTCTCTGTTAAAAGTAAAGAACGGACACAAAATAAATGAGTTTCAACGCAAAATGGGGTCAGATTATGCTGAGGAAGAAGAAGAAATATTGATATCGGGCACATCAAAACTTCGTGAGGTAAAAACCCCTTACGGTCAGTTATTAACCCTGAAAAACAACTTCAAAAAAACCTTGGAAAACTATGCTCATCAGGAAATAAACCCCGATAAAATCAGAATTTTCGAAGAAGTTTAGAGATATTTAAAATTTGCCAAAGCGATTTTTTAGGTTGTTTACTCTCTTGTTTTTCGACTGACGGGATAGGAGGATAATACATCTTCATGTGTTGTAAATCTTTAATAGTAGCATTTTTACCCTCTCTGATAAAGGTATCTATTTTTTTATCATCCTCAATACAACCTGTATTCATGCCATATTTACGGTAAAAAATATGCGGTGCCTCGTTTGGGGTAAATTGAGGATCCGCACAAAGGTAGAACCTGCCTTCACACCCGTTTCTTTTGCTAAAGTTTTGGGCATAATCGAGCATTTTTGTACCAAGCCCCTGTTTTCTCGGTTTTGATAACAACATCTGCACTAATATATACGGGGTTGGTCTGCCCTTTATCGGCTGGGTTGTTTTTATAAGCGACATCATCCCGCGTTTAGACGGGTCTTTGGTAGAAAAAAGAGAAACATCCCAAGTATCAAAACAGTCTTTATGCTCCCAAAACAAATATTTTGGAATTTTCTTGTTTACCTCCGATTTTAAAGGCGGATATTTAAGCCCCTGTCCGATTTTTTCTATCATATTAAAGACCTTTTTATCAGGTTTCACCCTACCTACTAATATTACAACAAAAATCTTATAAATTATTTATTGTTTATTGAATCCAATATATCCGATAACATATTTAAGAGGTTATATATCGAAAAAATTACTATCACGCCGATTACAAAAAAAATCAGGGCAATTGCTACACTCTTTTTTAGCAAAAAAGCACTAATTAATACAATGATTAAAAATTCTAATGCCATTGTAAATTTAATAATTTTTTGACCATTTTTTCTTATAAAGTGTTCCATTTTTCCCTTAATAACATATTTTTGATAATAATTTTCTTTTTACAACATATTTTATTCCTTAAACAACAAATTGTCAATTCATTTTTGTTGCTTAGGTCAATTCAAATTTTTACAAAAATAGTTAACAATATATAAAAGGGACAAAATATGTCAGAATTAAAAAAATTACTAGGTAAAAGAATTAAAGAAATCAGGATTCAGAAAAATTTAACGCAGGAACAACTGTCAGAATTAACAAATATTGGAGCATCCAGTATAAGCAAAATAGAAAGCGGAATATATCATCCATCAGATGACAATCTCGAAAAAATAGCCCAGGCACTGGATATTGAACCTTATAAGTTGTACATGTGCGGTCATTTTAAAAATATCTCACAACTAAAAAAAGAACTGCAAGAAAAGATTGATAATATGGATGAGCAACAACTTCGTTTAATATCAAAAATTGTAAATTGTATTTCTGAATAAAAGAATACAAAAATTTTTATTGTTTTCAACGAAAATGGAAAACAGAAACATTTTTCTATTTTCCACTTTCAATTTTCAAATATTTTTATATTTAACCCTTTACCCCTACCCCTGCAGAGATTTAATCAAATCTTTGATAATATTTTCCTGCTCGGTGAGTTCTGCAATTCTTGCGGTTGTTTGTTCAATCAGTTCTTTTGGCGCATTAGCAACGAATTTTTCGTTCTTCATTCTGCCTTCTAAAGAATTCTTTTCAGCAGTTAATTTACCCATTTTCTTTTCCTGTCTTGCGATTTCTTCATCAAGGTTAATCAAATCAGCCAGAGGAACGATGAGTTTTGATGCTGAAACAACAGCAGTTGCAGATTTTGGAGGTTGAGGAGCATCAGAATTTGCATACGAGATTTCGTCAACCTTTGCCAGTCTGTGAATATAAGATTCTATCGCCTCAAAGATTTCTTTTTCATCTTTATCAGCTCTAATTTCCACATTTACCTCTCTTGAAGTCGGAATATTGAAACTTTGTCTTAAATTACGGAGTGAAGTAATCGTATCGAACACAAGTTCCATCTCTTTCGCTTCTTTCGGGAATGCCAAGTCTTCTTTATATACAGGATAATCAGCAACAATTATTGCACTTGCCTTTTCCCCGTCTGCCTTAGGTAAAAGTTGCCAAATTTCTTCCGTAATATGCGGCATAATAGGGTGAAGCATACGAAGTGACATATCGAGAACATATCTCAATACGCGTTGGGTATTGAGTTTAATGTTTTCATCACGAAGCTGAATTTTTGCAATTTCCACATACCAGTCACAGTATGAATTCCAGAAGAAATCATAAAGCACATGGGCAGTTTCGCCGATACGGTAGTTTTTAATATTATCGTTAACCAATTTAGCGGTAGAATTGAGTTTATCAAGTATCCATTTATCCGCAATAGTTAATTTATCCTTTTCAAACTCTTTACCGTCAACACCGTCAAGGTTCATCAATACAAATCTTGATGCGTTCCAGATTTTATTCGCAAAGTTTCTGCCATATTCAAACTTGTCGTCAGATACCTTAATATCCTGACCACCGTAAGTACAGAGTGAAGTCATAGTGAAACGCAAAGCATCACAACCGTATTTTTCTATAATCTCAACAGGGTCAATAGTGTTCCCTTTAGATTTAGACATCTTCTGACCTTTTTCGTCACGGATAAGTCCGTGGATATATACAACAGGGAATGGAGCTTTACCTGTAAACTCAAGCCCCATTGTAATCATTCTTGCTACCCAGAAGAAGATAATATCAAACCCCGTAACAAGTACAGATGTCGGATAGAACTTCTTGAAATCGTCAGTTTCGCTGTTTGGGAAGCCCATAGTTGAGAACGGCCACAAACCTGATGAGAACCAAGTATCAAGACAGTCAGAATCTTGAACAAATTTTTCAGGATCAGGATTTTCTTTTGCAACAACCATTTCACCTGTTTCTTTATTATAGTAAGCAGGTATTTGGTGTCCCCACCATATCTGACGGGAAATACACCAGTCGCGAATATTTTCCATCCAGCCGAGATAATCTTTTTCCCATCTTTGAGGAACAAATTTTATTCTGCCGTCTTTTACTGCTTTAATCGCTTCTTCTGCGAGCGGTTTCATTTTTACAAACCATTGTTCGGATAAAAGCGGCTCGATTGTTGTACCGCAGCGCTGACATTTGCCGACATTATGTTCATGGTCTTTTACTCTCAGCAAGAAATTGTTATACGAAAGCATTTCAACAACTTTCTTTCTTGCTTCATATCTGTCAAGTCCCCAATATTCAGGCGGAACTTCATTACATTCTTTCAACTTACCTTCTTCGTCAATAACCCAAATTGGTTGGAAGTTATGGCGTTTGCCGACTTCATAATCGTTAGGGTCGTGAGCAGGTGTAATCTTAACCGCACCTGTACCGAACGATTTATCAACATATTCATCAGCAATAATAGGAATAGTTCTGTTTGTCAAAGGTACGAGAACTTTTTTGCCGATAAGTTCCGAATACTTCTTATCACTAGGGTGAACAGCAATCGCAACATCACCAAACATTGTTTCAGGTCTTGTTGTATCAACAATAATCGCACCCGGTTCGTCAACTAACGGATAAGATATTTCCCAAAGATGTCCCTGTTCTGTTTTGTATTCGGTTTCGATATCGGAAATCGCAGACTGACAACGAGGGCACCAGTTTACAATATACGCACCTTTGTAGATTAAACCTTTATTATAAAGAGTAACGAAAACTTCTTTAACCGCATCTGAACAGCCCTTGTCGAAAGTAAATCTTTCTCTTGAACGGTCAAAAGATGCACCTAATCTCTTGAACTGGTTGAGGATAGCGGACTTATGTTCGTTAGTCCATTCCCATGTTCTTTCAAGGAACTTTTCACGACCTAAATCATGACGGGTAAGACCTTCGTTTCTCAATTGTTTTTCAACAACATTTTGGGTTGCAAGTCCTGCGTGGTCTGTTCCCGGAATCCAAAGAGCTTCATACCCGCTCATTCTGTGATAACGGGTTAAGATATCCTGCAAAGTACCGTCAAGCGCGTGCCCCATGTGAAGTACACCCGTAACATTTGGAGGCGGAATAACTATTGAGTGAGGCGGTTTGTTGCTGTGCGCATCAGCTTTGAAATATTCGCCGTCCTCCCAAAATTTATAAATTCTTTCTTCCGTTTCCTGTGCGTTATATACGGTAGGCAGGTCATCAATCTTTGTTTTCATGTCGTTCATTATCGTTCCTCTTGTTGTCTTCTTATGTATATAGAATATCACAAACAGAGATAAGGGGTAAATATTTAGGAATCACATATAACAAACCCGTATTCATACCTGCATATCCCCCCTATATATTTACCCCCTTACATTTACCCCCCCAGAGCAATTTTTGGGAACAATATGTTTTTATATAGATGTATTAGTGTGTCGAAACTCGGAGATTTTTAGTGGTACAAATTACCAAAATCGTACAAAAATATACTCCCGAAATATCAAAGCAGGTGCGTGAAACGGTTTCAGAGCCAACTGTTAGCGGTATTGCTGAAATTTCAAAAACCGCAAGCGAGGGCATTTCTAACCTGCAAAAGGGGTTAATAAAAGCCTCTTACCCGAAACTTGACAGAACTTCAAAATACTGCAAATTCTTCGGTACAGATAGTGCCCACAATGTTCAGCATTCTCTTGAAAACCACATGGCACTTTCCGTCTTTAAAGGCAGGGAACAAAATCTTGTAAAATTCCCGACCTTTGTTGTTGATACGGAAGAAGAAATTGCAAGACGCGAAAAAGAAATAAACAGATATATAACCCGCCTGCAGGAAAAAGGTGCGGGAAGATGGACAATCTTCAGCAAAATCTTTGGTGAAAACGGGACTGTGGGAACACACACCGTCGGACTTATCAGCGAAAAAGACAGACTCTGGGTGCTCGATTCACTTCCTGAAAGTTATAACGAAGTAAAAAATTATCACGATACCTTTAAAAAAATCTTCGGGAAAAGATATAAAGAGGTAAAATTCCTCAATAAAAACCAACAAACTTTAGATGAATATACCTGCAACAACTGGACACATGCAAACCTTGAGGCGGTATTAAAATATAAATCGGAAAATCCTGAAAATAATACGCTGAACAAAGCCGTTTTAGACAAAATTCTGCCGAGGGATATAAACAAAATTCTTAAAGAACAAACCGAATTTGTAGAAAAGAAACTAAACGGTCGTTCACTGTTCGACATAATTGTAGAAGAAAGATTAGCAGAAATGAACAAAAAAGCAGAGATTTAAAACCTCTGCTTTTAAAATTATATTCTGTTGTGCCAAACTCCGCCCTGACGGTCAACCACGGCATCATAACAAG
Source organism: uncultured bacterium (assembly GCA_902765215.1). Lineage (GTDB taxonomy): Bacteria > Cyanobacteriota > Vampirovibrionia > Gastranaerophilales > Gastranaerophilaceae > UBA2883. The sequence continues at coordinate 1,476 of CACWZA010000023.1, read as the reverse complement.
ACCATATTCTGAAAATGCCTGTTAAACCCAACAATGCGTGAGTTAAATTTTTCTCATAACTTTGGTCATTTATTGCCTGCCCTATCCCCGGCCAGATTATCAAAGAAAGAGCACCTGCACCGACAGATCTGCCTGATACTTTTCCGTTTTTACCGTGTGTTCCCGCAAAAGCCGGAATAGCCATCATTAGCATAGACAACACCATTAAAGATATTAAACACTTTTTCATAATACACCCTCCATAAATTTTTCAGCAGTTAAATTATAACATATTTTCAGAAACTATATCAAAACCTGCCTTGTAATATAAGTTAATAAAAGCCAAAATTTTGGGAAAATACACTCAAAATTTTTCACTTTACGGGGAAATACATTAAAACGGGTTACATTTCTTCATAACCACTTTTCAGAAAATATGCGGGTTGATATGATACTCTTGGAGGTATTATATGACACATTCGGACAATGTTGAGCTCAACAGCATTGAATTAAAAATTTTGAAACTACATTCTGAACTGAAACCAAAAGAAGAAATACTAAATCTTCTGAACATCACTAACGATAAATATAATAGCGTTATACAGTCCGTAAAAGAAAAACTGAACGCGAACACAATAACTCATGCGGTAATCTTGGGAATAAAAAGGGATATTATCGGTTAGACAGAGCTTTTATTGAATATATCTATTTCGTGCTACAATCTTTTTATGTTTGAGGAACTGGAAACCGTTAAAAAGAAATGTTTAGGTTGTCAAAAATGCAACTTATGTCAAAATCGGACAAATGTTGTGTTCTCTGACGGCATTCCAAATAACAAACTTATGCTCGTTGGCGAAGCCCCCGGGTATTGGGAAGATATTAAAGGGAAACCGTTTGTCGGAAAAGCAGGTCAGCTGCTGGACAAAATCTTTGAGTGTGTCGGACTGTCAAGAGAAAAAGATGTCTATATCTGTAACACAATAAAGTGCAGACCGCCCGAAAACAGAAACCCGCTGCCTGAGGAAAAACTGGCATGCAGAGAGTATCTTGATAAACAGATTGAAATTCTTAAACCAAAAATAATTATTATATGCGGAAATATTGCACTAAATTCACTTTTACCCGAAGAACGCGGAATAACAAGAGCAAGAGGGAAATGGTTTGACGGGCCGTTCGGCTCAAAAATGATACCGATATTTCACCCGTCCTATCTGCTCAGAAACGACAGCCGTGAAAAAGGTTCACCAAAATGGCTGACATGGCAAGATATAAAAGAAATCAGACGGGTTTACGACACACTTTAAACACACAAAAAAAAGACACTTTATAGTGTCCTTTTTTAATTATGCTCCTTGTTTTATTGGTTGAATCCTCCTGTATTTCGCTGCTTTTGCATTGACTGCATAACACGCGATTGCAAGACGCTGCGACAATTTGAAATAATTTATCGCATTGGCTGATGCATGGTTCATTACTTCGAATACTTCATCAGGTGAA
>CACWZA010000022.1 GCA_902765215.1 uncultured bacterium | reverse complement strand
ATGGTGGGCCGCAGTGGACTCGAACCACCGACCTCACCCTTATCAGGGGTGCGCTCTAACCACCTGAGCTAGCAGCCCATATATTATTTATTATTCAATTATCAAAACCTTTTGTCAATGGGCTTGACCCTTATCAGGCCTCTCTCAAAACAATACTTAATTGTTTTGTTCGGCAGAGTGCTCTAACCACCTGAGCTAGCAGCACATATCTCGCATCAGCAATATTTATACTTCAGCATAAACAAATCTATCATGGACATATTTTAAAATCAAGTATTCTTTTATCTGTTTATTTCAAATAATCATCAAAGGTTTTGTCGATAATCTTATATCCGCAGCCTTCATGTAGTTTTGCTTTTGCATATATTCTGCGTGCAGGGTACTTTTTGCACATAGGTAATCTCTTTTCGTAAACGGAACACAAGCCGTCCTCTGTCACATACTTACACGCAAAAATCAGGTTTCCGTCCTCGTCTTTACCCTTAATATAAAACCTTCTGTAGGCAGGGAACAAAAACTGCATTATTTTAAATTCTTTTTCGGTATAAGTATCATAGCTGTACATATAATTACAGCACTTACCGCATTTTTTGCACTCGCCGACAACCTCGTATGTAACCTTTTCCGGTACGAAGTATGATAGAAATTCGTTTTTTATGTTAAATAACAAGTCCGTAATCATGTTTTATATTAATTGTTTTTTTGATAAAATATTATCATACATTTAGTGATAAATAAATTTTCTTTTATTTTGGTAAGAAGAGGTTATAAAGGATGGCTAGATATACAAAAAAGGGTTATGATGACTTTAAAACAAGAGTATCAAGGAGCTATAAAGAGCAAGACGAGGACTCACTTTTTGATACCTTAAAAAGATTGCTTATAATAGGTGCAGCCGTTATTTTAGGCGGTTTGGTATCATTACAGATTTATCTGATGATGGTTCCGCCTATTGCGAACCTGTCAGAGTTCAGACCAAATATGGTTACGACTTTCTACTCTGCTGACGGCGAAGTAATAAAAACCTTTAATGCCTGCATGTTCTCAAAAGTAAGCATTAAAGATGTTCCAAAACAACTCCAGCAGGCAATAATTGCAACAGAGGATAAGAATTTCTACAACCACAACGGGTACGACCTTTTCGGGTTAACTCGTTCTATGATGGAAAACCTTCTTGCAGGACGAGTTGTTCAGGGCGGTAGTACAATCACACAACAGTTATCAAGAATGCTCTTCCTTTCTAACGAACAAACCTACACAAGAAAATTAAAAGAAATTATTATAGCAGCAAAGATTGAAAAATCTTTAACCAAAGACCAAATACTTGAAATGTATATGAATAATGTATACTTAGGCTCAGGTGCTTACGGTGTTCAGGGTGCATCTCAAACATATTTCAACAAGAACCTTAACCAGTTAACACTCGGAGAAATGGCACTTATTGCAGGTTTGCCTCAGGCACCTTCAGTATATTCTCCGTTCAACAACATAAAACTGGCTGAAAAACGCAGAAACAGAGTTCTTGAGCGCATGTACAAAATGCACTACATCGACAAAGAAACAATGAAAAAAGCACAAAACGAAAAAATCGTGCTTACTTCAATGCCGAAATATTACACCCTCAACAAAGCACCATACTTCTGTGACTATGTTATGAGAGAACTTGCACGATTAGGTTTCACGGAACAAGAAATCTCATCAGGCGGATATAAAATCATTACAACAATTGATTATAATGCACAAAAAGCTGCAAACGAAGCAATTATAAACAACCTCAACGCATGGGGGTTGCGTGGTGCAAACAGTCAGGCTGCGGTATTTTCTTTCAGTCCTGTTGACGGAAAAATTCTCGCATACGCAGGCGGAAAGAACTACGCAGAAAGCCAATACGACAGAGTTACTCAGGCAATCAGACCTCCGGGATCTGCCTTCAAGCCGTTCATTTACACAGCGGCAATCCAAAAAGGGCTTTCCCCTAACGACATGATTGACGATACTCCGTACAAACACGGGAACTGGTCGCCTCACAACTACGGAAACAAATACAGAGGAAGAATACCTTTGTACAAAGCGCTGATGATTTCATCTAATGTCTGCGCCGTCAGACTTATTGAATATGTCGGAGTGCGTTCGGTTATTCAGGTTGCAAGAGTCATGGGTATCAACACACCTTTACAATACGACTTTACTATCGCTCTCGGTTCTAACGGGGTAAAACTTTTTGAACTTACAAGAGCATACGGTATATACGCAAGCGGCGGTTATAAGGTTGAACCTTATGCTATCGAACGAGTTGAATCATCAAGAGGCAAAATCCTCTATTCTGCACCGAGAACAAGAGTAGAAAAAGTGCTTGATACAGATGTTGCAGCAATGATGACATCAATGTTAAAAATGGTTGTAAAACACGGTACAGGTATGGCGGCAAATATCGGCAAACCTTGTGCGGGTAAAACAGGTACAACCGATGACTACAAAGATGCATGGTTTGTCGGCTACACCCCGTCTGTAGTAACAGGGGTATGGGTTGGTAACGACGACAACTCAAGAATGAGCGGACTCACAGGTGGTACTGTTCCTGCAATAATCTGGAGAGATGTTATGAAGAAAGCAACTGAACCATACGGAAACGAAGATTTTGGCTATCCTGACATGCTTAATGCAAAGGCAGGTAAAAATGTTGCCGCTCTGACGAACTCGGCTAACTCGTCTAAATACCACGACGATACAGACGAAACTGCTCCGACAGAAGATGTTGTTCAGGTAAATTCTTACACACCTCAACAAGCGCCTCAGGAACAGGTATTAAATCAGGGTACAACGGCACCGACTCCAATCAGACCGGTTGCACCTCAAATGTCTCACCCGCCAATCCCGACGGCAGGTCAGGACTTTTAGAGATTGAACACAAAGAAGGAAATATAAATGGAAGATACAATTAAATTAGAGGTTATAAAAGATTTGAGTGCAGGCGCAACTGTCAGCCAAAGTGCTAAACTGTACCAGTCACACGGAATGATTGACTATCAGTCTTCCGCAGAATTGACTTACACAGATATACTGAATTTGACTTTGGCTTTGAATGTAGCATCAGAATTCTATGATGTATGCGCAACAGTTCTTGTCAAAAACAATACACTGACAGGTGCAGCGCTCGGAGCAACAATTTTTGAGTCGTTTCAAAAAGCAATAGATTGCAACCCGATAGATTCTATCTGCGGAGCTATTGCAATCACTAAAACGGCAGATGTTGAATTAGTCCGCCTGCTTACAAAACAACATGTTATTGTCGCACCTGATTTTACTGCGGAAGCAGAAAATTATCTTGACTCTAAGAAAATTAAATATGTAAAACTTAATACCCCGCTGAACGAATACAAAAACTTCCTTACGGAAGAAATTGTTGTTACTCCGTTTGGGACAGTTGTTCAGGAAAAGAACAAAAAGGAACTGGACAAAGAATCGTTCAAAGTTGTATCAAAAGTAAAACCAACAGTAGAACAAATTGAAGATGCAATTTTTGCATGGAAGATAACTAAATATATCAGAAGTGCGGGAGTTGTTATCGCAAAAGATTTCAAAACATCAGGGATAGCTCAGGGAATACAAACACCTGCTTTTGAATATGCACTGGACAAATCTTGCGAACAGGCGAAAGAAGCAATTCTTGCAAGCGATGTACCGCTTACGGTACACGACTTAAATGTTGCAGTCCAAAACAGAATATCCCTCATCATTCAACCGGGGGTTACGGAAGATGTCTTAAAACAGGCTGATAAGTTTGAAGTAGGCATGATTACCACAGGGATATCAAACTTTTCCGTAGTTTAATGTAACAAAAAAGTAACAAATAGCAAAAAACTCCGAAACGATTACTTATAACACTGTGTGTATTATATGGTAAAGGTGTTTCATATTGACTCTTGGTTTGGCAGATCCACTAAGATATATTATGTTTGGCGTCATGAATACGGGCAAGGCCAATAATTCCGCACGCGTAGACAGAAAAGAACGCGGAGTTGTTGCAGGTCTGCAGTTAAAAAATGCCATAAGCGATATACTTGATTTCTCTAAGTCAAAGACAGGCAAAATCGCAGACGGCTTAAAAGAGGTGTCAAACGGTATACACTCTGCAAGAAACGGCAGCAAAATTTTTGACGGGGTTTGCAAAGGGGTAAACTTCGTTGCAGGGAAACTCATCAACCCGATACTCATCGTTGCAAGCTGTGTTCGTGCGTGGAAAGCGGACGACAAAAAATCTGCTGCCATAAGAGAATGCGGGGCAATGACCTTTATGCTCCTCGGAGAGTATGCTTACAAAAAATTGTTCGGACTTGGCGGGCATTCTGCTGGGTATAAAAAGATTCCTCAACTTGTTTCCGCAGAAGCAGGGCTGAAAACATTAATCAAAAACACGAAATACCTGAACAAATTACCGTTGGGTAAATTCGGGGTATTATTAAAAGCACTTGGATTTATTGCTACATCATGCGGAATGTTCGCAATCGGCGGGCATGCAGGTAAAGCAGTTGCAGACAGAACAACTGCCCCGAAATACAACGCAAAAGTAAATGCACAATCAAACCCGGAATATACTCCGAAATACAAACCGATTACTCCGCCTAATCCGTTCCAGAGAGAGTATATAGCATAAATCATATCTCTATTCACATATTCCCATTTTTATTTTATAATATAACTATATTAGTTTAGGGATATTGGAGAGCTTATGAAGATTGATATAGAAAAACTTCTTGGTTATGCAAGAGGACTTGCTGATACAAAAATGCTTGTAATCGGTGACCTTGCACTTGATGAAATGATATACGGCGACACCGAAAGAATCTCAAGAGAAGCACCAGTTTTAATTTTAAGACATTCTCACACAAACCTTATACTCGGTGCGGCATCTAACGCGGCTCACAACGTAGCCACAATCAATGGCGGTAAAGTTGGGGTTATCGGAATTGTCGGTGACGATTATCAGGCGAACGACTTGAGAGGCGCTTTTGAAGCTGCCGGAGTTGATTGTTCTAACCTCGTTGTCGATAAAGACAGACCAACCGTTACAAAAACAAGAATATCAGGTTCTTGCTTCCAGTCAATTACTCAGCAGATAGTAAGAATTGACAGACAATCATCTGAGCCGATATCCAAAGAAACAGAATCAAAAATTATTGAAAAACTTGAAAAAGCAATTCCCGACTATGACGGAGTTATCCTGTCAGACTACCATATCGGTACATTAACCGACAAGGTTATCTCAAAAGCAATCGAGATTTGCAAAAAACTCGGCAAAAAAGTTATTGTTGACGGGCAGAAGAATCTGGAAAAATACAGAGGGGTAACCTCAATGACTCCTAACCTGCCTGATACACAAAAACAAGTCGGGTTCTTTATTAAAACCAAAGACGATTTATTAAAAGCAGGTAAAAAACTCATTGAAGATACTGACGCGCCATATGTTCTTATAACCTGCGGAGAAGACGGTATGGCACTTATTTCAAACAACGGTAAAATGGTTTGCGTACCTGTTTTCAACAAATCAAAAGTGTTTGATGTTACAGGTGCGGGCGATACCGTAACAGCATTATACTCACTTGCACTTGCAAGCGGTGCTGAACCTGTTTATGCTGCAGTTCTCGGAAACATTGCAGCAGGGATTGTTGTAAAACAATTCGGTTGTGCTACAACCACAATTGATGAATTGGTTGAATTTATCGAACAAAACAAAAGAAAAGTCGGAAATATAGAACTTGTCGAAATATAGGGGAAGATTATGAATAAGAAAATTGTTGATATTATTATTATAATTGGGTTAATACTTGTAGTCGGTGTAGGTTTAATCACCGCAAAAGGAATGCGTTCAACCGCATCTAAACAAATCGAGGCAAAACTGCCTATCGAGTTTGAAGTATTCCTGAGAAGTGTTACCATTTCTACAAAGACCTGCCCTGTAAAAGCAGGCGATACAACATTTATCAGTATAAGAAATGTTCCGTACACAGATCTGGAAGTTACAGATGTGAAATTCCTACCTAAAAAGACTGTAATTCCTGCTAAAAACAAAAACGGGTATGCAGTAGTAAATGATGCGGCATATCTCGATACCTACGATATTGTAGTGAAAGTAAAAGATAATGCTATCATTACAAAAGACGGTGCTGTTGTTGGCGGAAACAAAATCAAAATTGGACTCCCGATAACTTTGGAAGGTAAAGTATACAAATTTACGGGCTCTGTTTCCGATATCACAATTCCTGAAACGGATACCTCTGAAGAATAAGGGGAAAAACCACCGTGTTTATCAATACATTACTTAAGTTTATCCATAAATATACAGAGGGAATTTATAAAAACAGTTTTATCCTGCAAAATATTGACAGGGTAATCTTCCCGCTTATTTTGATTACGTTTGTTTTATCGGTATTCGTAAACTCGGATATTATCGGTTATGTTGCACTGTCAACCGCAATACTGACCTTCGCACGGATAATCTTCACCCCTGATGATGAGTTTGATTGCAAAACCTTTGAGGTATTTTTACTCGGATACTTTATGCTTGTGCTTGTAAGTCTTGCAGGCTCAACCCTTTTCCACCTGAGCTTAAAAGGGTTTATGAAAACTTTTATTTATCTGAGTTTCTACATTTCGGTAGTACACCACCTCAAACATCACAAAAACCACATTCTGCCTATTTTAATAACAATCGCAGGCTGTGTAAGTTTTGAATCAATAATCGGAGCAGTACAAAGTTGTGCAAAGGTTGACGAAATTTCAGGCTGGCAAGATGTTTCAAACCTGAACCCCGAAGAAGTTATAACAAGAGTTTACGGTACTTTACAGCCGTTAAACCCTAACCTTTTGGGCGGTTACTTTGTTATGACAATTCCTGCCATAATCGGGTTATCTGCATACTTCTTTAACGAAAAGAAATATGTTATCTCAGGATTATTTGGCGGTTTATCTGCCCTTGCCTGCGCGATATTATTCCTCACAGGCTGCAGAGGGGCATACATTGGGCTCTTTATGATTTTACTGAGCACCTTCCTTATTTCACTAAAAGTATTCTGGGAAAAATACAAAAAATTGTACATAAGTATTGCATCAGCGCTGACTGCAATAGGAACTTTGGCAATCTGCGCCGTAACACCGCTTAGGGTGAGAGTTATATCCATATTTGCAATGAGAAACGACAGTTCAAACTCATTCCGTTTCAATGTTTATAAGTCTTCCTTCCAGATGTTTAAGGATAACTGGCTTGTCGGAATAGGACAAGGAAACCAAAACTTCAGAGAAGTGTACGGTTTATATATGAAAACGGGGTTTGATGCGCTGAGTGCCTACAATATTTATCTTGAAACTGCAGTAGAAAGCGGAATATTTGCACTCATTATGTTCCTAGGTTTTCTGATTACACTCCTTATTAACGGGATAAAATATATTCTAAAAACCGACAACAGAACAAATCTTATACTCGTTGCAATACCTGTTTTATCTATCATCGGAACAATGTTCCACGGGTTAGTTGATACGGTATTTTTCAGACCGCAATTACAGATAGTTTTCTGGACTATGTGCGCGATACTTTCAAACAGGCTTTATTGTAAAGATTAGTAATATACTGTTACTATTCACTGCTAACAATAAACTTTCATGCTAGAATAATAAAAAATGGAGAAAATATAATGATTACAGTAAAAGATGTTGAACACGTTGCAAAACTTGCAAGATTAGAATTAACAGAAGAAGAAAAAGAAAAATTCGCAGGTCAGTTAGGCGATGTTTTGAAATATGTTGAACAAATGAATGAAGTAGACACAAGCAGTGTAGAACCAATGGCTCACGCTATAGACTTTGTTAACGTTATGAGAGAGGACACTGTTAAATACGAACAAACAAAAGAAGAACTTATGAAGAACGCCCCTGATGAGGAGGACGGGTTCTTTAAAGTTCCGAAAATAAACTAGACAAGGATAAATACAAAAGGGATTTTTCCCTTTTTTTGTTTATAACCAAGGTCTGTCTAATTCACTATTCACAAAAAGAGGGTATTTTATGACAAAATTTATATTTATAACAGGCGGTGTAGTTAGTTCACTGGGTAAAGGTATTATTGGTGCATCATTAGGGAAATTGTTGCGTTCAAAAGGGTTTACGGTTGCTATTCAAAAGTTTGATCCGTATATCAATGTTGACCCGGGTACAATGAGTCCGTTCCAGCACGGCGAAGTTTTTGTAACCGATGACGGGGCAGAAACCGACCTCGACTTAGGGCACTATGAACGATTTATTGATGCAAACTTCAGCCAGCTGAGTAATGTAACCTCAGGAAGCGTTTATCAAACCGTTATAAAAAAAGAACGCCGCGGAGATTATCTTGGGGCAACTGTCCAGACAATTCCTCATATTACAAACGAAATTAAGTCAAGAATTTTAAAAGCCCAAAAACAGTTTAAGACAGATTTTCATATCATAGAAATCGGCGGTACGATAGGGGACATTGAGGGTTTGCCGTTTATTGAAGCAATAAGACAATTTAAGACAGAAGCAGGAATCGGGAATGCTATCAACATTCACTGTACCCTTCTTCCGTACCTTCCGACATCAGGAGAATTAAAAACAAAACCTTCACAACACAGTGTAAATGTACTGAGAAGCTACGGTCTGCAGCCGGAAATTCTTGTATGCCGTACTTCAAAACCAATTCCGAAAACAGAAAAAGACAAACTGGCTCTGTTCTGCTCAGTTGCACCGGAAGCGGTTATTGAATGCCGTGATATGAAGAGTATTTACGAAGTTCCTTTGGCATTAAACGAACAACACTTTGCGGAAGTTGCGCTCAAACTCTTGCAAACAAAGGATAAAAAATCAGATTTAACATCATGGAGCCAGCTTGTTGAAAAGATAAGAAACCCTAAAATGACCGTAAAAATCGCGATTGCAGGAAAATATACAAAACTGTCTGACGCATACATATCGGTTGTTGAATCATTAAAACATGCAGGGTTCAAAGATGAAGCAAAAATTGAAATCAAATGGATAAATTCAGAAGAATGTACAGATGATAAAAAATGCAAAGAATTACTCAAAGATGTGTGCGGGCTTGTTGTTCCGGGCGGTTTCGGAGTAAGAGGTATCGAAGGCAAACTTAATGCAATCAAATATGCCCGTGAAAACAATCTGCCGTTCCTTGGAATTTGTCTTGGTATGCAATGCGCCGTTATTGAATATTCCCGCAATGTAGTAGGTCTTAAAGATGCAAACTCAAAAGAGTTTGATGAAGGTGCAACCTACCCTGTAATTGACCTTATGACAGAACAAAAGAGTGTAAAAGGTTATGGCGGAACGATGAGATTAGGCGCATACGATTGTGTCGTCAAAAAAGGTTCTGTTGCCTACAAAGCTTACGGTTCTACAAAGATCTCAGAACGACACAGACACAGATATGAAGTAAACAACGAATATATAGACAAAATCAGAGATGCGGGACTGGTATTCTCGGGAATGTCCCCTGACGGCATGCTTGCAGAAATGGTAGAAATTCCTGAAAACGACTGGTTTGTAGCCGCTCAATTCCACCCTGAATTTAAATCAAGACCGGAAAGACCTCATCCGCTCTTCCAGGGGTTGATTGACGCATCTGTAAGAAAGTGGAAAAAAGAACATGAAAAATAAATTAGAAATATATTTAGATAAAGATATCAATACAGAACTTATTAAAACAAAAAAAATCGCAGTTATTGGTTTTGGCTCACAGGGTTACGGTCAGTCTATGAACCTAAGAGACAGCGGTTGTGATGTTGTTTTGGGTTTAAGACTCGGTGGCAAATCTGACATTAAAGCAAAAGATTACGGCTTTAAAACAATGTCTATAGAAGACGCGGTCAAACAGGCAGACATTGTCCAAATACTGATTCCTGATGAATTACAGGCAAAAGTTTTTGAAGAACAAATTAAACCTAACATGAGAAAAGGGCAATACCTAATGTTCTCTCACGGGTTTAATATCCATTTCAAAAAGATTGTTCCGCCTGAAGGTATAAATGTAATTATGGTTGCGCCAAAAGGCCCGGGGCATACCGTAAGAAGCGAATACACACAAGGGAAAGGTGTTCCTTCACTTGTTGCCGTTGAACAAGACCCGTCAGGCGACAGTCTTGAAGTCGCTTTATCCTACGCATCTGCAATAGGCGCAGGGCGCGCAGGAATCATTGAAACAACCTTCAGAGAAGAAACAGAAACCGACTTATTCGGAGAACAAACCGTTATCTGCGGCGGGGTTTCAGCACTCATCAAAGCAGGTTTTGATGTCCTTGTTGAGGCAGGTTATTCACCTTATATGGCATATTTTGAAGTTTGCCACGAAATGAAGCTAATTGTTGATTTAATCAATCAGGGCGGTATAGGTGATATGTATTATTCTATCTCTAATACTGCCGAATACGGTGATATGACAAGAGGGCCAAAAGTCGTTGGTGAACCGTCTAAAGACGCTATGAGAAAAATTTTGAAAGATATTCAGTCAGGCGATTTTGCAGAAGAATTTTTGGCAGATATTAACGGAGAAAGAAAAGTTTTCAATAAGTTGAGAGAAGAAAACAAAAACCTTTTGATTGAAAAAATCGGACAGGAAATAAGAAGTTCTTTCAAATGGAATAACGATAACAAAATTATAGACAGAGAAAAGAATTAGATATATAGAGGTAAATTTATGTACAGCACAACAGCAATATACGAAGTTTTGTCATACAGTGTAGGTGACACAAAAGCCGGTACAAAAATGGGTAAACTTCAACTCAAAAATACGGAAGACGATACAACACTGAATTGTATACTTTGGGAAGAAACTCTTAACAGACTTGATGTAAAGCTCTTCAGAGTTGGAAACCTAGTCAGAATCGTTTCCGCATCTTTTAACGAAAGATTTAACAATTGTCTTATTTCTTCTTTAGAACTTGTAAAAGAAGCAAAAATGGGGTTAGAACCCGAAGAAAGAGATGAGTATTTCTCAAAAATAATTGCACATTTAGAAGAAATAAAAAATGACAAACTCAGAGAATTTGTTGTAGGCTTCTTCAAAGAACACGAAGAAGAAATAAAAGAGTCGCCTGCAGCAAAAGCAATGCACCACAACTTTATCGGCGGACTGCTTGTTCACACACTTGAATGTATAGAACTTGCAAAACTGGTTATTAAGCAATCATTCCAACGCATTAACGAGGATAATGCAATCGCTGCATGTGCACTTCACGATATAGGGAAAATTCTTGAATACTCAATTGATCCTGAAAACGGAATAATTGAATATGATGAAGATTTTAAGAAAGAGTGGTTTACTCATACCCAATATGCTTATTCATTATGTATGAGTAAAGGGTTTAAAGAGGTTGCCAAAATGATTGCGGCACACCATGCCAGAGCAGATTGGGGTGCAATACTTGATTTGAACGAAAAAGACTTAGAAAACTATGTGTATTTTGTTCACCACATAGATGATTTGTCTGCAAAATTCGGAAAAACAAGCGCCGGAATGCTTTAGGCAGAAATTTGAAGAATTTATTTTTTGGTATAATATATCAAAAGAGGAGATAAAAATTGAAAATTAGTGTAAAAGTTCCAGCAACATCGGCAAATATCGGACCCGGGTTCGATTGCTTGGGTATGGCTTTGCCTATCTATAATACGGTAACTATTGACGAAACCGTTTTGCCGGGAACAGGGGTAGAAATAAATATCTTATCTGATGAGGAAGATGTTGATAACTTACTTATAGACCATATTCCAAGAGATGAAAACAGCATTGTATACAAAGCTGTTGAACTTTTATACAATTCAATCGGACAAACGCCGTCGGAACTTAAAATTAACATTCAAACCTCAATCCCTGTAACAAGAGGGCTCGGAAGTTCTGCAGCAGTAATAGTCGGGGCCTTAATTGCAGCAAATAAATTATTGGGAAATCCTGCGGATGAATCTGCTCTTTTGTCTATTGCAACAGAGATTGAAGGTCATCCTGATAATGTCACTCCTGCTGTTGTTGGAGGACTTGTTATGTCGTCACTTGAAAACGATGGCAGTATTATTTATAGAAAAATTGACTGGCCTGATGAGTGGGCTATTACGGTTTGTATCCCTGATGTTGAACTGGCAACAGAGATTTCTCGTTCTGTTATACCTAAAGAAGTTCCTATTGAGGATGCTGTCTTTAATTTAAAAAGAATGGGTATGTTTATGAAGGCAGTTCATGATTGTGATTCAGAGCTTATGAAAGTGGCACTTACGGATAAATTACATCAGCCATACAGAGAAAAATTAGTTCCGGGACTAAAAGAACTGAATGAAGCATTTAAACACGAAGATGATATCCTCGGTTGTGTTTTAAGCGGAGCAGGTTCTTCTATGCTTATCATTTCAAAACAAAATGTTGTTGATAAGGTTCACTCACTAACTCAGGAGGTTATGGATAACCTTAATGTTAAAGCAGATATTAGAACATTAAAAGTGGAAGAAAACGGCGCTACAATAGTTTGTGATTAATTTTTCTTATTTTTTATGTTTGTGTTCGTGATGATGTTCCTTGTCATGCTTATCACAATCCATAATATTATTGAAGTTATCAATAATTTCTTCATCGTGATATTTTATTGCGTGCTGGGTCCTGTCATGTATATCTATAAGGTGGTAGTGCATAGATATTTCAAGATTTATTAGTGCAATATTGTAATTATATATCGCATCAACATACCCGTCCATTGCACTTGCATATTCATCTCTTGCATACAAAAGTTCAAGCTGATCCATCTGTCCGTTTTTGTATCTTGTAATAGTACCTTCAAGGTTATCAACCGAAACCTCTAACCTTTTCTTCGCTACAGGAATCTGTTCATAGGTTTTATTTACCACATTTAAAGACTTTCTGACCTGAAAATATAAATCTTCTTTAAACTTATCTATTTCGCTCTGGGCAAGATTTATCTGCGCTCTTGCACCTGAAAGACTGTGTTTATGCTCCATTGCATTAAGAGATGAGGTCAAACTGACACCTATTGTCAAATCATTATTTGAAAACTCTTTTGTATTCAGAAAATGATACCCGACATTACCGCTCAACTCAGGGTAATAAGAACGCTTAACAACAAGTAATGCCTGCTCCATAGCATCTTTTGTAGACATCAGCACCTTTAAATCAGGGCTGTTTTTATATGCCAGTTCAACAGCTTGTGCGTATGTAAAATCAGGATGAATTGTTTCATTCTTTGCAGTCTGGATTTTATATGTGGTTGTTTTTGTATGGGCCACCAGCTTATACGGATTTTTCTCCCGTCTGTACGAGTCATCATACGAATTTGTTTCCTGAATAATATAATTCGGAGCATCAACAAAATACATAGAATTATTGAGGTTTTCTCTTGCATTTTTTACTTCATCTTCTGCCTCAATTATTTCTAACATTATCTTATATTGCTGAGTCTGAGCATTAAGTAAATCTACCCTGTTTGCTCTGCCTGATTTTATAAGCTGTTTCATATCTGAAATAATTTTTTCATTTATAGCATAATTAATTCTTTTTGTTTCAAGTGTTGATTCGGCCTTCAGCAAATCATAATATCTTGTTTTAATATCAAAAACGGTTGAACAAACACTGTCCATAAATTCGTATTCGGCACCGATTTTATAAAATTCTTCCATCTTAATACGGGCAGACGAACGACCGAAATCCCATATCATTTTACTCAAAGAAACCCCAACCGTCGGAAGTTCTCTGTATAATGACTGCAGGTGCTTATTGTTTGAATTGTTTATTTGTCCGTAACCAACCCCGGCACCGATTGTTGGGAAGTAAACAGATTTTGCTATCCCGACATTACTTTTTGCAATATCAAGAGCATATTTGTGCTTTTTAATAACAGGGCTGTTCTTAAGCCCAATCGAAATGCAGTCCTGAATTGTCAGAACAGTGCCGTTTTTTATTTCCTTTGGCATCTTTGAACCGTGATGGCAGGAACAACATTCGCACTTACTGCTTTCAATAGCACTGCAAGGAAGTGTTGCAACAAAAAAACAGCACAACAATAAAACTGCTATATTTAATTTTTCGTGTCTTCTTATATACATTATTCCCCAACCCGCAAATATTGGGGAATTACCCCCTAAACGAGTCCTTCTTTCACGGCTTTAACCGCTGCTTGTACTCTATCATTAACACACATCTTTTGCAATATAGAGCACACATGAGCCTTCGCCGTATGAACGCTTACAATAAGTTCTTTCGCTATTTCAGTATTACTTTTACCGGAAACCAAATGTTTTAAAACTTCCTTTTCTCTGTCCGTAAGCGGAATAATATTTTCTGCTCCGTTTCCGTCACTCAAAAGTTTAAAATTTTCCTGCTTAGGAAAGGCTTTTAGAACCTTTTTCCCAATTTCCGCATCAAGCCAGCAGACACCGTTATATACATCACGAATAACATCTGCAAGTTTAACGGGGTCAATATCCTTCAGACAATATCCTGTTGCACCTGAGGATAAAGCTGCAATAACTTCTTCCTCTCTGTCGTGTGAGGTCAGAGCAATTACTTTAATGTCTTTCCTCATTTCTTCTATTTTATGAATTGCCTCAATCCCATTCATTCCGGACAATCCCAAGTCCATAAGAACAACATCGGGACTGTATCGTTCAATAAGTTTCAAACCGTCAATTGCATTATCACTCTCCGCAACGACATTTATATCTTCATTTTCATTAAGGGCACATCTCAAACCTACCCTTGTCAATTTAAAATCTTCAACTATAACAACTTTGATTTCTCTTAACTTAACTGTCATAATCTTCTCCTTCAGGTTTTGGGTGTTCTTTCATTTTCGATTATAAAACTTGAATTTTCTTATGAAATTACCCAACGGGGCAATATATAAATTATCTGTGCTATAATAATAAACATGGGAAGTATATTTGTATTTATCGGCGGTGCACTGGGCGCAATGTTCAGATATCTGATATTATCAATGTTTAAAGAATATCCTGCAGATGTAATCGGAGTATTTCTGGTAAACATATTAGGATGTTTTTTAATCGGGTTTGTGTCTTATATTGCAATAAAAAAATATAATATTATTTCCCCTAACATGAACAAACTTCTGGTTACGGGTTTTGCGGGAGGTTTTACAACTTTTTCTGCGTTTTCACATCCCGTATTGGAAATGTTTTTAAGACACCACTACATGTATGCGACTTTAAATATGTTTTTCAGCGTAATTGCAGGGTTGATTTTTGTGTCGTGGGGTATGAACTGCGGGTACTATCTTATGAACCGGTTAATTCGTTCAAAACGATTAACCTACAGACAGGAGTAGGGCATGAAAGAATTATTACTGGTTATGATAGGGGGCGGCACAGGCGCCGTTTTAAGATATCTTGTAACAAGTCTTTTAAAAAAGTTTGACCTGAAACATTGGGCAACCTTTTGGGTTAACATTACAGGATGTTTTGCACTTGGACTGTTATTTCAGCTTCTTCTGCAATCGGGACAACTCATGCATACATTTATAATGGTAGGACTGATTGGAAGTTACACAACTTTTTCAACTTTTGAATATGAAAATATTGATTTAATCGCACATGAACAATACGCGGAATTTGTTAAATACGCACTTTTTAGCTGTATTTTTGGTTTTTTGGCAGTAGGTGCAGGTTTTCACCTTGGAAAATTTATTTAATCAACCACTAAATTTTCTTAATATAAATTTAATTTTAATCTTGACATTTAGTTAAATTTTAACGATAATTGGAAGAAGAGAGAATGAAAACTATTACTGTTATTTCTTAAAGGAGAAAAGTATGAGAAAGACATTATTAACATTAGTTTCTGTAGCCGCATTTGGTTGTGCAGCAATGGCTGCTGATTGTCCTCAAATACAATCATACGCACACCCAACATTGTTCGGTTCAGAAGCTCAAATTCAGGTTGGCGCTAAAGCTGATGCTATCGTAGGCGGTAAAATCACTAAGGCAGCTGACGCAAAAACAGTTACAGGTAAAGAAAATGTAGTTATCCAAACTTTCGCAAGAAAAGAAATGGAAAAACTCGCTGCATCTTCTGGTGCAGGCAGCAAATGGAATCACAAAGCTCCTGTATTAAGAAGCGAATTAGCTCAGACATTAGCAGATGGTCTTGATTTAGCAGAAGTTAAAATTGCTGATAAATATACAGATGTTGCTGCTTCTTACTGGGCAAAAGATGCTATCGACAGAGCATTAGCAGCAGATATTATGATCGGTTATCCTGATCAATCATTCAAACCTGAACAAAGAGTTACAAAGGCAGAAGTTTTCTGTACATTAGCTAAGATTTTCGATGCTCCATCTGATGCATCTGTAGTTCCTACTTACAACGGAAAAACAATTCAACATATCCCTACTTGGGCTTATGGTGCAACTAACGAAGTTTTAGCAACCGGTATTCTTGATGCTGTTCCTGATGAAGCAGCTCTTATCAACAACCAATACTTGTCAAAAGAACAAGTTACTTACTTGGTTGGTGCTTTAGCAGAATACTTGAAGAAAAATCCTTCTGCTGCAACATCATCAGTTAAGGCTTCTGCAGCAGCATCTACTTCTGAAATGTTAATCAAATTAGAAGACAGACTTTCTGCAAGAGTTTCTAACGCTGGTGACAGATTCACAGCAAGATTAACTGCTCCTGCAACTATCAACGGTGTTACATATCCTGAAGGCTCTAAAGTTAGAGGTATCGTTTCAGAAGTTGTAAGACCTGGTGTTGGTAACCCTGGTTTCGTTAAGGTTCAATTCAAAGAAATCGTTAACGGCGAAACAGTTACTGCATTACCACAAGTTGTAGTTGAAGCTGTTGCTGATACAACTAAAGATCCTAACATCATTGCTAGAGTATTAGGTGCTCCTCTTACTTGCGCAGGCAGAATCTTAGGTGTAGCAGGCAGAACAATCGGTCAAGAATGCAACTTAGGTGCTAACGCTGTTGAAGAATACGGCGACAGATTATCTAACACTTTAGTTGATACATTCTGCTTACAACCTGTTGCAGGTGTTAAGAGCTTCGGTTGGTCATTCGTTACAGCAGGCAAACTCATCTGGAACACTGTTGAAAATGCAACAGGCGGTGTATTTGGTGTTGGTTACGAAATCGTGGACGAAGTTAGATACTTATTCGCTCCAAAATATTCAAACAACTCAAGCTTGAATCCAAAAGAAACATTAAAGGTTACTTTCGAAGAATAATCTTTAATTCATAAACAAAAAAAGGGCTGACAGAAATGTCGGCTCTTTTTTTTGTTGAAGTGATATAATTACATAAAGAGGGATATAAATGGCAAAGTCACTATTCATTACAGCAACAGGAACAGATATAGGAAAAACCTACGTTTCAGGTCTTATCGTAAAAAAGATGCGTGAAAACGGGTTTAATTGCGGATACTATAAACCTGTTTTAAGCGGTGCAATAAGAACTAATAATAAACTTAGCCCGGGTGATTGTGTTCATGTGGTAAAAACAGCAGGACTAAATATTGAACCGATGAATTGCCTTTCTTATTGTTTTGAAGATGCCGTATCGCCTCACCTCGCATCAAAAAAAGCAGGGGTTACAATTGATATATCAAAGATTTTGTCAGATTATAAAAAACTGTCGGCTGATTATGATTATATCCTGACAGAAGGCGCAGGCGGGATAACCTGCCCGATAATTGATGACAAATATCTTATGTGGAATTTGATAAAAGATCTCGGATTAAACACTCTGGTTGTTGCAGACGGCGGACTCGGGACAATCAATTCCGTTCTCACAACAGTTGAATATATGCAAAACCGTGACATTTCAATAAAAGGTATCGTTTTAAATAACTTTGATAAAGAAGATTTTATGCACCGTGATAACCTTGAAATGGTTGAAAAAATGACAGGGATAAAGGTTATCGCCACAGTCGGAAAAGACGATAATGATTTATCTGTTAGAAAAGAAATTTTAGAGGGGTTGTTTGAATGACAGACTGGGTAAAAGAAGATTTAAAATATATATGGCACCCTTGTTCTCAAATGAAAGATTATGAGGAATTACCGCCTATTGTAGTTGACCACGCAAAAGGAATAAACCTTTATGATACAGACGGCAACTGCTATAAAGATGTAGTGAGTTCGTGGTGGTGTAATCTGCTCGGACATTGTAACCCGAGAATAAATAACGCAATAAAAACACAATTAGACAAACTTGAACACGTTATTTTTGCCAATTTTACCCATAAAACAGCAATCACTCTATGCCAAAAACTAATGGAAGTTTTACCGAAGGGCCTATGCAAATTTAATTTTGCTGACAACGGCTCAGCTTCCATAGAAATGGCAATGAAGATGAGTTTTCAGTATCATCAGCAGACAGGGAACACCCAAAAGAAAAGATTTATGGCACTAACAGATGCATACCACGGAGAAACCATAGGTGCATTATCAGTTGGGGCATGCGATTTGTATTCTTCTATTTATAAACCTATTTTGATGGATATTGTAAGGGTTCAGGGCCCTGACTGTTACAGATGTCCTTGTGGTAAAAATAGAGGGGAATGTGAATGCGAATGTATTAAATATGCTGAAAAGACCTTCAAACAATACGGGGAAGAAACATGTGCTATCCTTGTAGAACCACTATTACAAGGATCAGCAGGAATGAAAATATATCCGCCTCTGTACTTAAAAAAGCTGAGAGGATTCTGTGACAAATACAGTGTCCACCTGATAGCAGACGAGATAGCGACAGGTTACGGCAGAACAGGGAAAATGTTTGCCTTTGATCATGCCGGAGTATCACCTGATATAATGTGCCTTTCAAAAGGGCTGACAGGCGGTTATATGCCTATGTCATTATGCGTAACAACTCAGGATATATATGATGCATTTTATGCTGATTACATAACAGGAAAAGCCTTTATGCACTCTCACACCTACGCAGGAAACCCTCTAGGCTGTTCTGCAGGGATAGAGGTGCTTAATATACTGAAGGATGAAAATATAATAGAAAAAGCGCAAAAAAGAGCGGTTTATTTCAATAATATTATTAAAGAGAAGTTTTTAAACCTTAATCATGTCGGCGAAGTAAGAAATATAGGACTTATTAACGCAATTGAACTTGTTAAAGATACAAAAACAAAAGAACCGTTTGAATCTAAACTCAGACTGGGGTATCAAATATACAAAAAAGCATTAAAGAAAGGTGTTCTGTTACGCCCGCTCGGGGATGTCATATACTTTAACCCGCCTCTTATAATTGAAGAGGATGATATGGACTTTGTAACGGATGTTGCTTTGGAATGTACTAATGAAATACTGAAAGAATATTCTTAACCCTGTTTTGTCCATTTATACTTGGTCGGATTTTTTGAAATCTCTTTAAAACCGTTGTTTTCATAGAATTTAACAACATCAGGAAGCGGGTATAAATAAACAGGTTTATCCGCAAATTTTTTCTTTAATGAATCGAGCATACCAACACCGACATGTTTAAAATCTTTTTGTTTTGGTGATTTATCCGGCTTATTCATTAAAGACGGTTTTGTCTGAATATAATCGACACATATTGAATAACCGTCATCACAAGATGTTTGTGCAACCCCTAAAATCTGTTTAACATCAGGAACTGCATAGTTTGAGTTTTGGGTTGTAAAAAGGAAAATTCTTTCCTGATGAGGATTTTCTTTTGAGTAGTAGAGTTTATTTGCTGTTGTTGCAATATCATCTCCAAATCTTGCACCGTTCCATCTTTCTGCAATCTTTACAACCGCATCTAAATCTTTCTTGCTTGCAGGGTCAAACTCTAACATATACGCAGATCTATTAACATAATCTCTTGCCGCTTTATCCAGTTTTTTAACGGTAGCAGAGTTAACATATCTTGCACTAAAATTTATATTTGAGTTTGGGGTAATTGTATTCATACCCATATAATGCCCGTAAAAATAAAATTTGCGTGTTATTTTAAATATTCTTTAAACTCTTTATCAACCCCGAAAGAATATCCGCAACCTTCTAATGTCTGACCGTTATTCCGTATAAAATCAGGAACAACAAACGGATACTCTCTGCAAAACATACTTCTTATCCAATACGCACCGCATTTTCCGTCAGGACGCAAAGACTTGCAGACAAAGGTTAACGCACCGTCCGTTTCATCAACCCCTGATATTTCAAACATATTCATTCGTTTGTTTTTTAATTTTGCTTTTTCAAACTGTTCTTCTGTTTTAATCAAATCTTCCCCGTCATAAAAAACAATGGAGCGGCAGCATTTCCCGCACGCCTTACATTTCCCCTTTACGACATACTTTGAGGAAAAGGTTTTGTTATACAAAAATTTGATATGTTGAAATAACTCTTTTAACTTCATAGAGATATTCTACTTTTAATATTAAACGATGTAAACCGACAGAGGAAAAATCAGTAAATTTACATAAAAATTAGCCACTTTACACATGTACATTTTTGCATTTTTAGGTTACTATTATAATGATAAATGGATTTGTACAAATAAAGGGGTAGGAAATAAGACTAAAAGGTAGCTTATACCATTTTTGGTGTTATAACAGCCATAGGTGAGAGCATGCGTAAAAAAATAACTATAATTATATGTGTAGTATTTGGTTTAATATTACTGCGGTACTGTGTTACTGCTTTTAATACACACATGACAAAAGTAAAAATGAAAAAAGTAGCAATGCCTGAAATCGTAGTAGATACGGTTGGTTCAAAAGACATCATAAAGAGTTTTGAATCACCTGCGAGAGTAGTTGCAAAGTATCAGGTCAATGTAGAAGCCCGTATTGACGGGTATTTACTTCACAGCTACTTTAAAGAAGGTGATTTTGTAAAAGCGGGACAAGTTCTTTTTGAAATCGAACCTCAGGAATATCAATATGCACTCCAGCAGGCACAGGCGAATATGAAGAGTGCAAAAGCAAAACAGATTTATTATGACAAACAAAGTGCCAGAGCAAAACAGCTTGTTGATCATGACTATATTGCAAAAGCGGATTACGACAATGCCGTTGCACAAAGAGATTCCTTCAGAGCAGATTACCAAAGAACACTTGGAGCATATAATGATGCAAGAAGAAACCTTGGCTACACAAGAATAAAAGCACCTGTTTCAGGCAGAATCGGTATGATTACGGTTACAGTCGGGAACTATGTAAGAATGAATGCCGGCTCACTTACGACAATTAACAGCGTTAACCCTATGTATGTAACCTTCCCTATGGAAGCGAACGATTTTAATGAATTAGTCAGAATTGACGGTTCTGCAAATGTAAAAAGAAGAGTTGAATACATATTTTCTAACGGAAAAAAATATGCACTCGAAGGCGTTCAGGATTTCTTTGATAACAAGGTTGATCCGGGAAGCGGTACAATCACTCTCCGTGCAACTTTTCCAAACGACAATTATCAGTTAATGGCAGGTGACTACGGCAGAGCAGTTGTTTACGCGACAAAAACAGACCCAACTCCTGTAATTCCGACAAAAGCAATTCAGGAAAATCAGGAAGGGAAATACATATATATAGTAGATAAAAATAACATCCCAAAACTTGTATATATAAAAGTGCTTGAACATCAGGGTGACATAACCCTGATAAAAGATGGGATAAAAATCGGCGACAGGATTGCTGTCGGCGGGCTTCAACAAATCATGCCCGGGATGCCTGCAAAGATTGTAGACGCACTGCCTGAAGAAAATGTTAAAAAGCCAAACATTTTTGTAAGAATTTGGAGAAAACTAAAAAGACTCATAAAGGGTAATAAATAATGGCGGGGAACTTATTTGTAAAAAGACCGAAATTAGCGATTGTAATCTCGTTAGCAATTATACTTGCGGGGTTAATTACGATGGTTCATTTGCCTATAGAGGAATACCCGTCAATCACACCACCGCAGGTTATTGTATCTGCGACATACAGCGGGGCAAGTTCCGATGTAATTGCATCAACCGTTGCGGCACCTATTGAGTTACAGGTTAACGGTGTTGATAATATGATTTATATGACCTCCGATTCAATGAATGGTTCGTACAAATTAACCATATATTTTGCAGTCGGAACAAATCCTGATATGGCACTGGTAAATGTGCAGAACCAGTTACAACTTGTAACACCGAGATTGCCTGAAGAAGTCAGAAAATACGGGCTTACCGTAAGAAAATCAACAGGTGGCCCCGGAGTTTTGATGATGTCATTAAAATCTCCGCACGGAACATACGATTCACTTTATCTGGCAAACTACGCAATAAGAAACATAAAGGACGAAATTGAGCGTATCCGAGAAGTTGGTGAAGTTAATGTATACGGGGCCGGCGAGTACGCTATGCGTATATGGTTAAAACCCGACAGAATGGCGAGTTTAGGAATTTCTCCTGCTGATGTGGAAGCCGCTATTCAATCTCAAAATGTTCAGTCACCTGCAGGTGATTTAGGCGGTCAGCCAATGAAAAACCCTCAGATGATGAAATTTACACTCAAAACAAAAGGTCGTCTTAAAACGGTGGAAGAATTTGAAAACATTGTAATTAAGTCTGATCCTATGGGGGCAAATGTAAAAATTAAAGATATAGCAAGAGTTGAACTCGGAGCAAACACTTACACATCCGTTTCACGCGTTGACGGACTAAAGATGGCGATTATATCAGTATCACAGCTCCCGAATGCTAACGCAATAAGTCTTGCAAATAAAATTCAGGACAAGATGAAAGTTATCGCAAAATCGTTCCCACCGGATATGGTATGGGCAGTTCAGTACGATAACACTCTCTTTGTAAGAGAATCCATTCACGAAGTTGTCAGCGCAATTTTACTTGCAATTTTACTTGTTAGTATCGTAACCTACTTATTCCTCGGAACAGCACGCGCAGCATTTATTCCATTCTGTGCAATCCCTGTATCATTACTGGGGGTATTCATATTTATGGGGGCGTTAGGTTTCTCAATAAACCTTCTGATTTTATTCGGGCTTGTGCTTGCGGTAGGGCTCGTTGTTGACGATGCTATTGTTGTACTTGAAAACACCCAGCGGCACATTCAGGACGGGAAAAACCCTAAAACCGCAACAGAAATCACAATGGAAGAAGTATTCGGAGCAGTTGTTGCAACATCTCTCGTACTTATGGCAGTATTTGTACCTGTATCGTTTATGGGCGGTATCACAGGACAAATGTTCAGACAGTTCGGGCTTTGTCTTGCATCATCTATCGGCTTATCAACCCTCGTTGCTCTGACACTTTCACCTGCATTGTGTTCAATTATTCTTAAAGACGGGGTTGAAAAAGCAGACTTTGAATTTATCCAAAAATTTGACGACTGGTTTGATTCGGTCAAAGGCAAATATTTAAATGCAGTACACTACTTTGTATCTAAACCTAAGAACACGGTCAAACTGCTTGCTTTATTCTTCCTGTTTATATTATTTATGTTCACAATTATTCCAAAAGGGTTCTTGCCTGACGAAGACAGAGGTGCATTATTCACTCAGATACAACTGCCTGACGGTGCATCATTAGACAGAACCGATGCAGTCGGACAGGAAATAGTAAAATATATTGCTACTATCCCCGGGGTAAAAAGTGTTCTGGAAATAGCAGGATTCAACGGTGAAAACACGGCGTTAATTGTTTCCGAGCTTGAAGAATGGTCAGAAAGAAAAAGCTCAAAACTTTCATTAGACAATATTGCACGACAGATTAATAACAAATACAGACACTTCCCTGAAGCGAACACGGCAACCTTCGCTCCACCTGCAATTACAGGTATGAGTATGTTTGGCGGATTTGAATACAGACTTCTCGACAAGGGTGACAGAACCCCTGAAGAATTGTATGATATCTCTCAAAAATTCTTAAAACAGGTTGCAGGCGACCCTAAATTCTCCAAAATATTTACAACCTATACAGCAACACTTCCGCAGATAAAAGTAACTGTTGACGAAGAAAAAACAATGGCATTAGGTGTAAATGTGGCAGAGGTATATAACACTCTGGCGGCTCAACTCGGCTCAGCGTATGTGAATGACTTTAATAAATTCGGTCGTGTTTATCGTGTATATATTCAGGCAGATTCTCAATACAGAGAACAAAAAAGAAACCTTGAGGGGATATATGTCCGAAACAAATCAGGGACAATGGTACCTATAACATCACTCGTAAAATTTGAAGATACAACAGGGCCTTACAATATATCAAGATACAATATGTATCCTTCCGTACTTATCAACGGTCAGCCTGCAAGCAACATCAGTTCAGGTCAGGCAATGAATGAGATGGAGGAACTTTCAGACAAATATCTTCCGAAAGAAATGGGTTATGAGTGGTCGGGTACATCTATGCAGGAAAAAGAATCATCAGGTCAAATCGGGCCAATTCTGGCACTTGCATTAACCTTTGTATACCTGTTTCTGGTTGCACTCTATGAGAGCTGGACATTACCGATTGCGGTTATATTGATTTCACCTATTGCACTTGTCGGAGCATTATTCTTCCAGTATGTATCAGGATACTCACTTGATATATATGCTCAAATCGGTCTTGTTATGCTCGTGGGGCTTGGTACAAAACAAGCAATTCTGATTGTAGAGTTTGCAAAAGATGCTATGGAAAAGAACAATCTTCATTATATAGATGCCGCGATGCAGGCAGCAAATCTGCGTTTCAGAGCGGTTATGATGACCAATATTGCGTTCATCCTCGGGCTTTTGCCTTTGATTATGGCAAGCGGTGCAGGTGCGGGAAGCCGTCACTCTATTGGTATGACCGTTTTTGGCGGTATGATTGCAGTATCATTTATAGGTAGTATTATGGTTCCTGCCTTCTTTGTTGCCGTTAACACAATGAAAGAATGGACTGCAAAAGGCGGATTAAAAGATATTCTTATGAAACTCTTCGGGAAAGCGAAAGAGATTTCTGTAAAAGCTGGCAAAAAGATTGCCGATGAAGTAAAAAAGAACTCAAAGAAAGGAAATAATGAGAAAAATGATTAAAAAGTTTTTATCCTTATTTCTTACCATAATGCTGACGAGTTCCAACTTTGCCTTGGCAGAAAATGCGCTTGGAAAAACATATTCTAAAGATGAGTATCCTGACAGCGATGTTGTAGCACCGCTAGTAGATATGAACGGTCAGACTGAGAATGTTACCGTACACGGCAGTGTTCAAAACACGCTTGATGTAACGCTTGACGATTGTCTTAAATTCGCACTCGGGAATAACCCGAGAATACAGGCTGCCATACAGGATGTTTTTGCATCTGATGCGAGAATCAGACAGGCATGGTCTAACTGGTTTCCTCAAATCTCATGGCAAACAGGTTATTCAAGAATAAGACAACTGCAACTTGCCGATGCCTTTGGGAAAGCAATGGTCTATAACTACTACACCTTAGGTCAGATTTCTCTTTCTGAAATGCTTTATGACTTTGGGGTTACACAAAATCAGGTTACAATAAGAAAATTAGAAAATAAACAATATAATTTAATTCTTACGGAAACAATAAATGATGTCATTTGTGAAGTAAAAAAAGCATACTACAATGTACTATTCACCATTGAACAGAAAAAAGTAGCGGAAGAAATGGTAAAACGCTACGAGCTGTTTTACAATCAGGCAAAGGCATACTACACTGCAGGTACAAAGCCGAAGGTTGACCTTACTATTGCACAGGTGAATTTAAGTAATTCAAAACTTAACCTTATTGAGGCAGAAAACGCTGTTGATATTGCAATGG
Organism: uncultured bacterium; assembly: GCA_902765215.1. GTDB lineage: Bacteria > Cyanobacteriota > Vampirovibrionia > Gastranaerophilales > Gastranaerophilaceae > UBA2883. Next base: position 4,305 of record CACWZA010000022.1, on the reverse strand, counting down.
CAAAACTCAATAATGCAATGGGGCTGCCTTATATGTACAGATACAAAATAAATGACATATTAAAAATGAATGCATGTAACCTCACTCTGGATGATGCAGTCAACATTGCAAAAGATTCCCGCCCTGATTTTAAACTTGCGCTGACAAAAGTTGAAACAGCAAATCAATCAATGAAATTAGTAAAAAAATCCTGGGCACCTCAACTGACGGTAGCAGGTCAGTTTGAAATCGGGGGTAAATCGTTTACCGCTAACCACGGTTATAACTTTGGAGCATACTTAAACTTTCCAACCTTCAATGCAATGCTTTTGAAAAACGAACTTAAAGAAGCTAAATCACTTCACTCAAAAGAAATTGCAAATTCATTAAATGCTCAAAACAACATATATCTTGAAATTCAAAATGCGTACTATTTATTGAGAGAAAAGAAAAACAAGATTCCTGTTGCAACGGTTAATGTAAAACAGGCACAAGAAAACTATGAACTGTCCTTTGGCAGATACAGAGTAGGGGTTGGGGATCCCGTTGAATTAAAAGAGGCACAGGTACAGCTTCAAGATGCGGAACTGAAATTTTATAACACTTTGTATGAATATAACTGCGCTAAGGCAAATTTAGAAAAAGCCATCGGAAGAAATATTGTTGAAAACCAAATCACACTTGACTTGGATAAGGACAAATTAAAAGCTGAAAATAAACAGTTAAAAGAACAGGAAAAACTGGCACGAGAAGAAGATAAGGCACTGCAGAAAGAGGACAAAAAGAACCTAAAACCAAAGAGAAGAAAGGTTGTTGTACTCGGTCAGAACAATGCCGAAATACGCGAAATAGGAGCAAACGAAAACGCAGGTGTAATTAATGTTAACGACCAAAAAGCAGAGCAGGAAGCGACTGCAGCCAACCCTGTTGCCGAAAATAAAAAGTCTTTAAAAGACATATTCAGACGAAATAAAAACAAGTAAATTTTCGTTTGATGTATAATAATTTTAAAGTATGTAAAGAGGAAAAGAAAATGTTAGATATTAAATTGATTAGAGAGAATCCTGAAAAGATTAACGAGTTATTAAAGAGAAGAAATCCTGAATTATCAATTGATGAAGTAATAAAAATTGATGAAGAAAGAAGAAAAATTCAGACAGAGGCTGACGAACTTCGTGCGAAAAGAAAAACCGAATCAAACAAAATCGGTATGATGAAAAAGAACGGCGAAAACACCGATTCTATTCAGGCAGAAGTGAGAGAACTCGGGGACAAAATTAAAGAGTTAGAGGAAAAACAAACAGAACTCGACTCAAAACAAAGAGATGTATTATTACATATTCCGAATATTCCTGACGAAACAACTCCGATTGGCCCTACGGAAGATTATAATGTCGAAGTTGCAAGACACGGCGAGCCTACAAAATTCGACTTTGAGCCGAAGGCACACTGGGATATTTGCGAAGAAAAGAATATTGTAGATTTTGAAAGAGGGGTAAAACTTTCTCAGTCAAGATTCACATTGTACAGAGGTAAAGGTGCAAGATTAGAACGCGCTATTATCAATTTCTTTTTAGACCAGCACACAGAAAACGAAGGTTACGAAGAAATCCTGCCTCCATTCATGGCTAACGCAGCAACAATGACAGGTACTGGTCAGTTACCTAAGTTTGCGGAAGATATGTACAAATGTGTTGATGAAGATTTGTACCTTATCCCGACAGCAGAAGTACCTGTTACAAACATTTATGCAAACGAAATCTTATCAGAAAGCGATTTGCCTAAATATATGACAGCATACACTCCTTGCTTCAGACGAGAAGCAGGTTCAGCAGGAAAAGATACACGAGGTTTAATCAGAGTTCACCAGTTCAACAAGGTTGAAATGGTAAAACTCACAACCCCTGAATCAAGCCCTGAAGAACACGAAAAACTGACACAAGACGGCGAAAGAATGTTAGAACTCTTAGGACTTCCGTTCAGACGCGTAGCACTCTGCACATCTGATATCGGGTTCTCTGCTAACAAATGTTATGACTTAGAAGTCTGGATGCCTTCTTATAACGCTTACAAAGAAATTTCAAGCTGTTCTAATTACGGCGATTATCAGGCACGCAGAGGGAACATCAGATACAGAGATAAAGACGGCAAAGTAAGATTTGTTCACACAATTAACGGTTCAGGTCTTGCAGTCGGCAGAACATTTGCCGCAATTCTGGAAAACTTCCAGCAGGCAGACGGAACTGTTATTATCCCTGAAGTATTAAGAAAATACACAGGATTTGATGTTTTATAATAAACATTTATAACCATAAAAAAAGGTGCCGAAGAATTATCGGCACCTTTTTTGTGTCAAAATTTTAAGCCGCATGCGTCATCCCTATTTACATAAATAAGAGTTTGAGTTAGTATAGACTAAGAAAGAAAAAAATATGAACACAAATTTATCTTTAAAACAAAATAATTGGTGGCAAGGGTTAGTCTAACTACCCTTTAGTTTCACACTTGTTTAAAGATTATTGGGTAGTTAAATCTACTAGGTTTGCCTGCCCGTAAAGCGTCGTTTGGGTTGGCTGCCGAAAACCCAAAGCGATTAATTACGGAAGGAACATCAATGACTAATTTAACAATAAACAACTTACCAAAATATTTAAAACCGGCTGCAAAGTTTGTCAGACACAAAGAACAGGCAGCAGGACTTTCTACATCCCGTTTTATTCAGGACTTTTCGGTTTGTATGATACCGAAAGCGACCTTTTCAAGAAGTATACCCGATTTGTGTGAAAATGTATTTTTAGAAGGTTCTGAAGAAAGTCTTATCTATTTTACCCCTGCGCTTTTAGGTGAAAAAGTCGCAAGAAAAGTTTTCTCAAAAAAACTGCCTGATAAATTAAAAAAAGAAGTTTCTGTACCTGCAAAAGATCTTTTAAAAGAAAATAAAGAAACCAACAAGCAGATTTTACCCGTTAAAGCAGCAATAGCACTCGCCGCGACAATAATTCCACTCACAGAATTTTCGCTCAATTATATCAAAAACCTTATGACCTTAAAGGTATTTAAAAAGAGTGATTTTAAAAACATAGCATCACTTGAGGACAAAAAAGAAGATACGGTTCAACAACAAAAAGTAGAAAAAAGTGCAAAAAAACATATCGCAATTGCAGGAGGAATTTATGCAGGGTTGTTATCTCTTGCAGGATTAATGGCGACAAAAGGAAAGAACTCAAAGGTTTTACAGAATATATCAGAGTTTATCCTTGCTCCGGGAACAAAATTGTTTAAAACAAAGAGCGAAAAAGCAAAGAATTTCTGCGATAAATATTTCTCACTCGATTTTAATAATCAGGACGGAAAACTCGTAATGAGTAAAGGACAATTAACAACCTGCGTTCTGACAGGCGGAGCAGGGTATTTTGGGGCATCAGCAGACAGAGGAAAAGAAAACCTGAAAGAAACCGCAACAAGATTCCCTATCGTCGGGCTTTATGTTATTACGGGAAGTGAATTAGTGGAAAAAGGTTTCAAAAAACTACTCAAAAAATGCGGAAAATGTAAAGAAATCATCGGGGAAAACCTTGAAGTACCTGAATTTGACAAACTCGGCGAACTTGCTGAAACCATTTCCAAAAAGAAAAATACATCAGCCGAAAAAGAGTACAAGAAACTTGCTAAACAAAAAGTACTTATATCAGGTTTCCCGTTCTTATTCGCAATCGGAGTGATGGGATTTGTTGTATCAGGACTCACAAGATACTTTACACAAAAACGATACGATAAGGCACAGGCAAATAAAGGGGTAAATGCCTAGTGCTGATAAATTACTGATTATTCGGATTCAGTCCGCCGGGGATACATTGTCCGAACTGGCAGTTTGAATTATACCGCGTGTCGTTCATCTGAGGATTCACATATCTTCCGTCACCGTAGGTAAAACCCGTATGTTCTTTTGGTATATACGGGGTAGCAGGTGTGTTGGTATAGGTATTACTTTGGGGTGATACAAAATTATTATTCCATTTAGGCATAGAGTTATCAGAACCGTCAAGAGAGTTAGAAAACGCACTTGCAGTAGTGACTGTCACAAATAAAATACTAATCAACAAAAACAGTTTTTTCATATCAGACTCCTTTTTTATCATAATAGAGCAGATTTTTTATAAAACATTGGACAAAGGGGTTAGTTATTATTTATCGGACAACAAAGTTGTCCCTAAAATTGTGGTAAACATAAAAGCAACGATTATGGGTTTGATGTACCATTTCTTTGACCGCAAAGAAATGGTACCGAAAGAAACTCTCCGACCTGACTCTCCGTAATCACTCATC